>JBDHRU010000267.1:0-2500 GCA_039807765.1 Nitrosomonas sp. | reverse complement strand
CCGTCCACGCACTCCATCATGCGCTTTTGCAATAGCCCTTTGGTATCTTTCGCCAAGAGCGGATCCCAATAAGAACCCCAGATCACCTTGATGACATTCCAGCCGGCACCGCGAAACGCACCTTCCAGTTCCTGGATAATTTTGCCGTTACCACGTACCGGACCATCCAGGCGTTGCAGATTGCAATTGATGACAAAAATCAGATTATCGAGTTTCTCGCGCGATGCCAATGAGATGGCGCCGAGCGATTCAGGTTCATCCATTTCACCATCGCCCATAAAGGCCCAGATCTTACGGCCGTCGGTATTAACCAAGTCACGGCTGCCCAGATACTTCATGAAACGGGCTTGATAAATCGCCATCAGCGGTCCAAGCCCCATCGAAACCGTGGGAAACTGCCAAAAAGCCGGCATCAGCCACGGATGCGGATACGAAGACAAACCATTACCGCCGGTCTCTTGGCGAAAATTGTTCAACTGCGCTTCGCTCAATTCGCCGGAGAGAAATGCATATGCATAGGCGCCCGGAGAAGAATGTCCTTGCAGGTAAACCAGGTCGCCACCATGCGTTTCGCACGGTGCATGCCAGAAATGATTGTAACCCACGTCATACAGCGTTGCGGCTGAAGCGAAGCTGGCGATGTGTCCACCGACATTGGTATTTTTATTGGCGCGTAATACCATCGCCATGGCATTCCAGCGCACATACGAACGAATCCGGTGTTCGATGGCATTATTACCCGGCGAGCGCTCTTCTTTACCCGCCGGTATGGTATTGATATACGCCGTTGTGGCGCTGTAAGGCAGGTAAGCACCGGAACGACGGGCCTTTTCTATCAGCTTTTCCAGCAAGAAGTGAGCACGCTCACTACCGGTATTGGCGATAACCGAATCAAGCGCATCCAGCCATTCTTGCGTTTCCTGCGGATCAATATCGGGTTGCTGTTCCATACGCACGCACACTCACTAAGTTAACGGATTACTCTATTTGAATACCGGCCTGAGTACGTTCCGCCGCCAGTATGGTATTGCATAACAACATGGTAATGGTCATGGGGCCGACGCCTCCGGGAACAGGTGTAATAAAACCTGCAATTTCCTTGACAGCGTCAAAATCGACATCACCGCAGAGTTTTCCATCCGGTAATCGATTGATGCCTACGTCAATAATAACAGCACCGGGTTTTACCATTTCCGCAGTCACCATGTGCGGTTTTCCGGTTGCCACGACCAGAATATCCGCATCCTTGGTAAACCGCGCTAAATTACGCGTTTTTGAGGTACAGATAGTAACCGTTGCACCTTTCTCCAGGAGCATTAGTGCCATGGGCTTACCCACGATGTTACTGCGCCCGATTACAACCGCGTGCTGTCCTTCGATTGGAATCCGGCTTCTTTCCAGCATCACCATAACGCCAAATGGCGTGCAAGGAGAAAATATCGTATTGCCGGTAACCAATGCACCAACGTTATACAGATGAAAACCATCAATATCTTTCTCAATGGCGATGGACGTGATCACCCGATTACTTTCAAAGTGCGCAGGCAGCGGCAATTGAACCAGGATGCCATGAATATGCGGATTCTGGTTGAGTGCCTGGATGCAATCCAATACCTCAGCTTGCGTTGCATTTTGCTGAAAGCTGTGCACTTCGGAATAAATGCCAATCTCGCTGCATGCCTTGACTTTATTTCTGACATAAAGACTGGATGCCGCATTATCACCGACGATAATGACCGCCAATCCTGGTTTTGTGCCCGCTTGAATCAGTTTTTCCGCGCGTGCTTTCCATTCTGCGCGCACCGATTCAGCCAATTTTTTGCCATCGATAATATAAGCACTCATTTTTACATCAGCAACCGGTTGGTCAATCAATTTGAATCTTTGCTACTACCGAACAGTTTCAAACATTTTTACGCCACTAAAGCGCTAACTCACTTGTTTTGCTTTTTTAATTTTTGTGCGATAAATGAAAATGCCGATCAAAAATACCGGTATGACAAAAAGCGCAGCGGCAATAAGCCCAGCCGCAAGTATCGCAATCGTCGTATTTCCCGGCATGAATAAGGTAACAAACCAGATTACAAAAAAGGCTACCGATAAGCCGCCGTACAACATGATTTTTCTGCCGCGATCGTACAATCGCCAGAATGCGCCGGACACCTGCGTATCATCGATGTAATGGTCAAACACTTCCGCCAGACTGCTATCACCTGATTCGGATTCATAACCGATGGCGACAGCCAACGCATTATGATCTTCCTCGATCTTGGACATTTTCTTCAGAAACTCGATACGCTTGGCCACTTTTTGCTTGGACATGCGCTCTTGCAAGAATAATTCCCCCAAAGCCGCGAATGCCAATTCACGTGCATCATCAGCACCTCCCATGTTTTCCGCGAATCTCCACATGACGCCGAATAGATAAAGCTGAATGGTCATATCTCTGAACTCAGGAGAAAAATCATAACCCTTGCGCTTGATCAGCTCAAGTTGCGTG
>JBDHRU010000266.1:0-2562 GCA_039807765.1 Nitrosomonas sp. | reverse complement strand
TGGAGGGTAGCAATGAAATTTAGTAAGATCAGTAAATTAGTGGCTTATACTATTCTTTTGTTATCAGTCGGATTGTTGATTGGCTGTAAGCCGATTTTTGAAAAGAAACCGCTTCCTAAAGAAAACAAAGATGCCCCAGCAGCACCTGCGCCGGCAGCAGCTCCTGCCCCTGCTCCAGCAGCACCGGCTCCAGCCCCAGTCCCCGCTCCAGCTGAGCCAGCAGCTAAGGTTGAAGATGTGCAGAGCATACAAAGTATAGAGTCAGCAGCTCCAGCTCAAGCCGCGCAACCTGCTGCAGTGGCACAACCCGATGATGGCAATGATGTGGTAAAAATGACACCAGCACTCATGCGCAAAGTGCAACAAGCGCTCGTGGATGCAGGATTTAAGCCCGGGGCGGTTGATGGTGTTAGTGGTGCTAAAACAGTTGCGGCTATCGAGAGTTTCCAGAAACAAAATAGCATACCAACTGGCAAAGTGACCAAAAGAACGTTGCGTGCATTGGGCGTAGATTTCTAATAGCCATTGCGTTTTATAATTTTTTGATGCACCAAGGATTACCATTAAGTTCTTGGTGCATTTTCACTTGATGGATTTCCAATTTCGAGTTGTTTATTTCCCCTGTGATATTAATTAATTCTGCTACTTAATTTCCTTGATTGGTTAAAAATATTTGCTATAGGAAGAGTCATGTTTTATAGTTGAATATAAAATCCGGTTTCGTAGATTTTTCAGGTAATTATCGATATTGTGATAGGGGTACTATCCCAGTTGATAGTTATAAATTTTCATTTTGATATTTAGATCTTCATCATACAAATGGGATTCGCTATATTTAAAGCAGATTGCATGCGTAGCGATATTGTCCGGATGAATTTGAGTTGATAATGCGATTGGCTTTGTTAAATTCGCCTGGTGGCATTAGTTATTAATTTGCTTGTGAAGTATTTTTGGAGGTTTTGCTCATGGGAGTTCCTTTACGTCAACAGATTGCAGTTGGCACTTATCTAATCAAACAGAAATTAAAAGGAATCAAGAAATATCCTTTGGTGCTAATGCTGGAGCCCTTGTTTCGCTGTAATCTGGCGTGTGCCGGGTGTGGAAAGATTGCACACCCGGAAGATGTGCTTGATCAACGTCTCTCTTATGATGAGTGCATGCAAGCGGTCGATGAATGCGGCGCACCGATGGTCTCAATACCGGGGGGGGAACCATTATTGCATAAGGAAATGCCTCAGATTGTCGCAGGTATCATTAAACGTAAAAAATATGTTTATTTATGCACAAATGCGCTGTTGCTGAAGAAGCGGATCGATGATTATACGCCGTCGCCCTATTTAACTTTCTCAATCCATCTGGATGGTATGAAGGAGCGTCATGATGCCTCAGTTTGTCAGGATGGTGTTTTTGACCGCGCAGTTGAGGCGATAAAGCTGGCACTGGATAAAGGTTTTAGAGTGACTGTGAACTGCACGCTATTTCAGGGTGAAACACCCGAGGATGTCGCTGAATTTCTCGATTATGTTATGGAATTGGGGGTCGAGGCGGCAACGATCGCACCAGGCTTTAGTTACGAGAAAGCGCCGAAGCAAGATGTATTTATCAAAAGTCAGGATACCAAAATATTATTCCGCGGTATTTTTGAATTAGGTAAAAAATTAAAACGAAAATGGAGATTGAATCATTCCGCTTTATATCTGGATTACTTGGCTGGAAATCAGAACTATAAATGCACTCCGTGGGGAAATCCGACACGCAATGTCTTTGGTTGGCAAAAGCCTTGTTATTTACTGTCTGATGAAGGTTACGCAAAAACCTTTAAAGAGCTTCTTGAGGATACGCCATGGGAAAAATATGGCACAGCCAATAATCCGAAGTGTGCGCAATGCATGGCGCATTGTGGATATGAAGCGACTGCAGTGGAGGATACGCTGCAACATCCATGGAAAGCAATGGTGACCTCACTGCGCGGACCCAAAACAACAGGTCCCATGGTGACTGAGCCTACACCAAAATGGGCAGCTGAGGAAAACAAAGCACCGAAGAAGCTTTCCGATATTACTGTAACACTGATTAACAAATAGGCAAATATCAGATCCGAAGTATTAATACAAATTAAGAAGTTTGCTTGAAATAATGCTGGAATTTGTATTGTATGCATCGATTCTCGGTGCTATATGCTGGGGATCATTGGTGCTGCTTCCGTGGCGTCCTTGGGGCACGCGTGAGAGCATAGAAGCTCCGGTATTATTCGAATCTGGTGTCGATCTAAGCGATATTACCGTATTGATCCCGGCGCGCAATGAAGGTCCTTATATCGGCCATACGCTGAGTGGCGTCAAAGCACAAGGTACAAATATACGTATCATTGTAATTGATGATCAATCCGGCGATGATACCGCTGAGCAAGCGAGACGCTGCGGCGCGCAGGTATTATCCGGTACCGCGCCGCCTGTAGGGTGGAGTGGAAAACTATGGGCGCTGGAGCAAGGATTGCAGGAAGTTAAAACACCCTATACTTTGTTGCTGGATGCTGATATTGAACTGGCCCCGGGGATTGTC
>JBDHRU010000265.1:0-2569 GCA_039807765.1 Nitrosomonas sp. | reverse complement strand
CGATCAGGGTTCGCAACAACTCCAAGGTGAAGTTCTGGAGCTTGAATTGGAAACTGCGCTGCGGCTGAAATTCCCGTTGGACAGTATTGAGCCCGTCGCGAAAGGCGAATTCGGCGGCGATGTGCTGCAACGCGTGATGGGATCGTCAGGGCAGCGATGCGGCGCGATTTTGTGGGAATCGAAAAGAACCAAGAACTGGAGCGACGGCTGGCTGGCAAAACTGCGCAACGATCAGCGCACCGCCAAAGCGGAAATCGCGGTGCTAGTATCCAGCACGTTACCGAAAGAAATCGAAACGTTTGGACAAATCGAGGGCATCTGGGTCAGCGAACCGCGGCTGGCGTTACCGCTGGTCATGGCGTTGCGCCAATCCCTGATAGAAATCGCCAATACGCGGCAATTCCAGGAAGGCCAGGAAACCAAAATGGAGTTGGTTTACCGTTATTTAACCGGACCAAAATTCAAACATCGCATCGAAGCGATCGTGGAAAAGTTTGCCGACATGCAAACCGACCTGGACAAAGAACGCAAGACCATGACACGGCTCTGGGCCAAGCGGGAAATGCAAATTCAAGGTGTCATTGAGTCGACAGTCGGCATGTATGGCGATCTGCAGGGTATCGCCGGGCGTGCTTTACCGGTCATTGAAGGATTGGAACTACCACTGATCGATCTGAAAAATTCAAGCGACGAACCGTAGCTCCAGTACAACCTCTTATCACACAGAGTTAAATTCGCTCTGCAAAAAGATTTACTTTCCCCGCTTAAGGAAACTCTGAAAAACGACTGCACTTCACGTTCAAAATGCGCATTTACCACTTCACTTGTAAGCTGCGTTTTTCACCTGATTTCGCCTAGTTTGACCGTCGCTCGCTACTTTTTTCAGAGCTTCCCTAAAGAAATTTAACCGGCTCTCGTTAAAAAAATGCATATTCGGACACCACAATGATAAAAAATGAGTTTATCCATTAATACCAACCTGGGAGCGCTCAATACTTCGCGGCATTTGTCAGCGGCTACCAATGATTTGAACCGCTCACTAGAGCGGCTATCATCGGGTATGCGGATTAATAGCGCTAAGGATGATGCGGCGGGCCTTGCCATCTCCGGACGCATGACATCGCAAATTCGCGGTTTAAATCAGGCAACCCGGAACGCCAGCGACGGCATTTCCATGCTGCAGACTGCCGATGGCGCGTTGAACTCAATGACTACTGCAATACAGCGCGTCCGCGAGCTTTCCATACAAGCGGCGAATTCGACCAATAGCCTGAGCGATAAAAAAGCACTGCAAGAAGAAGCGAATCAACTGATTCAGGAAATCGAAAAAATCTCTACCACAACGACATTTAACGGCGAAAAAATATTTGATTTTTCCAGTAGCGGCGTTCTCGGTAACTCCGATCAACTGGCGGTTATGTACGGATTACAAAACGGCTGGCTAGAAGATGCGGAAAACAAGATCCAGCAATATTTCGGCATATCCGCCGATGGCGCCGACATGAACATCGAACTGACCACGTTCACCGATGGCGCCGGCGGCACCGCCGCCCGGGTTGTGGGGTCAGTGCCCGGCAGCTATAGCGGGAAAGCAACCGACGTCAAATTGCAGATCGACATGAGCGACTTCACGCCGCCCAATTTGCCCAATGGCGGCAATGCGCCATTTTATAACGACCGGATCATTGCGCATGAAATGGTGCATGCCGTGATGTACCGCAGCATGAATATCGGCTCGATGTTTAATCCTGCAGCCGATCAGAAATGGTTCATGGAAGGTGCTGCGGAATTCATCCATGGCGCCGACGAACGCTTGCAATCATCGATCAGCAGCGTCGGGATCGGCGGCGTCATGGCCAGGGCAGCCACTTTCGGCTCCGCAGGCGCAGCTTGGGGCGGCACTTCGGATGATTACTCCGCGGCCTACGCTGCCGTGCGCTATCTGCATCAAGTCATCAAGGACAATGGTGGTTCGGGCATCAAGGATGTCATGGTCTATCTGAATCAGCATCAGACAGCCACCCTCAGTGATGCCATCAATGCCGCGACGGGCGGCTTATATGCGAACGCCGATGCCTTTAATGCGGACTTTGTCGCACACGGCGCCGCATTCATCGCTGGTATGAATCTAACGGATACCGACACCGGCGCGATTGGCGGCGCGGATGCCGATGGCGGGTCAATCCAAACCGCAACAAGCGTTATCTCCGATAGCGGCTCGCGAAACGGCACCAATCCGCTCAATGGGTTTAATGAAATCTGGGAGAACATAAGCACCGCCGCAGCCGGCAATGACAAACAGTTTCAGGTCGGTGCGAACAAAGGAGATACCCTGGATGTCACCTTCGGCGCAATGAATACGGCCGCCATGAGCATACAAAATCTGGATCTGATCAATAACGCAGGATATGCCACTTATATGATGGATCTCGCTTTGAATCACATCAACGAGGAAAGATCGAAGATCGGTGCACAGCTTAATCGCTTGGAGTCTGTCATCGCCAATAACAATATCAGTGTCGAATCCACCGTAGCCAGCCGGTCACGCATCCAAGATACCGACTATGCC
>JBDHRU010000054.1:0-12587 GCA_039807765.1 Nitrosomonas sp. | reverse complement strand
ACCCCGGCGCGCGCGTATCTGGGCCGTTTCAACTTCAAAGGCAGCGACCAGCAAAAAATCATCGGCCAGCTCTCCGGCGGTGAACGCGGCCGCCTGCACCTGGCGCAAACACTGATTGCCGGCGGCAACGTGTTGCTGCTCGACGAACCGTCCAACGACCTTGACGTAGAAACGCTGCGCGCCTTGGAAGACGCACTGCTGGAGTTTGCCGGTTGTGTGCTCGTGATTTCGCACGACCGCTGGTTCCTCGACCGCATCGCCACCCACATCCTCGCCGCCGAAGGCGACTCGCAATGGACCTTCTTCAACGGCAACTACCAGGAATACGAAGCCGACAAGAAAAAACGCTTGGGCGAAGAAGGGGCGAAACCGAAACGCATACGGTATAAGCCGATTAGCCGGTGATTATAAAATTCCTTCCGTAAAAGGAAATGTATACCAACCATCAGTCAGTTTTTTGGACTGGAAAAAATTCTCGATATCGGTCACCTATTACATCAAAATTATCGATGTAATAGGTGCAGCGCCATAAATTATCCGTCTTATCCCAAAATAAGTTGATAGAATACCCAGCGAAGTTAGCCAGACAGTCGCTGCTTGTATTCTCAATGAATACGGGGAGAGGAAAGTCCGGGCTCCACAGAGCAGGATGACGGTTAACGGCCGTCCGCCGCGAGGCGAGGAATAGGGCCACAGAGACGAGCGTATTCAGTTACGGTGAAACGCGGTAACCTCCATCCGGAGCAAGACCAAATAGGCAGGCGATGATGTTGCTCGCAGAGCCTGCGGGTAGGTTGCTTGAATGCACAGGTAACCGTGCATCTAGAGGAATGACTGTCCACGACAGAACCCGGCTTACCGGCTGGCTTCACAGAATTTTAAATTGAATTGACCCGGATTGACCGCTGTCATCATGCAAAAACACAATGAGCGCTTGATACTTTACGTATAGCAATGATTCGTAAATTTCTCCGCAAGGTATTCAGCCGGAAAACACCCGCTTCCGAATCGATTGCAATGCTGAGCATTATTCCAGACAAACAGCATGGTATCCGGCGCAGCCGGATCAATCCATGCGCGTTAAAAATCGCCACAAGCCTGCAGCAGGCGGGGTTTTCCGCCTATATTGTCGGTGGCGCGGTACGGGATTTGCTGTTGGGATTGACGCCGAAGGATTTCGATATCGCGACCAACGCCACACCCGAAGAAATCCACAAACTATTCCGCCGTTCCCGCATCATTGGCCGACGTTTCCGCCTGGTTCATGTGATGTGCGGCGCCGAAACGATCGAAGTGTCGACTTTCCGCGGTTCTTCGCCGCCGGACTCCGAGGAAGATTCCGCAGCGATCCCGCTCACCGACGCGCACGGCCGTTTGCTGCATGACAATGTGTTCGGCAACCAGGAAGAAGATGCCGTGCGGCGCGATTTCACCGTCAACGCGCTGTTTTACGATCCGATCAAGGAAGAAATTCTAGATTATCTGAATGGCTTCGACGATATCAAAATCAAAAAACTGCGCATCATCGGCGATCCGGTGCAGCGTTACCGCGAAGATCCGGTACGTTTGTTGCGTGCAGTGCGGCTGGCATCGAAACTCGGCATGCAAATCGACGCGCAAACCGCCCAGCCGATTGGCGATCTGGCGCCATTGTTGCAAAACGTTCCGCCGTCGCGCTTGTTCGACGAAATGCTCAAGCTGCTACTATCCGGACACTCGCTATCTTGCGTGATTGAATTACGTGCGCGCGGATTGCATCACGGTCTTTTACCGATGCTCGATGTGATTCTGGAGCAACCTTTGGGCGAGCGCTTCATTACCATTGCGCTGAAGAATACCGACGAGCGGATCAAGCAAAACAAACCGGTTTCACCCGGATTCCTGTTTGCCATATTGTTATGGCATGAAGTGCTATCGAATTGGAGCAGCCAGCAGGCATCGGGAGAAAAACCCATGCCCGCTTTATTCAAGGCAATGGATCAAGTGCTTTCACTGCAACATAAAAAACTCGCCATTCCGCGCCGCTTCGATATGGTCATCCAGGAAATATGGGCGATGCAACCGCGGTTCGATGCGCGCAGCGGGCAAAAACCGTTCCGCTTACTATCCCACCCACGCTTTCGCGCAGCTTATGATTTTATGCAACTACGCTGCGAAAGTGGTGAATTAAGTCCGGAACTAGGCGAGTGGTGGAAAGCTTTTCTTTCCGCAGACCACGAAGAACGGGAAAAAATGCTGCCGAAACTGACTTCCGGCAAGAAACCCAGAAGGAGACGCAGCCGCAAAAAACCAGCAGACGCGTCCGCTCCCGCAACTCAGCCGGACAATCCCGCCAATCCCGAAAGCGTTTAATTCCCCTCCCTGCATGAGTAAAAAACCAAGTCAGGCCTTCATCGCCCTGGGCAGCAATCTGGAAAATCCTGTTTTTCAGGTTCAGCAGGCATTCGACGAGTTGAAACAACTGCCAGGCACGCAAGTGATCCGCCGTTCATCACTTTACCGCAGCGCGCCAGTCGGGAAATTGGATCAGCCCGATTTTATTAACGCGGTGGCGCTGATCGAAACTCTCCTTACGCCACACGACCTCCTGAAGGCCTTATTGGCGATCGAACAACGCCACGGACGTGTGCGCGAATCGCTGAATGCACCGCGCACACTGGACCTCGATATTCTGCTGTACGACGCACTGCACTTTCAGGATGCGGATTTAACTCTGCCGCACCCGCGTATGACGCAACGCGCGTTCGTTTTGATGCCGCTGGTGGAAATCGCGCCGGATTGTGACATTCCGGGTTATGGCGGCATTGCGCCGCTGCTTGCGGCATGCCATAAACAAAAGCTGGAGCGAATGAAAGAATCGCCCTAAATCGGCTATCAGCTCGCAGCAGCAACCTGCTGTTCCGCTGCTGAATGCGCAGACTCCAGTTCCAGCACATGCGCAGATGTTTTGACCGGTTTATCGCTGATGATTCTCCCATCGTCGAGCACAATGGCCCTGTCCGCACTGGCGATCGTTTCCGGACGATGCGCGACGATAATGCGCGTCAGTTTCAATGCGCGGACCGCTTCGTTGACGCTGCGTTCGCGCGCGATGTCGAGATGGCTGGTGGCTTCGTCAAGGAAAAGAATACGAGGCTGGCGGTAAAGCGCCCGAGCCAGCAGTAGCCGCTGTTTCTGACCACCCGACAAGACAGCGCCCATATCGCCCACCAATGTGTTGTACTGCATCGGCATTACAGTAATATCGTCATGAATCGCCGCCAGACGAGCGCTTGCTTCGATCCGGCCGTAGTCTGCTTGTGGATCAAAAAAACAAATGTTTTCCGCGATGGAACCGGCGAACAACTGATCGTCCTGCATCACGCTGGCGACCGCATTGCGGTAGCGCTCGATGCCAAAACGGCCGAGCGGAACGCCATCCACTTCGATGCTGCCGCTACCCGGTTGTAAAAGTCCGAGCATCAGTTTGACCAAGGTTGTTTTGCCACAGCCCGACGAACCTACAATCGCGACCGATTCACCCGGTTGAACACTGAAACTGACATCGTGCAGCACCGGCGGATCGGTTTCCGCGTGACGGAACGCAACGTGTTTCACATCGATCCGTCCCTCAAGGGGAACCGCCGTGATACTGCCCGATCCATCAGGCTGCTCGGCGGGTGTCAGTGCAATGTCGCCGTCACGTTCGGTGTGCAATCCCAGCATGCGCAATTCCAAACCTTTCTCGATCAAGGCAGCGACGCGCTGCACAAATTGCGTTTTGTAAGCGATAAATGCAAACAGCATACCGATTGAAAATCCGCTGCCGTTCGCGGTATCCAGTACCAGCATGGCGCCGAACCATATGGTAATGATATTTTCCACGCCAAATAACAAGCCATTGAGCCCCTGGTACAAAATGCCCAAGCGCTGCGTTCGAATACTGGAATTGAATTGATCGACTGTCAGGTTCTGCCAGGCAGCCGTGCGCGGCGATTCATGCGCGTGCAGTTTAATGCTTTGCATGCCACGGATGGTTTCGAGAAAATGGCTTTGCTGTTTGGCGCCACGAACGATATGTTCCTCGGTGGCCAGACGGAACGGGCGGTATAAGGCAAATCGCAGCACAGCATACAAAGCCGCGGCAATCAAAGCGATCAGCGCCAGCTTGATATTATAAAAAAGCATCATACCGAGTGTGATGATAGCCATCACACCATCGATCAGCGCCTCGAGAAATCCGGTCGTCAATGTCCGTTGGATAACATTGAGCGAATCGAAACGCGACACGATATCGCCGACATGGCGCTTGTCAAACCAACTCATCGGCAGGCGGATCAAATGACGGAACAAATTCGTGATCATGTGCAAATTCAGCGTTGTGCCCAATACCATCAGCACCCAGGCGCGCAACGCCGTGACACCAGCCTGCACCAGCGCCAGCAACAAAAATCCGATTCCCAGCACGGTGACGAGATCATGGTCTTGCGCCACCAGCGCCTGATCGACAACCCACTGCATGTAAAAAGGCGCCAAGATGGCGAAAAGCTGCAATACCAGCGCGAGCACTAGAATCTGGGTCACCGTTCCGCCCAATCCTTGCAGACGGCCGATTAGCTCCGATAATTTTACTGTGCGCGTATCGTCGCGGGGAGTAAATTCACCGGTTGGCGTCAGCTCTAACGCAACCCCAGTAAAATGTTTGGAAAATTCCGCCAAAGGCATTTCACGTTCACCCACTGCCGGATCGTGCAGCGTCACGCGGTTTCCCTGCGCTCCGGTCAATACGACAAAGTGGCTGAAATCCCAGTGCAGTACGCACGGTAGTGTTAGCTCCGGTAAATGTTCCAGATCCAGTCGCAAGGGACGGGGCGCAAGCTTGAGCTGGCCGGCGATTTTCATCATATCGGCCAGTGTAGAACCGCGTAGCGAGATGGGATAGCGCGCACGCAAAGTAGCCAGATCGATCCGGTGGCCATGATAGCTGGCAATCATCGCCAAGCATGCCAAGCCACATTCCGCTGCTTCCGTTTGCAGAATAACCGGGGCACGGTGGCGTAAAGAAAAATTGAGCCTCATATACACCCCCTAAATTCGCCCGGTGATCGATAACAATGGATCAAATACCCATTCGATCAAGCGCCGCCGGTCGATATGAATATCCGCATCCAGCACCATGCCTGCTTGCAGCGGCATAGCCTGGCCGTACGCTTGCACCAATTGCTGCGGCAAGCGCACGGTGATGCGGTATACCGATTCCCGAACATCAACCGGTAAACTGGATTCATCCGGTTGAATCACCGAGCGTCCGATTTCTACCACCTCACCTCGATGGTGCCCGAAACGCTGATAAGGAAGAGCCTGATAACGCAGGGAAACTTGCTGAGCAGGCTTGATAAATCCGGCGGCGCGTGTGGGTACCAGTAATTGTGCTTGTAACTCTGCGCCCGCAGGTAGAATGGAAAGTAGCGGCATATTCGGATTAGCCGCCTGCCCAATTTCGGTCAATATGGTCGTGACCGTGCCATCGGCCGGTGCAGTCAAAATAATGCTGCGACGCGCATCCGCTTCGGTTAATTGCTGTTTCAGCTCGGAAATTTGCCGCTCGATCGCGGCAGTATTATTAGCCTGTTTTAAGCCGGAAGCCGATAACTCCACGCGCGCCGCGCTCAACTCCCGGTTCAGGCCGGTAATGCTGCGCTTTAATTGCGCATGCTGATTGCGCTGATTGATTAACGCTTCCTGTTTTTCCTGCAATGCCGCTTCAGAGACAAAACGCTCGGCAACCAATTTTTCATAACGTGCGACTGTGCGCTCCGCACCCGCCACGCGGCTCGTCTGAAGCGCCAATTGCGCCAAGGCTTCGAGAATTTCCGTTTCCAATCCTCGAATCCGCCCGGTGATGCTGTTACCGGTGAGCGCATCGATCTCTTTTTGCTTGCCTTGCTCCTGGCGCAAACTGTCGCGCCGCTGCTTCAGTTCGGCCAGCATCGCCGCCTGCGCTTCGCGCATATTCGACGTGGTTCGTTCACTGCTGATGGTCAGCAGCGCATCGCCTTGTTTGACTTGCTGACCTTCACTGACATGCTTTTCAATCACGGTTCCGGCTTGCGGGGAAAAAATCCGGATCATGCCTTGCGTGGGCGACAAATAACCCACAACATGCTCCTTACGGGTATATTCGCCCCAATAGGCAAAACCCATGATTGCGGCGGCAAAAAGCGCAGTTAACCAAACCAACAGACCAACTGCCGGAGAGCGCGCTATCAGGACTTCACTGAAAACCTCCCGCTAAAGAAGACATACCTTTGACTACCATTTGCGACCACATTGGCATCATCCCACCGCTTACTAAATCAGTTTCATTAAAATCAAGCTCATTCATAAATAATATTCTCCTTAAAACAATTAACTTACAGTTGCTTATCTAATCTTCATCTTTAGCACAGCTGTCAAATTCTAAAGATGAAGTAAAACATTCACGAACTTTCTAAATTTCTAATATCACCATATTTTCATTTAATCTTTGGATCCGCTGCCTGCCGCATCTCAGGCGAAGGATCGTAATTTACCGTTACAACCTGCGGGCAGCGCCTGCAAGCCGCGACACCTTCCTGCTTCCACCAGCGGCAATCATTACGAATCGCACATTTGGGTAATTTTTCAAATACAACCGGAGCCCAGCGAACAGTTTTTTCCGCCAAACGGCAGCTCTGAGCATCTTCGTTAAAGTGAGCGCAAGCACTGTTAGCGCAAGGGGCAGAAAATCGGAAAACTTCAGCGGGGGCAACGGGACCAGCCATCTCAAGCAGTTCATCAGTCACCGGTTGGGTCTGATCCAGATAGGCCGGAAACGGCCTATCTGGAGAACCGCCGACGACCGCGAAAACTTGCGCACCTTCCCAGTCAGGCTGGGCACTTGGGCAAAGGTTTCGGGTTCGGTTTTCATAAGCAATCCTTAGAAAGGTTACTGGTTAAAAGCCTACTGAATATCTATCGAGAACAGGAGTAGGAAATCCTCCATAAATAATTGGAGAATGAATCAAACTCAAACTGAAGGCACTATCAGCCGCCAAAAACAATCCACCGCCAACTTCAGCAGTTTGTTCCACAGATAACTCAACCATGTGCTTACGCGCCGCTAATGCACGCTCGACACCTTGTTGTGCGACCATTGCAATCCCGTCGCTTTGAATGCTCATTGGCTTTTGTTTTGTATCCATCACAGACTCCTTAAATTGATTCGATGGCCAAAGATCAAAACTTGCACACAGAATAGCCGCCATGATCTGCAAGCAAGAAAGGCATGCAGTCAATAAATCCAGACTTTCACACCAATTTCTCTGCATAAAAATCAATCGCATGGTTAAGATAGCGTTACCTATCTGGTATTGCAGTGAGAAAAGTCACAGAGGAACGCACATCGGCTGTAAACGTCGATTGCAAGCACCAAATGCGCTATCATGACCGGTGGCGGAAAAAGCCTCGATCCGGTTGATGCAACGAAATATGAAAATTACCCAAACCACATTGCAAAAAATGGTTGAAAACCGTGAAAAAATCGCGGTACTGACCTGCTATGACGCGACTTTTGCAACCGTACTGGAAAATGCCGGGGTGGACGTGCTGCTGGTGGGCGACTCGTTAGGCAATGTATTGCACGGCAGCGACACTACGCTGGCCGTGACGCTAGACGATATGATTTACCACACGCGCTGCGTAGTGCGCGGCACCAGTAAGACGTTCATCATCGCCGACATGCCGTTTGGCAGTTATCAAATTTCGCCTGAACAGGCATTTGAAAATGCCGCCAGGATCATCGCCGCCGGTGCGCAGATGGTGAAAATAGAAGGCGGCCATGTCATGGCGAACACGATTCAATTCCTGACACAACGTGGCATTCCGGTGTGCGCGCATATCGGCTTGACGCCGCAATCGATTCACCAGCTTGGCGGGTATAAGCTGCAGGGCAACACGGAAAAATCGGCCAAGCAATTGCTCGAAGATGCAAAGATTCTGCAAAAATCCGGCGCGGGCTTGCTGGTCATGGAAGTGGTACCAGCTAAATTGGCAAAAAAGATCACCCAAGCATTAACCATTCCGACCATCGGTATCGGCGCCGGCCCTGATTGCTCGGGGCAGGTGCTGGTACTGCATGATATGCTGGGAATATCCCAAGGTAAAAAGCCCCGCTTCGTCAAAGATTTTATGCAAGAAGCCAAAAACATCCCTGAGGCCGTTGCCCTTTACGTCCAGGCGGTCAAAACCGGGCAATTCCCCGGTAAAGAACACAAATTCTGATACGCGGAAGTGTATGAACATTTTGAGTGATATCGCCGCCGTGCGGGAGAGTCTCCGCGGCGAAAAAAATATTGCGTTCGTTCCCACCATGGGGAATCTGCATCAAGGTCATCTCGCGCTGATCGAGCAGGCAAAACAGTTGTCCGATTGCGTAGTGGTCAGCATTTTCGTCAACCGTTTGCAATTTTTGCCGCATGAAGATTTCGACCGTTATCCGCGTACTTTTGCAGATGATTGCAGGGCGCTGTCTGCATTGAATGTCAAGACTGTTTTCGCGCCTGATGAAAAAATTCTCTTCCCTACACCGCAAGAATTCTTGTTAGCATTACCCCCTGTGGCGGATATTCTGGAAGGAAAATTCCGTCCGGGATTTTTTCGTGGTGTTGCAACGATCGTATTGAAATTATTCAATATTATTCAACCTGACCTGGCTGTTTTTGGCAAAAAGGATTATCAGCAGTTGCATATAGTGCGTGAAATGGTACGGCAATTGAATTTACCCGTCAGCATCGTAGCCGGTGAAACCGTCCGGACTCCCGACGGGTTAGCGCTTAGTTCGCGCAACCAGTATTTGAACGACGCGCAACGGGCGGAAGCTTACCACCTTTATCAAACGCTTCAGCGGATCCGACAGGAAATCGTTTCCGGTCGTCAGGATTTTCAAACATTACAAGAAAACGCCATTCACAATCTGGCACAACGCGGCTGGAAAGTCGATTACATCAGCATCCATGAACGTAGTTCATTGCTACCCGCCCAGCCCCCGGATCGGGATTTAGTCGTTTTAGCCGCAGCTTGGCTCGGTAATACACGATTAATCGATAACCTGGAAATTTAATTAGCATCGGGTTTTTTATAAACTGACATTGTATGATGACCGCCTTTTCAAACCGGATGAACGAAGAACAGAAAATGACGCAATTGCTGAATACCTTCTGGTTGTCTTGTCTTGATCATTTTAGAAAAGAACTCAACGCGCAACAATTCAACACCTGGATCAAACCGCTGCAAATCGATCCAGCATTCAATGGCGATCACAAAGTGATGCTGATCGCACCCAACCGTTTCGTTTCGCAATGGGTCAAAGATAATTTCATTGAACATATCGAAAACATGGCGTTAGGGTATTTTGACAAGAAAATCCAGTTTCATTTGAAGTTGGCGGAGCAAACCGAGGTCAAACCCGCCACCGCCAATTTGGCAGCGGAGGAAATCCAACCGGAAACCAAGCCGGCCTATCAACCGGCGAAGAAGAATCCCAGCGGGCTGAATCCCAATTTCACTTTCGACAACTTCGTCACCGGCAAAGCCAACCAGCTCGCCCGCGCCGGTGCGATCCAGGTAGCGGAATCGCCTGGTATCGCGTACAACCCGTTGTTCATCTACGGCGGTGTAGGTTTGGGAAAAACCCATTTGATCCAAGCGATCGGTAATTACGTGCAGGAAAACGACAAAAGCGCCAAGATTCGCTACGTGCACGCGGAAAAATACGTATCCGATGTCGTCAGCGCCTATCAGCACAAAGCATTCGACAAATTCAAGCTGTACTACCATTCGCTCGACCTGCTGCTGGTGGACGACGTACAGTTCTTCGGCGGAAAGAATCGCACGCAGGAAGAATTTTTCTACGCATTCAACGCGCTGGTCGAAACGCATAAGCAAGTGATCATCACCTGCGATACCTATCCAAAGGAAATTACCGGTCTGGAAGAGCGGTTGGTGTCGCGTTTCGGCTGGGGGTTGACGGTCGCGGTCGAGCCGCCGGAACTGGAAATGCGCGTGGCGATCCTGCTGAAAAAAGCCGAAATGGAAAAAATACGCCTGGACGAAAACGTCGCCTTTTTCATCGCCAAGCACATCCGCTCCAACGTGCGCGAACTGGAAGGCGCATTGAAACGCGTGCTGGCTTTTTCGCGCTTCGTCGGTCAGGAAATCACATTGGATTTGGCGAAAGAAGCGTTAAAGGACTTGCTCGCCGTGCAAAGCCGCCAAATTTCCATCGAAAACATTCAGAAAACCGTCGCCGATTACTACAAAATCAAAGTATCGGAAATGTATTCGAAGAAACGCTCACGCATCGTCGCACGTCCGCGGCAGATGGCGATGGCCATCGCCAAGGAATTGACGTCATTGAGCTTGCCGGATATCGGTGAAGCATTCGGTGGCCGCGATCATACCACCGTGTTGCACGGCTACCGTAAAATCAACGAACTGCGTGTTTCCGATCCGGTTGTAAACCGGGACTTCAACGCGTTGATACTTATTTTACGAGGTTGATAACTATTGAATGGTTTGTGCATAACATTGCCCTAAAAAAATCCATCCTTTTTATCCACAAACTATCCAACTGGTATACAAACACTATACAAACAAAATTTTTATGCTATCTTATTGATATTAAGAATAAGTTATAAACAATCCAAAAGAATTGCAGACCTTATTTAATTACTACTATTTTTTATTTAAATGCTTTTAATTAAAACCCATCGAGATACGTTGCTAAAACCGCTACAAACCGTAACCGGAATCGTCGAACGCCGTCAGACACTACCCATCTTATCCAATGTGCTGATCCGGCAAAATGCGGAAAAGACCTCTTTTTTGACCACTGATCTGGAAATTCAGATTAAAACGGCCACAACAATAGACTTAGCATCCAAACAGGATTTTTCTCTGACGGTTTCGGCAAAAAAACTGCAGGACATTTTACGTTCACTCGCTAGCGACGCCGAAGTCACATTGACGCGTCAGGACGACCATCTCTACGTCAAATCCGGCAAAAGCGCATTCAATCTGCAGATACTGCCGGTGGAAGATTTTCCGGAAGTCGCGGAAGAATCCGCATCGGAAAATGCCATTACGTTGAAACAACAAGAACTGAAAAACCTGCTGCGCCATGTGCAATTCGCAGTTGCCCAGCAAGATATCCGCTATTATTTAAACGGACTATTGCTGCTGACGGACGGAAAACAATTCATCAGCGTCGGCACCGACGGCCACCGTCTCGCGTATATCTCAGCAGCGCTGGATCAAGCACAGAAAAAGCAGGAAATCATTTTGCCGCGCAAAGCCGTGTATGAACTATCGAAATTACTCGAGGATAATGAAGAACCGGTCACCATCGAATACTTTCAGAACAAAGTGCGATTTTCTTTCTCCGGTATCGTCCTGACCTCCAAAGTCATCGACGGCAAATTTCCCGATTACAACCGCGTGATTCCGACGCGTAACAACAAACAGTTTGAAATTAACCGTCTGCTGTTTTTACAGGCGCTGCAGCGGGTGTCGATACTATCCAACCAAAGCGAAAAATTCCGCGGTGTGCGCTTGATCGTCGGCGAAAACAATCTGCGCATCGTGTGTAAAAACAGCGAGCAGGAAGAAGCCGAAGACGATCTGGAAATCCCCTACAGCGACGAAACGGTGGATATCAGCCTGAATATCACCTACCTGCTTGATCTGCTGAATAATGTGAACAGTGAAACCGTTCAGTGCGCGTTTGAAAACGCCAACAGCAGCGTGCTGATGACGATACCCGGCAACGATGCGTTTAAATACATTGTCATGCCGATGAGAATTTGACGGCACAGATCGAAAATCTAGCCAGATCCGCAACCATTGCAGCAAACCTTTCAATCCGATAACCAATTACCTTAACCGATGAGCAATCAAAATCCCAACGCACCGAAAGACAATCCGAGCGATTACGATTCCGAAAGTATCAAAATCCTGAAAGGACTGGATGCTGTGCGCAAACGGCCTGGCATGTATATCGGCGACACCAGCGATGGCACCGGTTTGCATCACATGGTGTTCGAGGTGGTCGATAACGCCATCGATGAAGCATTGGCCGGGCATTGCGATGAAATCACCGTGACCATCCACCCGGATAACTCGGTCAGCGTGCTCGACAACGGCCGCGGTATTCCGACCGGTATCAAGCAGGACGACGAACTGAAACGCTCGGCTGCGGAAATTGTCATGACCGAACTGCACGCCGGCGGCAAGTTCGATGACAATTCGTACAAGGTGTCCGGCGGTTTGCACGGCGTCGGCGTATCGGTAGTCAATGCGCTGTCGGAATGGCTGAAACTGACCATCCGCCGCGATGGCAAAGTGCATCACATGGAATTCCGTATGGGTGTGCCGGTCAAGCCGCTGGAAGTCATCGGCGAGAGCGAGCGCCACGGCACCGAAGTGCATTTTCTCGCCAGCAAGGACATTTTCGGTCTTGTCGAATTCCATTACGATATTTTCGCCAAACGCCTGCGCGAGCTGTCGTTTCTGAACAATGGCGTAAAAATTCA
>JBDHRU010000001.1:0-50663 GCA_039807765.1 Nitrosomonas sp. | reverse complement strand
TAATTGCAAGCTAAAATTGATGCCTTTAGTCATATCAGATCGCTACTGGGACAAAGGAAAAAAGTTCAGATTCAGCGGGTCTGTTCTTGCTTAAGCTTATTCCAGATGATGACTTGGTTGCCACGCAGGGCTTTTATTAAAGCGCCTACCAAATTAGAAAATACAACCCATTGACACTGTGAGATAATTACCGGCAGTACTTAGCAGCAGTTATTTCACCTCCTAGTGGTCTTATTTGAATATAGACAATGCACGCTCCACAACAAATTTGCCACGACACAAAAGAACGATGCAAACAATCCATATCTACAATAATTGTCAACTATAACGCCGGCCCAATATTAACCCAGTGTGTTCAGGCAGCTTTGCAACAAGCTGAACAGGTCTTAGTCATTGACAATGCTTCATCTGATCGCAGTCTGTTAGAGCTTGAATCTAGTTTCTCTGCAGATAATCACCTCCGGATTATTCGCCTGAATAATAATGCCGGGTTTGCCGCCGGTTGCAATACCGGCCTTGGCGCGGCAACACAACCTTATATTCTTTTCTTGAACCCGGATTGTCTTCTGCAGGAAAATTCACTGCAGCGCATGGTGCAAGTAATGGAATCGGATCCTCGGATCGGCATGGTTGGCGGTTACCTTGCTAATCCGGATGGCTCCGAGCAAGGTGGCGGACGGCGCGCCATCCCGACGCCGTGGCGCGCTTTTGTGCGCGCCTTCGGCTTGTATCATCTGGAGAAATACTGGCCACGGTTATTTTTTGATTTTCATTTGAATAAACAACCCTTGCCCCAAACTCCTGTCAAAGTTGAAGCGATATCCGGCGCATTGATGCTGGTGCGGCGCCAAGCCATCGATGATGTCGGCCCTTGGGACGAACAATATTTTCTGCACTGCGAGGATTTGGATTGGTGCCTGCGGTTCCAGCAAAAAAACTGGAAAATTATGTTTGTGCCGGATGCGCTGGTCACTCACTTTCAAGGCACTTGCAGTCGCTCGCGGCCACTCTTCGTCGCTTGGCACAAACATAAAGGCATGCTGCGTTTCTACCGGAAATTTTTCCGTCAGCAATATCCGAGCATACTGATGGGGTTGATTACGCTGAGCGTATGGCTGCGCTTCAGCGCCACAGTACTGATCTACGCAACGCAAAATTGTTACCGGATGCTAAAGTTCAAACATGAATGAACGCCGCATTGGGTTATTGGGCGCCACAAGTTTGACGGGAGAGTGCGTGATAAAAAAATTGCTTGCGCATGACTGGTATGTCACCGCATTCTCGCGCCGTTCCATCACAAGCTTAACGCCGCACCCGCAAGTCACATGGCGGCAATTTGCTACAATAGGCGCGGTTAAAGATCGCAACGAAGAAAATGAAATTCATGCTTGGTTATGTGTAGCGCCCATTTGGGTATTGCCGGAATACTTTGATCTTTTATCAACCTATCACGCCCGGCGGATTGTCGTGCTATCTTCCACCAGCCGTTTCACCAAAACTACCTCACCCGATCCCCGTGAAAGAAGAATTGCACAGCAGCTGGTCGAGGGTGAAGCACGTTTACAAACATGGGCCGCCGCGCACGGGGTAGCATGGATCATATTGCGCCCAACCTTGATTTACGGGTACGGGCGCGACAAGAATATCGCCGAAATTGCACGATTCATCCACCGCTTCGGATTCTTCCCCCTACTGGGGCCGGCATGCGGTTTGCGGCAACCGGTGCATGTTGAAGATGTCGCCGCGGCATGCTATGCGGCGCTGGGCGCGATAAATTCGCCCAGCCGCGCCTATAATTTGAGCGGCGGAGAAACTTTGACCTATCGCGCAATGGTAGAGCGGGTGTTTGCAGCGATGAATCGTCCGATACGTATATTTACGGTGCCACCGTGGCTTTTTCGGATAGCTACCTGGGGACTAAAATGGCTGCCGCACTATCGCAACTGGACAACGGCTATGGCGGAAAGAATGAATCAGGATTTAAAATTTGACTGTTCGGATGCAAAACAGGATTTACACTTTTCCCCGCGACCGTTCAATCTGACAATAAGCGATTTGCCTAGTCAAAACTAACCATTCACAATTATAATTAATCCAACAAATTGTATTTTCACCGATAAATCATTCAACAGCACGGTATCCACAATCAGATGAAGTTCAAATTTAAAGCGCCTCAGAATGAAATTGCACAGGTACTGACCAGCTTTAAGATAGCCTTTAGAAACATCGGCGTTTTCAGTGCAGTCATCAATGTGTTGATGCTCATGCCGGCTATTTATATGCTGCAGCTTTATGACAGCGTATTAACCGGCCGCAACGAAATGACCCTGCTCATGCTGACGCTGATCATGCTGGGCGCCTACACGTTCATGGGAGCACTGGAATACGTGCGCAGCTTTGTACTAATCCGTGTCGGGGCGCAACTCGATATGAAATTGAATAAGCGCATATATACCGCTGCTTTCGAGGCAAGCCTGAAACAAGGCGACAGCAATGCCGGACAAGCTTTAAAGGATCTGACCAATCTGCGGCAATTCCTTACCGGCAATGCATTGTTCGCTTTTTTTGACGCACCGTGGTTTCCGGTTTATTTATTCGTGATCTTCATGTTTAACCCTATTTTGGGTGTTTTTGCTTTGTGTGGTACGGTCATACTTATCGTACTGGCCTACATCAATGAAAAAATTTCGCATAAACCGTTAGCCGAGGCTAATTCGATGGCGATTGCATCCACCAATATCGCCTCCAATAATCTACGCAATGCCGAAGTTATCGAAGCGATGGGCATGCTGCCCAGTCTTCAATCGCGCTGGTACAAACTGCATCGCCGTTTTCTCAATCTGCAAGCCGAAGCCAGTGAAAAAGCCGGTATTGTCACGGCATTGTCGAAATCCTGCACTGTCGCATTGCAGTCGTTGATGCTGGGGTTGGGCGCTTTGCTGGTTCTGGACGACAGCATTACGCCGGGCATGATGATCGCCGGTTCCATCCTGTTGGGCAGAGCCATTGCACCGGTGCAATTATTGATCAGCGTATGGAAGCAAATCGGTGGTACGCGTAGCGCCTACGAACGATTGGTTAAATTGCTTGATCAGTATCCCGAAAGAAAGGTCGGAATGGCGCTGCCTAAACCGCAAGGTTTCGTTGCCGTCGAAAATGTAATGGCAGCCCCGCCCGGCAGCAAGGTCCCAGTGCTCAAGGGATTAACCTTTTCCTTGGCTGCCGGTGAAGTACTCGGCATCATCGGCCCGAGTGGATCAGGAAAATCGACATTGGCACGCTTACTGGTTGGCGTTTGGCCGGCCGCTTCAGGGAAAGTCAGATTGGATAGTGCCGATGTCTATCAATGGAACAAAGACGAACTGGGACCGCACATCGGATATTTACCGCAGGATATCGAACTCTTTGCAGGTTCGGTTTCAGAAAATATCGCTCGCTTCGGTGAAGTGAATGCGGAAAAAGTTATCCTGGCGGCCAAACGCGCCGGCGTTCATGAAATGATCCTGAATATGCCGGAAGGTTACGATACGCTTTTGGGTGATGGCGGCGCCGGTCTTTCCGGTGGACAAAAACAACGCATCGGCTTGGCGCGCGCAATGTACGACGACCCCTCGCTGATCGTGCTCGACGAACCCAATTCCAATCTCGATGATGTGGGTGAACAGGCACTGCTGGCCGCTATCGTTGATCTGCGCAAACGCGGCAAAACCATTGTTTTGATCACACACCGCACCAGCATCCTCAGCGCAACCACTAAATTGCTCATATTGCAAGAAGGAACGGCGAAACTATTCGGGCCGACCAATCAAGTGGTGGAAGCGCTGACGAAACAACAAGCACAACAGGCGCAGCTGGCGCAAAAAAAAGCCGAACAATCAACTGCGCAAAACCAAGCACCCCAGACCGCCAACACGATCAATTCCCAAGCTGGCTGATTTTTTGCCATGCCTTTGCCATCGCACATCGAGAAATACTGATTACCGGACAGAAAAATAATGAAGCTCGCAGCTGAAGAAAAAAAGACCGTTATTGAAAATGTTCCAGCGGATTCAACGCATCATGTGGAAACAGACGAAACGCTGCATACCCGATTGGGTTGGTGGATCGTGCTGGCGGGTTTCGGCGGATTCATTCTGTGGGCGGCTTTTGCACCGCTGGAAAAAGGCGTCCCGGTTCCGGGCACCGTCGCTGTAGCCAGTCATCTGCAAGCTGTTCAGCATCAAATCGGTGGAATTATCGACAGCATTCTGATCAAGGAAGGTGATCATGTAAAAGTCGGCCAAGTGCTGGTACGGATGAACGATACTCAGGTCAAGGCGCAAGCTGAGATCACCCGCAGCCAACTCTATACCGCCCTGACCATGGAAGCCCGTTTATTAGCGGAACGTGATGGAATGGACAAAATCACGTTTCCGCAAGACTTATTGGCGCTGCAAAGTGATCCGCGCGTCGCCAACAATATCGCCATACAAACTCAGCTCTTCACATCGCGCAGATTGGCTCTGCGACACGAAATCGGCGCACTGGATGAGAATATTGCCGGTTTAAAAATGCAATTGCGCGGACTGGAAGCATCAAAAAACAGTAAAAATACGCAATTGAAATTTCTGGAGGAACAATTAGTCAACATGCGCGATCTGGAGCACGACGGTTTTGTGCCTCGCAATCGCGTGCTGGAGCTGGAGCGTACGTATACACAATTGACCGGTGATATTTTTTCCGAAACCGGAAACATCGGCCGGATTCAACGGCAAATCGCCGAACAGGAGCAGCGGCGCGTTCATCGTCAACAGGAATACCAAAAGGAGGTAGGACAGCAGCTAACCGAAGCGAAGCGGGAAGCTGACTCCTTACGCAATCGCTTGAATGGACAAGATTTTGAACTGGCCAACATTGAGGTTAAAGCGCCTGTGGACGGTATCGTGGTCGGCATGAATGTGTTTACCGAAGGCGGCGTTATCAGCCCGGGATTCAAATTGATGGATATCGTGCCCAGCGACGACACACTGATCGTTACCGGACAAGTACCGGTTCACTTGATTGACAAGGTGCATGTCGATTTGCCGGTCGATCTCATTTTCTCTGCATTGAATCAAAAGAAAACACCCAATATTCCGGGTATTGTCACCCAAGTATCAGCAGATCGCCTCGTGGATGAACGAAGCGGGCTACCGTACTACAATATGAAAGCTGCCGTAACACCCGAGGGTATGAAAAAACTCGCCGAGGAACAGATACGCGCGGGTATGCCGGTAGAAATATTTATCAAAACGGGTGAACGCTCGTTGTTGAGTTATCTATTCAAACCGATCCTGGATCGTGTGCATTCAGCTTTGAGTGAAGAGTAGCGGTAATGATGGATATCTCTAAAATCTCATTTTCTGCTTGGCTTTTGTTCGGCTCATTAAGCTCTGTTCAAGCAATGAATCTGTTGGATGCTTATGAAGCCGCGCTCCAGTATGACCCGATTTACCGCTCCGCTTATCATGAAAATGAAGCTGGGCAACAAGCGGAAGCTATCGGCTTGGCAAGCTTGCTGCCTAACCTGACTATTACTCACAATCAAAGTAAAAGTGCAGGAACCATATCAGGCGTGCAAACGGATAGCAGAGGAAATCAATCCCACTTTTCTGGCCCTACTCATTTCGATAGTCAGATCAGCTCGCTAACACTGCGTCAGCCATTGATCAATTTAGAAGCTATGGCTAGTTACCGAATGGGTAAAGCACAAGCCAGTTCAAGCCGGGCCAAGTTCACCGGGCGCAGCCAGCAATTGGTTGTACGGTTAGTGGAAGCCTATGTTGAAACGTTGCTTGCGCAGGATCATGTCAAAATTACCGAAGCGCAACTGAATGCCCTTGATGAGCTCAAGCGCGTCAACGAACGCATGTTGATAAAAGGCGAAGGCACCACCACCGATGTGCTGGAAACACAATCGAAGCACGCGATTGCCCAAGCCAAAGCGATTGAAGCAAAAGACGAGCTGGAATCCGCTCAACTTAAACTTGAAGCCATCGTGGGACAAAAAATAACTCAACTCGATCGATTATCTCCTGCGTTTAATACTCGATCCATTCAGTTGCAAGATTATGACGAATGGCATGCCATGGCTCTGGAACGCAATGCCGAGATTGTAACGCAGCGGCACACCGTAACATCCGGCAAGGAAGAAATCAGAAAGAATTTCGCCGGTCACGCGCCACGCGTTGATTTAGTCGCCAGCTTATCAAAAAATAACCGCGGATCTTTTATCACGCGCAACCAAGACGCCGAACTTGGCACCATTGGTGTCGAAGTCAATTTTCCTTTATACGCAGGCGGCCGGGTGAATGCACTGACGGCGCAAGCAAAAGCGAATCACGCACGCGCTGAAGCCGACCTCGACGCAATGACCGACAAAGTACTGGTTGAGCTAAAGAAGCAACATAATTTGCTAAAAAGTGGTGTCAAAAAAATTGAATCGTTAGAACTGGCAGTCAAGTCAGCCGAACTGCTTGTTGCTGCAACAGAAAAAAGCATCCGTGGCGGCATCCGCATCAATTTGAACTTACTGGAAGCTCAGCAACAACTGTACACGGCACAGCGCGATCTCTCGCAAGCGCGGTACGATTACCTACTGGCTTATTTGCGCCTGCAATTAGCCGCCGGCACTTTGGTGCTGGATGATTTAAGAAATATCACCAGCTATTTCAAAACGAATTCATATTGATTCTTTGGAATTGCACTACCGAATTGCCCAACTCGGCAGGTTATTGAAAAATACTCTCGAGGAAGCTGATGCAAGGCAAAGCAAGCGAAAAAACGTAGCTTATGCTTAATAAATGAGTATTTTGAACCTGATTTCAACGCAGCTTGAAGAGCGCAGTCGTTTTTCAGCGTTTCCCTAAAGTACAGCAGCCAGCTCCAACAAATGCCATTCGTAACCGATCAATGTGCTGTAACCGGTGAGGATCATGTACTTGAGATGCCTGACGCGTAGAAACTTAACCAATCGCACATTATGATGAATCACCAGCAAGATAAGCGCCATTGCAGTAAGCGCAAGTTTTAACGCAACAAACTTTTCCACACTTTCCTCGATCAGAACCGCCATGAACCAATTGATCTCTTCGCCGCCACTACTCAAGATGTTGAGCGTCAAATGAGCATCCAGTGCGCTTAAAAATAAAATTGCAATGACGCAAAACAGCAAACTTCCCGCATAACGATCGACGTATTCCGGTTTCCCTCGCGCTGAAACTCTCCGTTCCGCGCCTCGCCTGCCCACTTTGATCCCCAAATGGTAAGCGCAAAAAAATGGCATGTTCTGACGACGATCCTGCTTTCTACTGTCTGCGGTCACAATGATATTAACCATATCAACTCCTCATTTCTCTTATTGATTCATTTCATGTCAAGAATAATGACTGGACAATTCACTGAGTCAGTTGAAATACGCGGCGGAAACATAAAAATTAAACATATCATTCAGATAAGTCAATTTTCAAACATCATGTGACACAGAATTGCTTGCATGGACAATTATTCAAAGCTTTCCAAGCATATCAGAATGAACTGAAGAAACTTCTAGTACATCAGTACTAAAAAAAGAGGAAATAATGACTACGAATAAAGCACCCCGCCGCAAGCAGCGGGGAATTGAACCCGCAGAGATTCAAGAAGAGTAACTGCTTTAAGGAAACGCTGATTAATTACGGAAAGAAATGTCAGTCGATAAAAACAATCTCGATACCAGAAACTTGCCAATCATGCTTGCGGTTATTAAGCCGGTTCAGCAGCCTTGGCATGTTGCAGACGATAACCGTAACCATAAATCGTCAAAATATCCCATTCGCTTCGCGCTGACAGGCTAAGCTTATGACGGATGCGGCTGATGTGCGTATCCACGGTACGCGTATCGATTTCTGCCGATAATCCCCATATTTTTTCCAGCAGATGAATGCGCGACAACAGTTTGTTGATGTTTTGAAACAGATAGCATGCGAGCGCAAATTCTTTTTGGGTAAGACCAGCATTTTTGCCATCAACGATGATCGCCTGATTTTCCGGGTCGATTTCGTACGGCCCAAACTGCAATAGCGCAGGCTGTCTTTCCCTGCTACGCCGCGCTAGGGTTTCAATTCTGGCGAGCAACTCAAAATGCCGGGAAGATTTCACAAAATAATCATCCGCTCCCATATATAGAACGTTAACGACATCCGACTCATTATTGCATGAGGTGACGCAAATGATCGGAATATGCCAATCCAGATTCCTACGGATCCATTTGATCGCTTCCCCGGCGGTACCATCGGGCAGTATCCAGTCGAGCACGAGCAAATCGAATTTTCTATCCCTTAGCGCATCGAGAAATGAAGCAATGGTTCCAAAGAATTCACACTGATATCGCTCCGGCGAAAGCAGTAGCTCATAAATGGCCACCTGAGTTGGCTCGTCTTCAAGTATTCCTAAGCGCATTTGACAACAAATTTAATATGATTGTTAATATGATTGATTTGATTTGATTTGAGTTGATATCCGGTTTCCCGCAGCCCGATTACCACACACTGCTCAATGTCAGTAACCTGCTGGATTGGTAATCGGGCATTCGGAATATTTCTTGAATCGAATACGAACGGCAAAATACGCTCATTTATAAAACTCATCCCATCAATTCCGAATGTGGCATCTGAATTCTTGCGGCGTCATCGACCGCAAAACCCGCACCCCGAAAATCCGGTTCGTTTCAGAGTAAATGCAATCGTAATTTCTGACAAACGAAATTGCAGATACGGTAGCATAGCGGCTTTTCAATCATCGCGAGGAATGGTCATGCCCGTCAATATTCCGCCGTTAACGCCCGAACAATTGCTGCCCGTTGCGGGTGTCACGCTCGGCATCGCCGAAGCGGGGATTAAAAAGGCCAATCGCAAGGATTTGCTGGTGATGGTGCTGTCCGAGGGTAGCAAAACCGCCGGGGTGTTTACGCAGAACCGTTTTTGCGCTGCGCCGGTGACTGTGGCGAAGCAGCATTTGGCGCAATCGGTGCGCGCACTGGTGGTCAATACCGGCAACGCCAATGCCGGAACCGGTGAATCCGGTATTCTGCATGCGCAAACCACTTGCGCTGCCCTAGCCAAACTGCTGGGCTTTGCACCGCAGCAAGTGTTGCCGTTTTCCACCGGGGTGATCATGGAGCCTTTGCCGGTAGATAAGATTGTCCAGGGAATGCCCGCCGCGTTGGCAAACCTCAAAGCGGATAATTGGTTCGATGCCGCGCACGCGATCATGACCACCGATATTGTGCCGAAAGCGGCGTCAAAACAAGTGCAGATCCAAGGCAAGACCGTTACGATTACCGGTATTGCCAAGGGCTCCGGCATGATCCGCCCCAACATGGCGACGATGCTGGGCTATGTTGCCACCGATGCAGCCATCAGCGATGCGATGCTGCAAAAACTGACGAAATACGCGGCGGATCATTCGTTCAACCGCATCACGGTGGATGGCGACACGTCAACCAACGATGCCTTCATCGTCATGGCAACCGGCAAGGTTGGCAATAAGGAAATTGTCAATCCGCATACCGAGGAATTTTGCCAATTGCAGGATGCGATCACTACAGTTGCGGTAGATCTGGCAAAAATGATCGTGCGCGACGGCGAAGGCGCGACCAAGTTCATAACCGTGCAGGTGGAGGATGGCAAAAGCAAGGACGAATGCACCCAGGTGGCTTATGCGATTGCACATTCGCCGCTGGTCAAGACGGCTTTCTTTGCTTCCGACCCGAACCTGGGCAGAATTCTCGCGGCGATCGGTTATGCCGGAATCGATGATTTGAACGTCGATGGCATTCAACTGTATCTCGACGACGTACTGGTGGCGGAAAAAGGCGGCCGCGCAGCGGACTACCGCGAGGAGGACGGACAGCGCGTAATGAATCAAGCCGAAATCACCATCCGCGTCGTACTCAATCGTGGCGCCGCATCGGCTACCGTGTGGACCTGCGATTTTTCCTACGATTACGTCAAGATCAATGCCAGCTACCGCAGTTGATCAAAGAGTGTGTGGATCGTGAGCGATTGGGACAAATTTTATCAACGAGTAGACAAGCTGCTCGATCACTTAGAGAAGCTACTGCCGCTCGCGCAGCCGGAACCGGACTGGCAAACGGCAATCGCTTTCCGCTGGCGCAGGCAAGGAAATAGCGGATTTATTCAACCGGTGACGCAACCGCATCGCATCACACTCGATGCATTATGCGGCATTAATGAGCAGAAATGGCGCATCGACCAGAACACGCAGCAATTCGTACAGGGATTTTCCGCCAATAACGTGCTGCTGACCGGTGCGCGCGGTACCGGCAAATCCTCGTTGATCAAAGCGCTGTTGAATAAGTATGCGCAGGATGGCTTGCGCCTGATCGAAGTGGAGAAGCATCATCTGGTCGACCTGCACGACATCGTGGAAAAGATTTACCGGCGTCCGGAGCGGTTCATTTTGTTTTGCGACGATCTGTCTTTTGAAACCAATGAGCCTGGCTACAAAGCACTCAAGGTAGTGTTGGACGGCTCGATCGCCACGGTATCCGACAACGTGCTGATTTATGCCACATCAAACCGGCGTCATATGGTGCCGGAGTTCATGCGCGACAATCTCGACACTAAGCATATTGGCGACGAGGTGCATCCGAGCGAAGCCATCGAGGAAAAAATTTCGCTATCGGAGCGTTTCGGGCTGTGGGTGTCGTTTTATCCGTTCGACCAAGATCAATATCTGGATATTGTGCGCTACTGGCTGGCTTATTTCGGCATCGCTGAGATGAGCACGCTGGCGCGCACCGAAGCGTTGCAATGGGCAATCGAGCGCGGCTCGCGCAGCGGGCGGGTGGCATGGCAATTCGCGCGCGATCTGGCCGGGCGGCAACGATCAAGTCATCTGTCATGAATCACATAACTGCTTCAGCCGCTGAATCCGCACCGATGGTAGAAGTCGTCGCGGCGGTGATTTTGCGGCCGGATGGTCAATTTTTACTGACACGGCGGCCTGGCGGCAAAATCTATTCCGGTTATTGGGAATTTCCCGGCGGCAAAGTGGAATCCGGTGAATCGCTATTCCATACACTAGAGCGGGAATTGTGGGAAGAACTCGGCATTCATGTCGTTCATGCCACCCCCTGGATCACGCGTATTTTTCCCTATGCACACGCCACGGTGCGATTGCATTTCTTCCGCGTGGTGGAATGGAAAGGGCAGCCTACGCCACGGGAAAAACAGGGGCTATTCTGGCAATCGCCGCAGCAGGTGGACGTATCCCCGATACTACCCGCCAACGGCCCGATTTTGCAGGTGCTGTCGCTGCCACCGGTTTATGCCATTACCCGCGCCACCGAAATTGGCGTTGCAGCCGCCTTAAAACAAATTGAGCAAGCACTGCAAAACGGTTTGCGCTTGCTGCAAATCCGCGAGAAGCACATGTCACTGGATCAATTGCGCGCTTTCGCCCAGCAGGTTTTGCCGCTCGCCCGGACTTATCAAGCCAAAGTGCTGATGAATGGCGACATGGATCTGGCGCGGGAAACCGGTGCGGATGGCGTGCATTTCACGTCGGCGCAGCTGCTGGCGCTGTCATCCCGCCCCACCCCGGCCGCCGGATTATGCGCTGCATCGTGCCACAACGCCGAGGAACTTTTCGCGGCAAAGCAACTGGGATTCGATTTTGTGGTGCTAGGACCGGTGCAGACTACACTCAGCCATCCCGGCCTAACACCCGTGGGCTGGCGCAGATTCGCCACGCTGATCCGCGATTATCCATTACCGGTTTATGCCTTGGGCGGACTGAATGCGGCAGACTTATCCATCGCCCAGGAAATGGGCGCTCACGGCATTGCAATGATGCGCGGAATCGTATGAAGAGTTCCGCAAAACGGGCATAAATGCTGCAAAAATAGCGAGCGCTGATCAATTCGACGGACGAGATGAATCAACGTTTCCTCAGCAGATCGGACAAATGATTGAGTAACTCTCCCTCTTTGTAAGGCTTGCCGAGAAACACGTTAACACCCAGATCCTTGGCAATTTTGCGGTGCTTCTCCGCAGTCCGGGACGAGATGATGATAATCGGTATGTGTGCCGTTGCCGGTTTGGCGCGTACTTTCTTGATCAATTCGAAGCCGTTCATTTTCGGCATTTCCAGGTCGATCAGCATGACATCCGGTGTGGTTTCCTGCAGAATCTCAACCGCCTCCGCGCCATTTTTCGCAATCAACACGTCGCAACCCTCGCGCTCCAGCAAGCGGCAAGTAACTTTACGCACCGTCAATGAATCATCCACCACCATGATGGTTGGCGGTACCGCTGTTTTCTTCCACTGCGCCGGAACCGGGTGGGTAACAGGTGCATTGAGTACTTTCTGCACATCGCTACGCTGCAACAATTTCACCGGATTCAGGATCAGAATCACCTCGCCGTCACCGGTGATGGTAGCGCCTTCCACGCCCGGCGCTTGCGCCAGTTGTGCGCTCATATTTTTGACGACTACTTCATCGCTACCGAGCAATTCGTCGGCATACACTGCCAGATACTGGGTGCCACTATGCAAAAATAAAACCTGGCCATGCCGAACGGTTTCCGGAGTATGGCCAAGTTCACCCAGTAAATCCGACAGATGAGAGAACGGATAGGTGATACCATTCAGCGTGACACGGCGATCCCGGTAGATTCTCTGTAATGTGTCCGGATCGAATTCGCGTTGATGCTCAACGATGAAAGCAGGAATCGCGTACGTTTGTTTGCCGGTGCGAACCATCAGTGTTTGCGCCACGGATAATGTGAGCGGCAAGTTAATGGAAAAAGCCGTTCCCTGACCGGCAGCGGATTGCACACCAATGCGCCCGCCCAGCATCGCAATTTCATTCTTGACGATATCCAGGCCGATACCGCGGCCGGCAATGCCGGTCACCGAATCGGTCGTCGACAGGCCTTGGGTGAAAATCAGCGACATGATCTTGCTGTCGTCGAGCACTTCATTTTCCTGAATCAGCCCCAAGCGCAGTGCCTCCTCGCGGATGCGCGGCAAATTCAAGCCGCAACCGTCGTCGCTGAGCATGATACTGACTTCGTTGCCTTCCTGACGCAACTGGATCACAACCTGGCCGTGCTCGGACTTGCCCGCCCGTAGCCTTTGCTCCGGTTCTTCAATGCCGTGCGCGATGGCGTTGCGCAGCAAATGCTCCAACGGCGGATTAATTTTCTCCAGCACACTGCGGTCGATATCGGCTTCGGCGCCGTGAATTTCGAAATTCACTTTCTTGCCCAAATCCTCTGCCACTTGCCGGGCGATGCGGTAATACCGTTCGGCATAATTGCTGAACGGTATCGTGCGGATCTGTAACAGCGATTGCTGCAACTGACGATTGATCACCGCTTGTTGCGCAGCCGCTTCTTCAGCGACGGTCTGCGTGGACCGCAGGTTCTTCTGCACGGTTACGATATCGTCCACGCTTTCCGCCATCAGCCGCGTCAGTTCCTGGAAGCGGGTAAAACGGTCGAATTCGAGCGGATCGAACGTGTGTTCACTGTCATGCTGCTGCGCGAGATGCGACTGCATCTGCGTTTCCGCCTGAATTTCCACTTCACGCAACTGATCGTGCAGGCGATGCGTGCTTTCCGATAGATCCTGCAATGATTGTTTAAAATTACTCAATTGCGCTTCAATTTTTGCGCGCAGTATGCTGGCTTCACCGGCATCGTTAACCAAACGGTCGATCAACTCGGAATTAATGCGCAGCAACGTTTTGGATTGCAGCAATCCGGTTGTCTCGGCGAACGGTTGCACCGGCTCGGAGATTGTCACAGCAGCCGATCGATTCTCTTCAGCCGCAACATGCGCGCTATCCTGCAACGCTTCGATCTTACCGCTGATCGTGTCAAATTCGCTTTCCAGTTGGTCCAATGCAGCATCGGAAATCGAACGGTCACGAAAAGCCGACTCCACATCGCTTTCCATCGCATGAATCAGCTCACCGAGTGGCAAGACGCCCGCCATGCGCGCGCCGCCTTTCAGCGTGTGTAACAGCCGCAGTAATGCATGATGAATATCCTCGTCTTGCGGCAACATGCGCCAACCGCGCAACTTTCCGCCGATTTGCGGGATGATGTTGTCCGCTTCTTCCAGAAATGCCTGCAACAATTCCGGGGTAACCCGGCCGGATGGCCCCGTCGCTGACGGTAAAGTTTCCGGCGGTTGCAATGCCTGCGTGGTTCCGGCTGGTGCGACCAAGGTAGGCGGCGATTCTTCTACGATTGCGGAAATGATCGCTTCGGTTTGCAGCTGAGCGGTTGTTTCTTGATCTGCTTCCTTGGGGGTTAACAATTCTTTTGCTGCCAGCAGCAACGCTTCCGCATCGATATTGGTGCTGCCCTGTTCGCGCAGATTTTCGCACCACCCGTCATATGCCCGATGGGTATCGCCGATCAAATCCAGCAACTGGTTGGAAGCCGGTTTTCTTTTACTCAACCAAAGATTCAGTACTTGCTCCAGATTCCAAGCCACTTCGCTCATTTCTTCCAGCCCGACCATGCGGCCGCTGCCTTTCAATGTATGGAATGCGCGCCGCAAACTGGCAAGCAGCTCGCGATCGGTAGCATCGGTACGGCATTTGTGTAAATCGTCGGCGATGCTGGCGAGCACGATGTCCGCTTCTTCCAGGAAAATTTCCAGTAGCTCCGGATCAGCACCGGCACCGGCGGCTGCAAAAGCTACCGGCTCTTTCTCCGCGACGATGGCGGCAGCACCCGGCGCAGTACTTTCCGGCACCGGTAAAGACTCGCTTGGCGGAACCGGCGCACTCTGGAACCGCTCGATGGCTTCATCAACAATCCGCTCGCTTTCGGGTTGACCGCTGCGCAGCGCTTCAATATAGAAACCCAGACTGCTCAATCCATCGACCAGCAGAATCTGCTCCGCTCCGGTGATGTCATAATCCGGCTGCAATTTGCCAGTCAGGCTCTGGCAAAGGTGCAACAAAGTGTGTGCACGCTCCAGATCGAGCATGATCAATGTACCGGAAATCTGTTTGAACAAATCCGGCAGCAGCGATAATTCCGCCCGCTGCGCGGGTTCAAAGAAAAATTTGTCCAGGATGCTTTCGACTTGCGCCAGATTGGTCAAGATCTCTTGCGCCACTTGCGCCTGCAATTCTTTTCCTTGTGTTTCGCTTTCCAGCGTTTTGAAGGTTGGCGCCGGCGGCAAATCGCTGATGCTGCCTTGCGTGATGCCGTGCAAGCGGGAAACAGCCACATCGATCTGCTGCGGCAGATCGGCCGGCAGCTTGTGAAAATCATCGATGATGCTTTCCACCAGCAATAGTGCCGTGGCCATTTCCATCGCCAGCTCTTCGCTGGCATCCTGAGGATGTTTGTGCAAATAGCTGACCGTGTCGCCGATGGCATCGGTCAATTTTTCCAATGGTGCATAACCGGCCTGCCGGGCTTGATGGCTGAGCCAGTCCACATACTCCAGCAAAGAAGCCAGGCTTTCCTGATGCCCGGCGCAGAATTCACGCCAGATATCATTCGCTTGCATCAACGTATCGCGCAATCTGTCCAGCACAGGGCGCAATGCTTCCGATTGCTCAAACGTCGGTTCGTCCTGGTCTTGCACCTGCCCCGGCCAGGCATAACTGTTCTTGATAGCATTGATGCGCGGACTATCCGCTTCGCTGTTCGCAATGTGATACAGCAGCTCTCTCATCAGTACAGATGTATTGCCGGATGTTCCCGCCGCCAGATGACGGATCGTTTGCTCGATCTTGCCGCACAGGCGGCGCACCGGCAGATCGATCCGGCTGCTGTCCAGTTGCAGCAAATCTTCCAGAAAACCGGCCGTCACCCACCAGAAAGCGCGCGCTTCAGTGGCTCCGGGAAATTCCTCGATCCTGTCCGCCACTGCGGCCATTTGCCGCAAACCCTCTTGATTCGATGGATCGCGCAGCCACTTTAGCAAACCGGCTTGATACTCGGCGCCCAATTGCTTTGCCAGAACCTTGGCGGCAGCAGCATCCATGGATGCAGCTTCGTCTTTCAATACCGGTGTGACCGTCAAGCGGGGGAAGAATAGGTCGCTTTCGGGCGCATTCTCAAAACCGTATACTTGCATCAAGTTGCGATACGCCGGAAACAAGCGCAATGGATTCTCTTCCACGCCATCGATCAATTCATTCAAATAATACAGCAGCGCTTTAGTCGATTGTTTCAGCGCATCGAAAACGGGTGGCGCAGGTTCAATTTTCCTGCTGATCAGCGCCTCAACCAGTTGCTCCATTTTTCCGGTCACGATGGTGATGCTGGTCAATCCCAGCATCTCGAGCAAACCGTCCAACTGATGAATATAACCGCGGCAATCGCTGAGCAGATTGATCTTATCGGGATGCTGACCATACACTTCCAGATTCTGATCGATCAGCGCAAAGACTTGGTAAATACCGTCCTTGATGCCGATAATTGAAGCAATATTCAGTTTAGGTTGCGCGTTCATGTGTTAGTACCATCCAGCAATATTGAAATCGGCCATGCTGTCACACCTTAAAATTGGAAACCGACGCTTTCAGCTCGGATGCAAAACCCGCGATCTGTTTGATCGATCCTGTGGTTTTCAGCGTCCCTTGCGTTGTCTGCCGGGTAATATGAAGAATTTCTTCCATATTGGCAACCACTTGATGCGCTGCCCGCGTTTGCGTATTGGTCACTTCAAAAATATGCGTCACCAACTGCGCCAGTTGCTTCGACACTTGTTCGATTTCCTCCAGCGCCCGTCCAGCCGCATCAGAACGTTGCGTCCCTTTTGCCACACCGAGCGTACTGCGCTCCATCGCCGCAATGGCATCCTGTGTATCACCCTGGATGGTAACAATCAATTCGCTGATCTGTTTGCTGGCCTCCGTCGATCGCTCCGCCAGACGCTGCACTTCTTGTGCAATCATGGTAAATCCGCCGTACCCTGCCTCACCGGCAGCAGTCGCTTGCAATGCAGCATTCAGCGCCAGCACATTGGTTTGGTCGGTAATTCCGGTAATCAAAGTAACAATCTCTCCGATTTCCTGTGAACTCTCGCCCAGCCGCTTGATCCGCTTCGATGTATCCTGGATATGCGTGCGGATCTCGTTCATTCCGGCAATCGATTCGCGTACTGCCAATGACCCCTTTTCCGCAGCCGCAAGCGACTGCTTGGCAACCTTAGCTGACTCCGTCGCTCTATCCGATACTTCGCCGATCGACTCGGTCATACCGACAACGGCGAGCGTAGTCTGTTCTATTTTTACCGTCTGCTGCTCGGCTGCGCTCAACAATCCGGATGACACTTGCTGTGCCTGATGCGATGATTGCACCACCAATGCACCTGCTTGGTTGACCTGCTCCACCAGGGTATGCAGCTCTTCGATAGTACTATTGATGGCATCGGCAATCGCGCTCGTCATGTGATTGTTGATGTCGGTGCGCACGGTCAAATCGCCATCGGCAATTTTTTTCATGTCATCCAGCAATGTCACAATGGCTTTTTGTGTCTTTTCGACTTCGTTGCGGCTGACCAGATCCTGGTAATAAGCATTGCGGCGCACTGCTCGCAGCAGAAAAATCGACGCCAGCAGCGCACATGCGCCAAAAACGATCATCAATGTGTTAAGTTGCGCTGCGCTATGGCTGCGTTGTTGCTGCATCTCATCGTCCAGCGCCCGAACCCTATTCAGCATGGCAGGACTGCCATTCACGATCTCAGCGACGGCTGATTCAACGGCCGCCGCTGCGGGAATTTCCTTGCGGATGATGTGCAAATGATCGTCGAATTTTCTTAGTTGCGCATACACGTGCGACAGCAAATCCTGAATTGCTTCGTTCTTGCTGGAAACCGCGCCAAGACCGTTATGCCCTTGCCCTAACGTCTGAATCATGGTTGCAATCTGCGCGTGATCCTGGGAAAGTTGCGCCGTAATCTCCGCCATTGGCAATTCAATAGGCAGCAGCGTTTTGACATTCTTGGCAATGCTGCGCGCATGCAATTTGATCGCTTCCACCGCACGTGCTTCTTGCGGCAGATTGCCCGCTTCCGCCAGGCGCCTGGCAAGCTCTTCGATGCGCCGCATCAATTGGCTATGTGCGATATGGATCGCCCGGATGCTGCCATTGAGCCGCAGCAGAGATTCCTGCTGATTTAGAATCAAACTGATCTTGTCGTCCTCAAGCTGCCAGTGCTTGGCGTACGCATGCACACTTGGCAATAATTCTTCATCCACTGCCGCTACTGCCATGTCACGATACGAGCCGCCCTCCAACAACAGCATCATGACATGATTGAATTGATTACGGCTATCCTGTAATTGCGCAAATGCCGCTGCATCGCCCAGCAGGGCCGTCTGCGCAGTATTGGCGATGCGTTCATGGTGAATCTGCAACTGCGCGGAGAGTTCCGAATAAATTGCGCCGCGCCTGGCTTGCTGCGTACCGATCACCGCTGTCAGCAACAATAGCGCGGAAAAAAACATCACAAGACCGCCCAGCACCCAGCTATTGCTGAGTAGGGAAATGCTTCTAGGAACATTCCTCCGCACCGGTGCTGCAATCACCGGTAATTTTTTACCCATCACAGCCAAATCGGTTATCAACTCAAGTTTAGAAAAATTGCTTGCCATCTTGCTCTCCCGCTTTAAGTCAGTCTCTTCCGAATATCTTCTATTTTCAAAGACAAACGGTATCCGATAGATCGAATATCGAATGATAGCTTAACCGCCAACGGATGTGATCAAAGGTAGAATAAAACCTATAAAACGAGGTCTTTTAGGAAAATACTGAAAAACGACTGCGCTCGGTCCTGCAATCTTGGCCGGATTAACCAAGAAACAATTTATACGCGGGATTCTTGGTTTCGTCCCAATAGCGATAACCCAACTGGTCGAGAAAAGCCCGGAATGCGGATTTCTCTTCCGGCGGCACTTGGATGCCGATCAATACGCGGCCATAATCGGCGCCGTGGTTGCGATAATGGAATAGGCTGATATTCCAGTTGTGACTCATGTTGTTGAGGAAGTTCATCAACGCGCCGGGACGGTCGGGAAACTCAAAGCGGTACACGATCTCGTTCTTGACTGCATGCGCATGCCCGCCGACCAAGTGGCGCACGTGCAGTTTGGCCATTTCGTTGTTGCTCATGTCCTCGGTGGCCAGACCGCTCTGCTTTAATTCCTTGATCAGTTGCTGCGTTTCTTCCTGGTTGCGCACCGACACGCCGACAAACACATGCGCCACTTTTGAATCGGAGTAACGGTAATTGAATTCGGTAATGCTTTTGGCGCCGAGCAAGTTGCAGAATTTCTTGAAACTGCCGGGTTGTTCCGGAATCGCCACCGACATCACCGCCTCGCGCTGTTCACCGATTTCCGCGCGCTCGGAAATATGGCGCAAGCGGTCGAAATTCATATTCGCGCCGGACGCGATCGCCACCAGCGTTTTATGCTGAATCTTTTCGCGCGCCACGTACGCCTTGATACCGGCGATCGACAGCGCGCCAGATGGCTCCATAATCGTGCGCGTATCTTCGAACACATCCTTGATCGCCGCACAGATGGCGTCGGTATCGACCAACATGACCTCGTCGACCAGCTCGCGGCATAAGCGAAACGTTTCCTTGCCGACATGCCGAACCGCCACACCATCAGCGAACAAACCGACTTGCGCCAGCTTAATACGGCGGCCGCTCTGCAGCGAGCGGTACATGGCATCGGCGTCGACCGGCTCGACCCCGATGATTTTGACTTTCGGGTACAGCCGCTTCACATATGCCGCAATCCCGGCGATCAACCCGCCGCCGCCAATCGGCACAAAAATCGCGTGAATCGCGCCGGTATGCTGGCGCAGAATTTCCATGCCGACCGTTCCTTGACCGGCGATCACATCCGGATCGTCGTACGGGTGCACGAACGTGGCTTGCTCTTCTTTCGCCAGCTGTATTGCATGTTCATAGGCATCGTTATACGAATCACCATGCAATGCGACCGTGGCGCCATGCCCCATCACCGCATTCACTTTGATTTGCGGCGTGGTGACCGGCATCACGATAGTGGCGGAGCAATTAAGTTTCTTCGCCGCCAGCGCGACACCCTGCGCATGGTTTCCGGCGGAAGCGGCGATCACGCCGCGATTGCGCACCGCGGGCGGCAACTTGATCATCTTGTTGTACGCGCCGCGCAACTTGAACGAAAAAACCTGCTGCAAATCCTCCCGTTTCAACAACACCTGATTATGAATACGCCCCGACAAATTGGCGACCAGATCCAGCGGACTCTCGATCGCGACGTCGTAAACCTGCGCGGTCAGTATTCTTTCAAGGTAATTGTTTTTCATGGCAGGAAGTGGGTAAATCCAAGCAAAATTTTAATCTCTAACAGTGATGAAGATTTTATCACGATCACAGATCACAGAAATTTTCTTGCAGCAATAGAGCAAGCGCTTACGCCGCAAGAAACGGTTTGAATTAGCAAGGATGGTTTGATTGCGCGTATTCGGTTTGTGTAACTTGATCGGCTTCGCCCACAAGGTGCTTGCTTATAGCGACGGCTTGAATCAAGCTGCTTTTGTAACAAGCGGACTAAACTATGGTGCAACTTTGCGCAACTTGGAAGCTTATCGGCGAAGCGGCAACGCATGCTCCGGATAATATACGAGCAAAACATCCTGAAGTACCCTGGCGTATGATCATTGCTACACGTAACCGGCTGATTCACGGCTACCTCGGTATCGACAACGATACCCTGTGGAGCATTATCCAAGATGATATTCCAGCGCTGCTGCCGGTACTGGAATTGTTGAGAGAGGACTATCTATGATGAAGCGGCGTATTGTCAAAAGTGAAAAAAATCATCCCGACAATTCCATACCCCATGCTTCTAGCGCATTCAATATCTGCCGGGCATTCTCATCGGTTTTGTACGTTTCTCGCAATAATGTAATTTTTGCTGCTAATTGGTTCAACGTCATACCTCCACTACCATCACCTTGTATCAGACGCTGCACACGCGTCTGTTCCCATCGTTCCCTTTCTGCCGACGTCAAGGTCTCCGGCCAGTTACGCGCGCGGTAGCGGAACAGCAGTTCGGGCAACCGCCGGTCATGAAAATCGAAGCATTGATTTGTCAGTTGCTGCGGTGTGGCGCGGCGTATTTGCGCCAGCGATGCGGCATCGGCATTGTCAAAAAAACCGTCATACAAAGCCACGTCTACATCACTGGAAGGTTCAAATGATTGGCTGGTATAGGCCGCAGCAACGCGCTGAAAGAAATCGGGATGGCCGCACAATGTTTGCCAGTGCCGGTAGCACCGGTCCTTATCCAAGGCGATGCGCTCGGCGGCTTCTTGATCCAGTGTGTTGCGCGGCGCCAGCGCCGGGCATTTGTTGACTTTCACCGACTTGACCGGCAGCCGTTGCATGCCTTCCGGCAATTCATCACTGCGGGTGAACAGCAACCGGCTCAAATCATCCGTGCTCAACGGCAAGAACATATCCGGATCGTGGCGCAAATCGTAGACCAGCACACTGTTGTTATTTCCCGGTTCAGCGATCAACGGCATGACCAGCGACGTGCAACCGGTTTTGGCCGAATACATGCGCGTGGTATGCACAACCGGATTACGGCTGACGAGATCGAGCTGGCTTGCAGCCTTGCGTTTATCACGCAATTGCAGAAGCCAATCGTACAGACGCGGCTGCTGTGTCCGCAGCAACCGCGCCAAAGCGATGGTAGCGTGCACATCGGAGAGGGCATCGTGCGCGGATTCATGTGTGATACCGTTGGCGGCAACCAGATCTTCCAGCTTAAAACTCGGCTGACCGTCGTCGTGCTGTGGCCAATTGACTCCCGCTGGACGGAGTGCATACGTCATGCGCACCAGATCGATGATATCCCAGCGCGAATTACCTTGTTGCCACTCACGCGCGTACGGATCGTAGAAATTGCGGTAGAGCGTAAAGCGCGTGACTTCATCGTCGAAGCGCAGCGAATTGTAACCGCTGCCGCACGTTCCCGGCTGTGCAAGCTCGGCGTGAATACGGGCGATAAACTCCGGTTCAGGCAAACCGTGTTCATCGGCCAGTTGCGGCGTGATTCCGGTGAGCAGGCACGCTTCCGGATGCGGCAGATAATCGCGCGCCGGTTTGCAGTAGATTACCAGCGGCTCGCCGATCTCGTTCAGCGCTTCATCGGTGCGCACCCCGGCAAACTGTGCGGGACGGTCGCACCTGGGATCGGCGCCGAAAGTTTCGTAATCGTGCCAGTAAAAGGTAAAGGACATGTTTGTTTTGGGATTGGAATTAAACGCCGGAAAACTCGCTTTGCATCTGGCTCATGGCAACATTATAGTGGTATCGTACGCGAAAATTTTTAAACCAGCATAAGGACAGCATCGTATGGCACGCAAACTCATCAGTTCAGGTTCGACATTCGAAAAAGAAATCGGCTACTCACGCGCAGTCGTCGCGGATAACTGGATATTGGTATCCGGCACGACCGGCTTCGATTACAGCAAGATGATCATTTCCGATGATTTACTCGAGCAAGCGGAGCAATGCTTCAAAAACATAGAGGCAGCTTTACAGCAAGCGGGTTCGAGCATGAAAGACGTGGTGCGGGTTACTTACGTGTTTCCTAAAGCTGAGGACTTTGAAAAATGCTGGCCGGTGATGCGTAAATATCTGGGCGATGTCAGGCCGTCGGCGATGATGTTGACAGCGGGATTATCCGATCCGCGCATGAAAATCGAAATTCAGGTGACGGCTTATCGCACGGAAGCTGAATGAAAACCACATTTCCAGCCTGACAAAATAAAAGGGAGTGTTCGAGTAAACGATGGCTCCTTTCTTACAACCTATTCCAATCGTCCTAAACGGAAAAAACTCACATTTCGATAAAATAATTAGCCGCTGCCGTATCGACCGCCGCGGTAGTTAAAGCCGGAGATTGTTTAAAATACCGGGCGAAATCGATAATCTGATCGATAATATCGCGCGGATGGCTGCCTGTCAGCGCACGCCCGGTTTTCCGGTAATACGTTGCGATAAGATAATCCGCCACATCATCGTCAAATTGGATGCCTTGCACAGCACAAGCGCGCCGCAAAATTTCTTTATACTCAGTCTCGGTTGAATAGGAGATTTTTATTTTGTGACGGATACGGCGCAAAAAAGCTTCATCAACCAGATCCGCGGGATTAAGGTTGGTACAGAAGATATTGATCTGGTCAAAAGGAACCTCGAATTTCATGCCGGTATGCAAGGACAAAAAGTCGGTTCCGCGCTCAAGAGGAACAATCCAGCGATTGAGCATTTCACGCGGAGTCATTCTTTGCCGGCCGAAATCATCCAGAATAAACACACCATTCGCTGCTTTCATCTGGACCGGCGCTTCGTAAAACTTGCTATGCCTATCCCAATGCAAATCGAGCATTTCAGTTGTAAATTCCGCGCCAACCATTACCACCGGACGGCGGCATTTTATCCAGCGCGGATCATGCTTCAGATTAGCATTTATATCGAGCTGCATGCGTTCATCGGTTTTTTCAGCGATTGCGAAATGTATCGCGGGATCAAAAATACGAATGATTTGCCCGCCCACTTCCACCGCTTGCGGTATGTAAACATGATCGGGCAACGCGCGCCCCAAGGCTTCCGCGACACTGGATTTTCCCGTTCCCGGCGGGCCATAGAGAAAGATGGCACGCCCCGAACTGAAAGCAGGGCCCAACCGGTCAAGCGACTGTTCATTCATCACCATATGGCTGAGCGCTTCCCGGATCCATGCCTTATCAATCCGGATCTGCTGAACATACTGCTGGGCAAGAATACGCGTATAGTCCTTCAGCGGCACCGGTGCGGCGCCCGTATAAAGACTCCTATTCATGGCCGCTTCGGCCCTTTCGCGGCCGCGTTGTGTCAATTCAAAAATTTGCGTTTCCCACCCATAACCCGTTGCGGAACGGATTGCAATCAAATGATCCGCTTTAAGTAACTCAATAAGTTCATTGATCACACTGTAGGGAAGGCATAGTTTGCTGGCAATTTGATGCAAAGTAAAAGTGCCTGCTTCTTGGTAGGCAATTTTCAACAGCAGATCGCTGAGAAAAACTTCATTTAATCCAGTGTCGATTATTTTCGGGGGTACCGGGGGGACAGGATGCAATATCTTTTTTATCTGCTCGGACGTGAGAAGACCCAATGAAACGAGACTGTCTTCGAGTCTCCCGCTATTCCGCGTTTGATCGACTCTTGCCTGAACCAATTGCGCATTGGAAATCAGACCCTCTTTAATTAATAATCTGCCAATAGAATTCGCCATAACGCATGCTCTCTTTCAATTTTAGAAGTAATCAACCACAACGGTCCTAACCCACTGAATCCTTGATTTACTCCCAAGAATCCAAACTCAGGTTAACGGCTGATGATCGCTTTTCTTCATGCAAGCGGCAGATTTCTGCAAATAGCACCGCCGAAACCATCCGATTAAATCGGGCGAATTTTAACGGCTGTGAAAATGGAAACTTGATAGTACGGATGAACTATTAAATTCTCGTTCTAATGTACTAATAAAAAAGGAGTTATTAACTATAGCTTGAAAAAAGCGATATCTCTAGAATGCACACCTGTTTCAAACAGTTCTTATTAACTTAAATTTCTAAGGGGAAAATCATGGAAAAATTAGTACAAACAGTTAAACAATTCTGGAATGATGAGTCAGGTATTACTGCGGTTGAATACGCCATATTAGTTGCGATCCTTGGAGGATTTGTTTTGGCAGCAGCCAACATACTTGGCCCTGCAATTCAAGGGGCTTTTCAGACCGCAGCAACCACAATTAACCCAACAAACTAATTTTTACACTTTACCGGTTCTTTGTAATTAAAAAAATAAAAGTAAATATTTATTTGAAGGCCATCCGCTCTAGCTGGATGGCCTTTTTAATTAACCTCGATCAGGAGTGATGTCATGTATCTTCCAATGCTTATTATTTTATCGATATTGCTGATGCTTGCCTGCTGGCAGGATTATCATAATTTTCGTATTAAAAATAAACTGGTTATTACAGGTGCTTTATTAGGTATTGCGTTGAATACATCTCTCTCCGCAGAGATGGGATTTTTGGATTCCTTAACTGGATTGAGTCTCGGATTACTGTTGTTACTACCGCTGTATCTATTGCGCATCATGGGCGCCGGCGATGTCAAACTCTTGGCGATGGTGGGTGCTTTTGTCGGGCAAGATGATATTTTTTGGGTTTTTCTCTATACGCTGATTGCCGGCGGGTTACTCGCCTTGATTTTTTCATTGTGGCAGGGCGCTCTGCGCAGAATGCTCGACAACATTACGCTGACATGCTTGTTGGCATTATCAACTCCGAAGTCCGAATGGTTTAAAGGCAATTCTTCGTTTTCTGTTGACGCATCACAATCTGCCGGAAAACTGCCGTATGCCCTTGCAATAACAGTTGGAACCGGATTCTTTCTGATTCTGAAACACTTGCAGTAAACCATCGTTTGATAGCAGAGATGTCCTTGAGATTCGATAAATTACCAGTTCAGGCCTGCTGAATCGCATCTCGAATCTCGAATCTCGAATCTCGAATCTCGAATCTCGAATCTTTTGGGTCTAGCGCAGATTCTGCAGAAATGGGATGGTTTGTTCATTATTTTCCCGTGATTGTTATCTTCGCACCGGACTGCTCAATTATTCTCAAAATCTATTAAACACATAGATATATCTCCTCATTAAGAGCATTAAACAGAATTGGCTCTGCATTACAACTCTCATCCTGGAATTACTTCCCCTTAATCTTTTCTACAATCGAGCCGTCAATTGCAGAGGATTTAGTTGAAGCCCGAATGTTGAAAAGTACGATAGCTTTAATTAATCAAAACTATCCATCATGTCGTGCCCTGCACGATTCAAAAGATTATAGGAACTCAGGATTGTAAAAATGAAAAATACCAGAGCACTTTTGATGATTTTGGTTTCACTGCTGCTGGGATCGGCGGCCGTGGTGGTTGCGGCTAAATGGATCAATGAGCAAACGCGCGTTGATGCCTCGACAGTATACGTTGCGGTGCGCGACATTGATGCCGGTACCCGATTGACTTCTGAAATGCTGAAGAAAACAGACTGGCCGCGCGGTAGTGTTCCCGCTGGCTCGTTTCAGGATGTTGAGCTGCTGAAAAACCGCGTACTTAAAACGCATCTGGTAACCGGAGAACCCGTGCTGGAGTCCAAACTGGCGCCGATCGGCACCTCGGGTGGTTTGTCGGGCGTGATTGCCGAAGGCAAGCGGGCCATAACGGTTCGAGTCAACGATGTCATCGGTGTCGCCGGTTTTGCATTGCCGGGTAATCTTGTCGATATTCTGGTCAGCGCCAAGGATGAAAACCAAAAACCCTTCTCGAAACTGGTGCTGGAACAGATTCTAGTGCTCGCCATCGCGCAAGATGTCGGGCGCGACGATACCAAGCCTAAAGTAGTCACAGCCGTGACTTTGGAAGTATCCCCCGAACAAGCCGAAATCCTCGACCTTGCACGAAACATCGGCACACTTTCCCTGGCGCTGCGCAATCAGGTGGATGGCCGGCATATCGATACACATGGACGGCGCATTCATGATCTGCTCAAGCAACCCGTGCCAGTCCCGGCGGCATCCACTGAACAGAAAACCGTTTATCGCTCCAGAGAACCGCGCTACGAAGCGATTGCAGTGATCCGTGGAACCAGTAAAACCGAAACTCAATTGTCAGAAGGACGAGGCAAATGAAACAACTGTTCACCAGCAACTTTCCAAAAATGCGCATCAAAAGTCATTTCTCTCCCCTTTTATCCATTGGTTTTGCCGCACTTATGGCATGGCTGCAACCGCATGCAGTAGCTCAGACTGCCGCGCCGGTCAAAACCGTTGCAATGCAAACAGAACAAAGGGCACTGTCCGAGCCGTTCTTGTCGCAAACGGGCGCAGCCAAACTGGATGTGACGTTGGGCAAATCGACGTTGCTGAAATTGCCCAACGCCATTAAACGCATCTCCGTCGGCAGTCCCAGTGTTGCCGATGTCATGATAATCAATCCACAGGAAGTTTATGTTTTAGGCAAGATTGTGGGTATGACCAATATCACGCTGTGGACCAAGGATGGTAAATCCACCGTGATCGATGTCGCTGTCCTGATGGATGTCACTTCATTGAGACAGCAAGTGCAAGCTATTATGCCGGATGAAAAGGATGTGCAAATTACCGCGGCGGGCGACTCGCTGATCGTGTCGGGCATGATCTCTAATACCTTGAAGGCCGACCGGGTGATTGCTCTGGCTGAAGCTTTTGTGCGCACATCGGTCCTCAATATGATGATGAATCTCCAAGGCGGAAACCAAGGCGATCAGCCCGGCGCCGGAGCGCCTGGCGGCGGAATGGGTGGAATGCAGGCCATGCAGACATTGCGGCAAGGCTCGCAACACGACGAAAATTCCAAAGGCGCAGGCTCGGGTCTGGGCAATTACAAAGTCATCAACTTGCTGGGAGTCCGGGACAATCAGCAAGTGATGCTGGAAGTGAAAGTGGCCGAAGTGAACCGCACCGAAGCCGAGAAACTGGGATTCGATTTTCAGGGTGCTTTGAGAAAATCAGGAAGCGCTTGGGCGCAGATCCTGGGCGGCGTGATCGGCGGTAGTCCGGCCAGTCTGTTGCTGGGAAAAAATCCGGTGGCTACGGGCCTGCCATTTGCGTCCAGCGAAGGCGGTTCTTTCCTGATCGATGCCGAGAAAAAGGATAATGTCATCAAAATTCTCGCCGAACCCAATATCGTTGCGATCAGCGGGCAGGAAGCCAGCTTTCTGGTGGGTGGCGAAATCATGATTCCCGTCTCTTCCGGTGTGGGCAGCACGGTCAGATTGCAATCCAAGCAGTTTGGTGTCGGCTTGATTTTCCTGCCTACTGTACTGGAAGAAGGCCGCATCAATCTGCGCGTCAACCCCGAAGTTTCCGAACTGGTGTCATTCCAGCAAGTTGCTTCAACGGGTCTTGGCGCCATTGTCGCGGTGCCGACTTTCAAGACGCGCCGCATTTCAACTACCGTTCAATTGCGCGATGGCCAATCGCTGGCCATCGGCGGATTACTGCAGGACAACTTCAAGGAGCAAATCAAACGCTTCCCGATGCTCGGCGAAGTGCCCGTGCTGGGCGCTCTGTTCAGCAGCAGCGATTTCCAGATGGATAAAACCGAGTTGATGATTATCGTCACACCGCGTCTGGTACAACCTTTGCAGCCCGATCATGGTGTCCCAACGGATGCATTCATACGCCCGGGGCGCGGAGAATTCCTGCTGCAAGGCCGATTGGAGCGCAGGGATGATCCATCGGACAACAAAGATGCTCCCCAACGGATGATCGAAAAACCGGCAGACCCGGCGAGCAGCGATGAGCCTGCCGGATTCCAAATGAAATAAGGACCCATAAACATGAATAAATTGTATTTCAGAACAACCATATTCTTGCCAGCCATGCTGGTGGCTTTATCAGCTTGCGTCACACACCCGCCCAAGCGGATGGACTCCAGATTCGGCAATGCGGTTGACATGGCGAAGGCGCAGCAAACCGTCAATCCGGATGCTGCATTGAATACCACGCCTGTTAGAGGTGTGGACGGCCAGGCTGGCGATGCCATATTCGACAATTACCGAAATTCTTATATCACGCGTCCGGCTGCGGCCCAAGGCGCACTGAACGTGGGCACCTCCGGGGGCACATCGGGTGGAAGCAGTGGTGGCGCACAACAGTAAGCTGCCCGTCATTATCCGATCATATTGAAATTAGCGATCGTCTTTTGAAGGATTGTTCATGCGCAACTTAGGTATTCCCGATTTAGGAAAAAGGCGGAAAGACAACCTGAACATTGGAAGAGAACGTGGCGCCGTCGCTGTCCTGGTGGCGGCCTCGATGGCGGTGTTGATTGGTTTTGTCGGTCTGGCACTGGATCTGGGCAAGCTCTATGTCGCCAAGACCGAGCTGCAAAACAGCGCCGATGCCTGTGCGCTGGCGGCTGCTCGCGAACTGGCCGGCGCCAACACCGATCAGCTCACACTGGCCGAAGCAGCAGGCATTACCACCGGCGAGCTGCACGATGTATTATTCCAAGGTGAACAAGTCGTCATCAGCAGCGTGACTTTCAGTTCATCGCTGACAGGAGGCTATCAACCTGCTTTCACTGGATCGGGAGCGACCAATCTACGGTTTGCCCGCTGCGAAGCTAGACGTGCGGGTATTGCCAATTGGCTTATCCAAGTGCTCAATATCCTGCCTGGCATCAGCATCGGCGATCAAACCGTTTCCGCCAGCGCGGTGGCCACGCTTTCGCCATCGCAGATCACATCCTGCGCCATTCCGGTGGGAATATGCAGCAGCAATGTCCCACCCGGCACAGCCGTGGGAACATGGTTGAGCAGTGTGCTCGGCCCGGGCAAAGGTGGCAAAAATGGCGATACAGTCGATCTGACCGGTAATTATATGTGGATCGATTACACGCCCCCTGCCGGTGGTGCGTCCGAATTGGCCGGACAGCTCACCGGGCCCGGTGTCTGCAATCTTCCCGCTTTGGGCACCCAGGTGGGAGAAGCGGGTGTCAAGTCTTCACTGGCCAATGACTGGAATAGCCGTTTTGGCATTTACCAAGGCAGTGTCAAGGCAGGTGATGCGATACCCGACTATAGCGGTTATGCTTACACTGAAAAAAACTGGCCTTCTAAATCCGGTGCATTTACCGATTTCCAGAGCAAGCGGGGAAGTAATGCGGCTTATCAGGGCGATGCAGCCACCGGATTGAAAACCAAGGGAACAGTGGAAAATTCCGCTTACCTCAAGGCTAATGGTGCGGATCGCAGATTGGCGACGGCTGCTGTCGTTGATTGCGATGGTTTGAAAAAAGGTACGACATCCGCTGTATCGGCATGGGCATGCGTATTGATGTTGCATCCCATCAATAATTCGCAGGGAGGCACCGGTACCGGCGCAGACCGGATGTATCTGGAATACCTGGGGCGATCCAATCAACCCAATAGCCCATGCGCCACCAATGGTGTGCCCGCCGGTTCTACCGGAGCAGGCCCGATGGTTCCGGCGCTGGTGAGGTAAACACGACATGAATCAGACAAAATTTCCACTTGGAAATCCAAGAAGTGGCATGCCGAAAACGATGCGAGGCGCGGTCGCCGTGGAATTTGCCTTGCTGTTGATTCCGCTGTTGTTACTTGTGCTGGGAGTAGGCGAATTCGGCCGGGCGCTGTATCAATACAACACGCTCGTTAAAGCGACACGCGATTCAGTGCGGCATCTCTCGCACCTGAACCCTGCCAGCAGTGGTTATACGAATGCAAAAAACGAAGCAAAGTGCCTTGCGGTATATGGCAATACCGGTTGCAGCGGAGCAACGTTGCTGCCCGGGCTAACTACCGGCATGATCAGCATCAATCCCATCAATACCACGACTTCGGTAGGTACATCCATTACATTGGTTGAAGTCAGAATTTCAGGGTATACGTTCAATTTCATACTGGATCCCCGTGCACTTACGGGCGGTGGCAGTCAATCGATCACTTTTGGCGATATTCACGCCACGATGAGGCAATCATGAAATCTCGCTTGCGATTCCAGCGAAAATTTGTCCCGGTTAATCATTTCAATCAGCGTGGTGCCGCTGCCGTTGAATTTGCCTTGATTGCTGCAGTGTTGTTCACACTCCTGATCGGCATCATGGAATTCAGCCGCGTATTGTATTACTGGAATACGGCCACGGAAGCAACCCGGCTGGGTGCACGCCTGGCGGTGGTATGCGATCTGAATGCTACCGCCGTTAAAACCAAAATGCAGAACATGCTAGGGATTTTGAATAGTAGCAATATTTCTGTTCAATATATCGATAAAGATGGCAATAGCTGCGATCCGGATTCCTGCTGGTCGGTAACGGTGAACATTACAGGATTGACCGTATCGACTTTGGTTCCGCTGATACCGCTGAATATCACGATGCCACCGTTTAGCACGACATTGCCGCGCGAAAGCTTGGATAGCGCCAATCCGGATTGCACCTAAACTGTGACAGAGAGGCCGGAATTGGAAATCATGGCTACTTTATCCGGCTTGCACCCGCATCCTGCCGATGCTGTATGGATTCGTGTAGCGCCTTTTTCGTTGCATAGTGGTTAACAATTTAGAGGAACACAGATGATTATCGCCGCCGTTTCACGAAAACAACAAATTCTGGAAAGCATTCGTCAATTCCTATCCGAATTTGATCCGCCCGACTCATTCTCGCAAAGCTCGAATCAGGGGCATCCCTATAGGCTATTAACCATCAACGGCGGCATGCAGCAAGTGGTTGCAGTGGCGGAGCAGGAACATCCCGATCTGCTCTTACTGGAAAGCTCCGAGGATGAAGCCGGTGATCTGCAAATTTTAGGGAATGTGACGGCGCGCTTTCCAAGCCTGGGTGTCATCATGCTTTGTCCAACCCAATCGCCTGAACGATTGTTGGAAGCGATGCGCGTCGGCGTCCGGGAAGCACTGCCCACGCCACCAACTCGTGAAGCGCTGCTGGGTGCGATTCAGCGATTTCAGCAAAGAATCAAACAGGCCAATATACCGATCAGAAATGGAAAAGTATTAGCATTTATTCCCTGCAAAGGCGGCAGCGGCGCTACATTCCTTGCAACCAACCTGGCTTATACCTTGGCGGCGCAGAATAATCAGCGGGTTGCCTTGATCGATTTCAATTTGCAGTTGGGGGATGCTTCATTATTTCTCAGCGACAGCAAATCTCCAGCATCCATAGCCGACGTCGCCCGGCAGATTCACCGGCTGGATGGCGCATTTCTGGCTTCCAGCATGATTCAGGTTACACCCAATCTGGGCATACTGGTTGCGCCGGATGAGCCGGAAAAGGCCACGGAAATAAAACCGGAGCATGTCAATCCGATACTGCAAATCGCCATCAAGAATTATGATTTTGTCATTCTCGATATCGGCCGGCGTATGGATGCCGTATCGGTTCAAGCACTCGACAAGGCCGATATGATTTTTCCGGTGATGCAACAAACACTGCCATTCATCCGCGACGCCAAGCGTTTGATCGATGTGTTCCGCTCATTGGGTTACCACAAGGACAAATTGCAGCTTATTGTCAATCGTTATGACAAAAAGAGTGAAATTACCTTGGACGATATTCAGAACACGCTCAAATGCGAGGTTTTCAAATCGATTCCCAATAACTTTTCCGTAGTCGATGAATCGGTAAATCATGGTGTGCCGGTGTTCAAGCTCGCGCCACGCAGCCCCATCGCCAAAGCGATCGAGGATGTCAGCAATGAATTGAGCCAGAGCACCGGGCAACAACAACGCTGGTTTAGGAAACTATTCTCTTAACATCATTTAGTGGATTATTGATTATGTCTATACGAGATCGCTTGCAACGCTGGGGAGAGAGTAATACGGCCGTACCTGAACCGGTGCTCGTTGTGGAGGACAGCTCAAAACTTGAAAAGAGCTCATATCATGAGCTCAAATCCAGAATACACCAGAAACTACTTGATCGGGTCGATCTCTCGGTAATGGAAAAGCTGCCGCCAGACCGGCTGATGAATGAACTCAAGGTGCTCGTGGAGCAGTTGCTGGGTGAAGAAAAAATACCCATCAATCTGACTGAAAGAGGCAGCCTGGTTTCCGATATTCAGCATGAAATCCTGGGTTTGGGGCCATTGGAACCTTTACTGGCCGATCCGGCGATTTCGGATATTTTGGTCAATACTTACAATCAAGTATACGTCGAACGCCGCGGCAAACTGGAACTCACCGATGCGCATTTTGCCGATAACCGTCATTTGCTGAGAATCATAGACCGCATCGTGTCGAGAATCGGCCGCCGCGTCGATGAATCCAGTCCGATGGTCGATGCCCGGCTGGCGGACGGCTCCCGTGTCAACGCCATCATTCCTCCATTGGCTTTGGATGGCCCGCTGCTGTCGATCCGCCGTTTTCCGGTTTCACCATTGAAGATAGATGATCTGATTCAAAACAAATCGCTGACACCGGCGATGGCGGAAGTGATCGCAGGATTGGTCAAGAGTAAATGCAACCTGTTGATCTCCGGAGGAACGGGCAGCGGTAAAACCACATTGCTCAATATCATGTCCGGATTCATTCCTGCATCCGAGAGAATTGTGACGATCGAGGATGCAGCCGAGCTGCAGTTGCAACAACCACACGTTGTCCGGCTTGAAACGCGCCCGCCCAATGTCGAAGGCAAGGGTGAAGTGACACAACGCGCTCTGGTGCGGAATAGCCTGCGTATGCGGCCGGACCGGATCATTATCGGTGAGGTGCGTGGCCCGGAAGCGATGGATATGTTGCAAGCCATGAACACCGGTCACGAAGGTTCCATGACGACTGTGCATGCCAATACACCGAGAGATGCATTAAGCCGGATTGAAAATATGGTCAGCATGGCGGAAATGAATCTTCCCGCAAAAGCGGTAAGACAGCAGATCAGTTCCGCAATCTGGGTTGTCGTACAGGTTTCCCGCATGACGGATGGAAAACGTAAATTGATCAGTCTCCAGGAGATCACGGGAATGGAAGGCGACATCATTACCATGCAGGAAATTTTTACCTACGCACAAACAGGTGTGGACAATAATGGCGCGATACAAGGTCACTTCCATGCAACCGGCATACGACCCAAATTTGCCGACCGCCTGAAGGTATTTGGTGTTTCCCTGCGCGACGAATTGTTTGATCCAACCAGAGTTTTTAAATAACAAGGCTCTTTGTAAAAATGGATTATTCTTATTATCTGTTTATCTCGATGGTTTTCATTGCAATCGTGCTGCTTCTGGAGGGCCTTTATCTACTTTGGAATACTTACAAGGGACCGGAAGCAGCGCGTATTGAAAAACGGCTACAGGCTATCTCCGCCGGCTGGGAAGATTCGGTCGGGCAACAAAACCTGGTCAAGGAACGTCTGCTGAGCGATTCCCCAGCGCTAGAACGCATGTTGATGGAGATCCCTCGCATTCACAGCCTGGATCGCTTGCTGATTCAGTCTGGTATGCAACTGAGTGTTTCCAGCTTCTTGGGTTACACCTGCCTATCGGCAATCGGCGGAATGGCTATCGCAACGCTATTCAATCTACATTTTACTTTTACATTACTTTCTCTTGTAGTAGCTGGTTCAGTACCGTTTTTATTAGTACTGAGTGAGCGGCGTAAGCGCTTACTGAAGATTGAAGAGCAATTGCCGGATGCCATTGATTTGATGGCCCGCGCATTAAAAGCGGGGCACGCTTTTTCCGGTGCGCTGCAAATGGTTTCTAGTGAAAGTGTTGATCCTATTGCCAATGAATTCCGCACTACGTTCGATGAAATCAACTATGGCATTTCGATGCAGGACGCCCTGATGAATCTGAGCACCCGCATCCCAAGCACCGATCTGCGCTATCTTGTCATTGCCGTTCTGATTCAACGGGAAAGCGGCGGCAATCTAACGGAATTACTTGAAAATATCAGCAGTCTGATTCGCGCGCGTCTCAAACTGCTTGGCACCATTCGTGTGCTGTCGGCTGAAGGCCGCTTGTCAGCTTGGATTCTCGGTTGCCTGCCTTTTGCAATGGCATTGGTCATCCATCTGATCAACCCCGGATATTTGAATATATTGTTTACGGATCCTCTGGGGCATTTACTGATTGGCAGCTCACTAACCATGATGGTGACGGGCATTATTGCCATGTGGCGCATTATCAAAATCCGGGTTTAGAGCTTATCCGGCGAGTTGATCTACCCAATTTATGAGCGGCAACCATATAAAAAATAACCTGGAGTAACCATCATGACAATGATTCAAATCCTATATCTGGTCATCATTTTCGTTGCTGTGGCTGGAGGTGTTTTTGGTTTGATGCGTCTACTGACACCCAACTCAATGCAATCACGCTTGAATCAAATAGCATCCGAGAATGCTGCATCGGCCTTAAATGAAGCCAACCCATGGGAAGAAGTCGCCAATAAACTCACCAGTCCGTTCGCCGCGCTTTCTTTACCGAGTGAAGGATGGGAAAGTTCGCCGCTACGTACTTGCTTCATGCATGCAGGCTACCGTTCCCAATCGGTGCCATTTTTTTACTTTGGCGGCAAAACGCTGCTGGCATTGCTAATGCCGGGCATGTTCCTGCTTTATGCGGGTATCAGCGGTTTGGAAGTGAATAATAATACCTTATTGACCGTTTCTCTTGCTTTAGTAACCACGGGCTATTACCTGCCTAATTTAGCTCTGGCCTATATCATCAAGATCCGACAGCGCGATTTGTTTGAAAATTTTCCCGATGCCATTGACCTGATGACGGTATGCGTAGAAGCCGGATTAGGTCTGGATGCCGCAATGAGAAAGGTTGGAGTGGAAATGTACGTAAAATGCAAACCATTGGCTGAAGAACTCCACTTGGTCAATTTGGAAATGCGTGCAGGCAGAAGCCGCGATCAGGCATTGCGCAATCTGGCACTAAGAACCGGAGTTGAAGAAATAGAAGGATTGGTAGCCATGCTCATCCAGGCCGATCGCTTTGGCACCAGTATTGCATCATCGCTCAGAATTCATTCCGACATGCTGCGCACCAAACGGCGCCTCCGCGCTGAAGAAGCGGCAGCCAAAATCGCACTCAAACTGCTGTTCCCGCTTATTTTCTTTATCTTTCCCGCTTTGCTTGTTGTTATCGTCGGACCGGCGATTATCAATATCGCCAGAGTGTTACTACCCGCCATGTCGGGTGGTTGATCACAAGGAGCCATGAATCCATGAAAAAATTTAAAAAACTCGCATTGATGGGTATCTGTCTGCTGGTACTGACAGGATGCTCTGCGCTACAGCAAAAAACTGGCATCGGCGGCGGCGCATCATCCGGAATAAACAGTCAGCGGTTAAGTGAAGCAGAGAGATTCTATGCTTCCGGCCGCGAGCACTATCAAAAAAGCGAATATGCCGAAGCAATCGATGCTTTCGAGAAAGCCATTGAACTAAAACCGGATTATTACGAAGCATATAGCAGCATGGGCGTTATATACTCAATTCTGGGTGAAGACGAACTTGGAATCAGCTTCATCAGGGCAGCCATCAAATTGGCACCCTCACTATCCTTTCTACACAATAACCTGGGTTATGCTCTTTTAAAACAAGGGCAGAGTGCCGATGCAGCGGGCGCGTTTGAACGGGCTTTACAGTTGGATCCACAAAATTTACATGCGCGCAATAACCTGAAATCGGCGTACAAACAAATGGGTTGTACCGAAGACAAGCTATGCAGCCGATGGCAGGAATCGAACGCTTTCCAGGGAAATTCCGGACTGGAAATTATTCGTCCGGTATCTACAACCGAACCATCACTTAAATAGCCTTAACCATCGAAGAATAGGAAAACATCATGTTCAAAGTCAAAAAGCTGCACTGGGTGTTAAGTGTCACACTGCTATTGGCGTCATGCACCTCGATGCAGAAAGGCGCCGATCTTGATGGGATCGAAATCAAACCGATGATGAGAATTAATCATGCCAATGGAAGCCCCAAGATTATGTATTTACTAGGGCGATACCATCAAGGTAAATTGGATTACCAGAAGGCCATCGCTGCATACGAAAAAGCGCTCGCGGTAAAACCCGATTATGTAGAAGTGCACAATGGATTGGGCGTTATATACTCCATGCAAGGCCGCCATGAACTGTCTCTGCAACACTTTCATAGAGCCATTGAATTAGCGCCACAGGAAGCCTATTTATATAGCAATCTTGGTTATGCTCATCTGATCCGGAGTAATTCTGCCGCAGCAATCGAATCGCTAAATAAAGCTGTGTCGCTAGATCCAAAGAATAAAAGCGCACGCTTGAATTTGGAAATCGCACAGAAAAAAAGCCGCTCGGATAATAAAGCCGCCGCATCGCAACAAAATCCAATTAACCCACTATCTCTTGCGACTCAAACGCTTTCCAAAACCGATACCAATTCGGTTGATGAAAATTCCAGGCTACTGAATAACGCAGATATGCGATTAGAAGTTTCCAATGGTAACGGCATTACCGGAATGGCAAAGCAAATGTCCGTTTTTCTTCAACAATATGGCATTACCAAGACAAGACTGACAAATCATAGGGCATATAATCAGAGCCAAACTGAAATTTATTATCGATCGGGAAATTATCAGCAAGCTTTCCAAGTTAATCAAATGCTGCCAATACAGGCTAAATTGATTGAGAACAACGAATTGCGTCGCGATATACAAATCAAAATTCTACTGGGACAGGATTTTTCGCGCAAAGCTGCTTATTTTAATAAAAAAGAACCAATGAAAATCAGTCAGCAACTGATTGAAAAGAACATCAATTAACCTGGATTTTTGCCGATCAGCTCTCAAAAATTATGACTTTATCAAAATCCCAGAGCTTCCAGTTAAAAAGCGGCGCATTTTAAATTTCGAACGCTTCCTTGCGATGTTTAAGTCGGTAAGAATCATACTGGATAATCCCTTCCCCCCTACATTAAATCAAAGGAGCTAGGTAGTAGAAAGAATTTTCTACCATAATGACTGAGTTCTCTGGCTATCCCACTCTACCATCAATTACTCGATAAAATTACAAATAACGCATTCATTTTGTGACAACTTTCCCTTACAATGCACGCGGCTTTTTCATCTGCTAAGAATAAGAGGAATCTTTTTTCAACGGAGCCTCATTTTATTTCGGCTGATATGACGATGCCCAGGCACGGAATCGATAGCCGGATTGTCCCCGGCAACATTTATCTCACTCATTAAGGGAATAAAAATAAATGAAGAAAATAGCTTTGATTTTAACGCTGCTGTTGAGCAGCAGCACCTGTTTCGCTATCGTCAACTTTACCAGCAAAACCGGTAACCTTGTCATGCGCGAAGTTTCAGTCGATGGATCGACAGTTTATGACAGCGTTACGCTGCAACTGGATTTAGCCAATGGGACTTTCACGATCCTGGACGCTACTTTGAAGGACACTTCTTTTTCAGAAACAGCGCTAGAAACTATGACATTTAATGGTGTAAAAGTTGATTTTATGGGGTGTTCTCTGTCTGGATATAATCAAATCAGTTGCATGACAAAGGTTACTAGTATCAATAAAGACCAAGCAATGGCAGCAGCAGGTGCAAGTAATGTATATCCCCCCAGTAGTAGTACCGCTGCTTCCCCAAGTAAACTATTTGATAATCTAGGTAACGAATACAGCCCATCCACTGTGACTGCGCTCGATCAATCGGGCTCTGATAGCTTAAGATTCAATATGATTCAAGGTGTGCCAGTCAAAGTAAAGTTTATTTTTAATAATATCAATCCAGCAGCCACATCAATTTCTGCTTTTCAGCCATCTTTTGCACCAGTAACCGGTGTATTTTCAGGAAATTTCAGGAATATAGCATTCTAGAATAAAGTAATTCATGAATAGATAACTACTCATTCAGCTGCGCTGAATGAGTAGTTTTTCCATGCCTCCCGATTCATATCGTATTTTAAACAAATCATTGATTCGGTATTAAAAATACTCAAGACGGCAAACTCTCGATTTGATAATATTATTCATTCATTTGCAATCAGGAGGTGTGCGATGCGCTCAACAAAAGTTATCACTTTTTTTTATGCAATTCTTGCAGCATTTCTTGTGAGTAGCACGGTTACCGCACAGGATGTCAGCGAGATTCAAAGACAATTCAATGCCGAAACTGCCGGCAAGCCTTTTAGTGTCCCGGATGACGCCACGCTAACGAAAGCGCTGAAGGAAGCCACCGATAGAGGTACACCGACTAAAACGCCAAACTATCAGCCAGGTTGTTTCGGTCTAGGCTGTGTTTTGGGACAGAATTATGGCTACGGCAGCTATTTCGGTGGTTATAGGCGGCCGTATTACGGCGGCCTATATGGCGCCGGCAATTATCTGCCGTATTATTACGGCTGGTAATTTTTACCGGTTTCTGCGCTGCAAAATAACCGGCAAGCTGGCTTAATCATTTAAGCAATTTAATTCTTTATTCAATCGTTAAAAGGAAAATGAAATGGAGTACTCCGTTAACAAGAAAACCTGGATACTATCAGGGATCGCGCTATGTTCTTTGATTTTAAGCGGGTGCGCCGCAGTTCATACATCGATTGCCAAAAAGGATCTGGATGTACAAACCAAAATGAGCGATTCTATTTTTCTGGATCCCGTCGAACCGGATAAAAAAGTCGTTTACCTGAGTATTCGCAATACTTCCGACAAAACCAATTTCGATATCACCGCCACAGTCGCCCGGGCATTGGAAGGCCGCGGCTACCGTATCACCACCAATCCGAAAGAAGCTCATTACTGGCTGCAAGCCAACGTGCTGAGTGTCGACAAAGCCAGCCCCACCGCCGCGGAAGCCGCGCTCAGAGCGGGATATGGCGGCATGGGTAGCGCAGCCTTGGGTGCTGCTGTGGGAACAGCCACTGGCGCAGCGATGGGCGGCTGGACGGGCGCCGGTATTGGTGGGCTGGCCGGTGCGGCGGCATTCGGTGTTGTCAGCACCATTGCAGATGCCTCTGTTAAAGATGTCACATTTATGGCGATTACCGATGTCGAGATCGCGGAGCGCGCCGAAGATGGCGTCATTGTCCGCGAAGACCGACGACAGGATGCAAAACAAGGTATAGGGGGTGCTCGCAGACAATCCTCGACAAAAGTCAGCGAAATGAACAAATTTCGCACGCGCGTGGTGAGCACGGCCAACAAAGCGAATTTGCAGTACGAAGAAGCCGCAGTTGAATTGACTAATGGATTGGCGCGTTCTATTTCCGGCCTTTTCTAAAATAGAATGCCGAACATCCATCCGATGCAATAAGACAATAAGAAATATTCTCCGGTTGTAGAAGATTGCAACCGAGAATATTTTCCTTCGCACACAAAATCTCATCCTGAGAATTTATCACCCAATCGAGGAGTCCATGATGCTAAGAAAAACAATCCCTGCAATGCTGATCTTGGTGCTATTTTTTACGGTTTCTGCCACACATGCGCAAAAGAACAGTTCACCCGCAGACAACCGCGATGCCATTAACCGGATGACGAAAGAATTGGGGTTGAATGAAACGCAGCGCAGCAAAGTTGAAACCATCCTCAACACAGAAAAAAAGAAAGTTGAAGCTGTTTTCAACGAAGAACGTAAAAAATTGCAATCCATTCAAGAAGAAACACGATCTGGTTTGAAAGCTGTATTAACACCTGAGCAAATGGAAAAACTCGAAAACAAAATGCGCCAGGAAGGCAAAAAAAACGCCACGCAGAAAAAATAAACCTGACTACATCAGGTTTCATCGATCAAGCGTTAGGGAAGCGCTGATTTTCCTTAGCTTATGATCGATAGCAGGCCGGATCGATTACGCCCGCAGCTTCGAATCCAGTTTTGCGAATGCGGCAAGAATCACAAATGCCGCACGCTCGCCCCGCTTCATCCGCTTGATAGCAAGAAACCGTCAAGCTGTAATCAACACCCAGCGCAATTCCTGTTCGGATGATTTCTTTTTTGGCCAAGTGCATCAGCGGCGCATGAAAGGTGAGTTTTTTACCTTCAACACCCGCCTTAGTCGCCAAATTCGCCATCCGTTCGAAGGCTTGAATGTATTCCGGGCGGCAATCCGGGTAACCGGAATAGTCAACCGCATTCACACCGGAAAAAATATCCTGGCTTTGCAGCGTTTCCGCCCAAGCCAACGCCAGCGACAGCATAATCGTGTTTCTGGCAGGCACATAGGTAACCGGAATTTCCGCTTTTTCTCCGGCGGTTGGAACTGCAATTGCTTGATCGGTCAGCGCCGACCCGCCAAAAGCAGTCAAATCGAGTTTGATAATCTGGTGCCGGTGAGCACCGAGTGAGTGTGCAATCTTTTGCGCGGCATCAAGTTCCGACCGGTGACGCTGTCCATAATCGACGCTCAACGCATGACATTGAAAACCTTGGTTGCGTGCAATCGCCAAGACTGTTGCGGAATCCAATCCGCCGGACAGCAATACCACGGCACTTTTCATCGCCCCGGCCCTTCGCCCCACAGCAGTTTGTGCAATTGAATCTGCATTCTGACCGGCATTTGATCGCGCAAAATCCAGGATGCCAATTGGGCAGGATCGAGGCTCTCATACACCGGGGAAAAAAGGATCGGACCTATCGATTGCAATTGTCTACTTTCAATCTGCTCACACGCCCAGCGATAATCGGCTTCGTCGCACAGTACAAACTTGATTTCGTCGTGCGGTGTCAAGTAGTTGAGGTTGTTCCAGTTATTCTTGGTGACTTCACCCGAACCGGGTGTTTTGATATCCATGATCTTTGATACCCTTGTATCGATGCTGGATAAATCCAGCGCACCGCTGGTCTCGAGCGATACCGAATACTGCGCATCGCATAACGCCGTCAGCAAGACCAGACATGCTTTCTGCGCCAACGGCTCGCCACCGGTAACGGTGACGTAATTTGTCTTATACCGGGCGACTTGATGCAAAATTTCCGCTATCGAACGATTCTCGCCGCCGCTAAAGGCATACGCCGTATCGCAATAGCCGCAACGTAAAGGACAGCCCGTCAGACGCACGAAAACGGTCGGCAAACCGATCCGGCTGGTTTCGCCTTGTAATGAAAAGAAAATTTCACTGATACGCAGGACTGTCGTTGCTAACGCTTGCATCATGTTGATCGCCTGCAGAAAAGATACCGATTATATTACTTGGGTAGATGATGCGGAAAACTGCGATTGATTGGCTATTTGTTCAAGCCGGAAACTTACTTGATGTTGGTCAAACGTTGCTTGGCTTTTTTTGCTGCATCGCTTTGCGGATATTTCGCCAGTATACTTTCCAGTGTGTGCTTGCTGGCCTTGCTATCACCCATTTCCAGCTGACTGGTGGCGATATTCAGATAGGCGTCCGGCACTTTATTGCTGTTGGGGTATTTGCTGATCAATCTTTTCTGTGCATCGATCGCCAATTGGTAATCCCGCAACGCATAGCGCGCATTGCCGATCCAATAAGCAGCGCCCGGCGCCAAGCTGGATTGCGGGTAATTTTCCAGGAAACTTTCAAATTGCGCGATCGCGTTAGCGTATTCACCATTCTTGAATAGATCATACGCTCCTTTATACGCGCTGTTTTCTGTTGCACCGGCGGGCGCCTGCTCATTTGCCGCTACCGGACCGGAATCCACAGCCACCGCGGAATCCGTTTCAACGGCAAATGGCAATTCCGTTGCGGCTGCCGCATCGGCCGGTGCTACAACAGCCGCATGCCGTTCTTTTGGCGCAGGCTCGATCATACTGTGCGGCGTGCTTTTAGGCGCCGGATGATGAGAAGAAGGGGTTCGCTTGTCCGGCTGCTCAATCGCGCGTAACCGGTTATCCAGATCGATATAAAAGTCCCGCTGCCGCTTTTGCAATAGCGCATTATCGTTACTTAGCATTTCTATCTGCCCATTCAGCTTTCCCAGTTCCTGTTCCAGCGATTCAACTTTGCTGTAGAGCTCCAGTAATGCCTGGCTATTCAGCGCTTGTTCCATCTTAGCAATACGCGCTCCCATTTCCTTGACCTGTTTACGTAATGCATCAACCTGCTCGCGTGCTTCATCATCGCCAAACAATGTGGCATGGCTGACATTACTACTCAGCAATACCAGCAAAAGGAAAGCGCGTATCAACATACTTATTCGCCCCGGTACAGAATGTCGGTACGGCGGTTCTGACTCCAGGCGGACTCGCCTTGACCCATTGCGCGCGGTTTTTCTTCTCCCAAGCTGACGGATTCGATTTGCGCATCACGAGCACCCGCCAAGGTCATCATGTTCTTGACGCTATCCGCGCGGCGCTGACCTAGCGCCAGATTGTATTCACGACTGCCACGATCATCGGTGTTTCCTTGCAGAATCACGCTGGCGCTGGCGTTATCGCGCAAGAACCGGGCGTGCGCCGACACCAGCTCACGGTATTCGCTTTTGACTGTGTAACTATCAAAATCATAATAAACGCTGCGCTGCGACAAAATGCTGTTGGGATCATTCAGCTGACTGAAATAACCCGGCCTGCCCGAACCGCTCCCCCCCAAATCGCTGCTGCTCATGCCGCCACCGCCGCTACCCTCCGAGCCTGCGGCGAGGTCATCTACTTCGGGTTGCGTGGTTTGACTAGCGCACGCCGATAACAAAACGATCAATGAAACACCTAATAACTTCCTCATTATTAACTCCTCGTGATTAAAAATTATGCATTACTTCCATTTTGGCAAGGGGCCCCATGCCGGCTCCCGGATATCGCCTGTTTGCACCGACAGATGCTGTCTGGTCTGCCCATCTCTGGAAACGGCGGATAATATACCATGCCCGTTAATCTCGGTCGCATACAAGATCATCTTGCCATTGGGTGCAAAACTTGGGGATTCATCAAATTTGGAATTCGTTAATATCTGCACTTGCCGCGAACCGATTTCCTGTACCGCCACGTTAAATTGACCATTGCTGCGATGAATAAAAGTGAAGCTTTTACCGTCACGGCTATAATCCGGGCTGACATTGTAGCTGCCTTCAAAAGTGAGACGTTCGGCATTAGCGGACTCCGAGCCGGTTACCGGCATGCGGTAAATTTGCGGACTGCCGCCGCGATCGGATGTAAACAGGATGTAGCGGCCATCGGGAGAAAAACTCGGCTCGGTATCGATTCCGGAGCTTTTGCTCAACCGTTGCAAACCGCTGCCGTCCGCATTTACCAGGAAAATTTGCGATCCGCCTTGTCCGGTCAATACCACGGCCAGTCTCTTGCCGTCAGGAGACCACGCCGGCGCGCTGTTGCTGCCTTTGAAACTGGCAACCGCTCTGCGTTCGCGCGTTGCCAATGTCTGCACATAAACAATGGGTTTCTTATTTTCAAAAGAGACGTAGGCCAACTGACCGCCATCCGGCGACCATGCCGGTGAAATGATCGGCTCGGTGTATTCAATGATCGATTGCGCGTTATAACCATCGGAATCGGCAACCTGCAAGGCATATTTACTGCCGCGTTTGAGCACGTAAGCGATCCGTGTGCTGAAAACGCCCACATCGCCGGTCAGTGCCTCGTAAATGACATCGGCGATACGGTGCGCTGCCGCGCGTAATTGTGTCGTGGGAACCGTAATCGCCAAACCGGTCAATTGCGATTTCTTGGCAACATCCATCAAACGGAACTGTATTTCCACTTGCTCGCTGGATAGCGCAACCACGCGCCCAATCACCAATGCATTCACGCCGCGGTTAACCCAGTCGGCATATACGACTTCCGCTGGCGCATGCGGTGATAAGCCGGCGGGATCGACCAGTTTGAACAAACCGGTGCGTTGCAAATCGGCGCCGATGATCGGCGTGATGCTTTGCTGCAGTTTATTTTCATCGGCAAAAGGAACGATCGCAATGGGAATACGCGATGCGCCGCCGCCGAAAATTTCGATATTCAGTTGTGCATGCGAATACATACTGATCAGGCATAAAAAAAGAATCCATGCACTACGGATAGACTTGAACCAATAAATTGACATAGCGATTAAATTTTCAAAAAACAAAAAATTACCGGCTGATTATAACAATCATTCACGATAATGCACCTTAATATTCAGGCTGCGGAACTCATGAAACAGCGCAGGATCGGGCGGTAACGGCAGCGGCTTGGACAAGAAGATCGCGCGCTCGACTGCACTGTCAAAAGATGCGTGACCGCTACTTCTGATCAACCTGACATCCAGAACATCACCGTCCGGCAGCAGGGTAACATTGAATTCCACGACCGGATTACCCGGCAAATCCGGCGGCATCACGGTTCTGCTTTTTATTTTGGCTTGAATCAACCCTTTGTACTTACCGATTTCGCCCGTCACTTGATTCTTTGCCGCAGCCTGCTGTGCGGCGCGCGCTTCCGCCTCGCGCTGCACTTTAGCTTCCTGCTCACGCTGCCGTTGCGCCGCCAGCTCTTGTTCTTTTTGCTTCTGTAATTCCTTCTGCTTTTCCAGTGCTTGCTGCTTTTCTATTTCCTTCTGTTTTGCTAATTCTTTCTGTTTTTCCAGTTCTTTCTGCTTCTCGACTTCTTTTTGCTTCTCTAGCTCTTTCTGCTTTTCTAATTCCTTCTTTTTCTCCAACTCTTTCTTTTTTTCAAGCTCTTTTTGCTTTTCCAGTTCCTTTAATCTTTCCTGTTCCTTTTTCTTTTGCGCTTCCAAATCCGGTTTTTCCTTGACCGGCTCCGGCTTCTCCTTTATCGCGATATCCGGTTTTTTGACCGGCGGCGCCACGGTTGCTTTGGGTGGCACAGGCTTCACCGGTTCCGGTTTGGGTGGCTCCGGCTCAGGCTGAGGTTTTACAGGCTCCGGTGCAGGCTTTGGCTGCTTCGGCGGTGCTTGCGTTTTTACCGGCTCCTGAATAGGCTTGGGTAATTCAGTCCAAATATCAACCACCATCCCTTCCGGCGGATGATCTTTCCAGCTCACGCCGAAGATCAAAAATGCAATAAACACCACATGCACCAGCACCGCCAGTACACCCGCGAGTAATGATCTTGGTTCGGAATGAGGAGAATTGCGCGGGTCGCTCGAACTCATGAGCAATCGTTCATTTTTGTTGAGTCAGCAGACCGACTTTCTGCACCTGGTTCTGCTGCAGAATATCCATCACTTTGATGACTTCTTCGTAGCGCACATTCTTATCCGCCGCGATAACAACCGGTTGCTCGGCATTCTGCGCCTGCTTCTGCTTGATCGCTTCGATCAACTGTTTCCGGTCGACTTTCTGCTCCGCAACTGACTTGGCGCGATCGCGCAACGTAAGGCTACCGTCCGCCTTGATGATCACTTCCAGTGGCGCCGCCGGTGTCGCCAGCGATTTGCCGATTTGCGGCAACTCAATTTGTCCGTGATTAATCATCGGTGCTGTAATCATAAAAATGATCAACAGCACCAGCATCACATCAATGTAGGGCACCACATTGATCTCATTCATCAATCTATGCTTGGCACGACGCGCCATAACAACCTCTCAGTCTTGTTTATTCAGCTGCTCGCCGTTGCAACACATTGGATAATTCTTCCATGAAACTTTCAAAGCGCGTCGCCAGTTGATCGGTTCTGCTGGCGTAGCGATTATAAGCAACCACAGCCGGAATCGCCGCGAACAATCCCATCGCGGTGGCAATCAACGCCTCGGCAATCCCCGGCGCGACATGGGCGATAGTTGCCTGGGTGACGCTCGATAAACTACGGAAGGAATTCATAATGCCCCATACGGTACCGAACAAGCCAATGTAAGGACTGACCGACCCGACGGTAGCCAAAAACGATAAATGCGATTCCAGATAATCCATTTCACGCTGATACGTAGCACGCATGGCTCTGCGCGTGCTTTCCATTATCGCTTCCAAATCAGATCCGGCAGGGTGCTTGTTAAATTCGCCGAAACCGGCGGCGAAAATACGCTCCAGGCTGCCTGATTCATAGCGGGCACTGGTCGTGCGCTGATACAGCGCATTCAAATCGGCGCCGCGCCAAAAAACATCCTCGAAATCATCGGTTTTCTTTATTTCATAGCGAATGACAAACAATTTGCGGAAAATAAACCACCACGACGAGAGCGAAATCATGACCAGAATCAACATCACCAGTTGCACCAGCACGCTGGCGCTAGTGATCAGATGTAGAAATGACAAATCTTGTGTTACTGTTGTGTTCATGCGACTTTCCTAATTTTCTCACGTAATGGCGCAGGAATACGCGTTGGTTTGAGCGTTTCCGCACCGACACACACCACCTGGACCGTGGCATTCACTAGCTTGACATGACTGCATGTGATTTCCTGCAGTAATGCGATGCGGCTCCCGCCAACTTCGGTAACCGCGACCGACACCTGCAGTAGATCATCCAGTACGGCCGGTTTTAAATATTCAATCTCCAATGCGCGCACCATGAACAATATCTTATGAACTTCACTCAACGCATGCACATTGAACCCTAAAGCCCTGAACCACTCATAGCGCGCCCGCTCCAGGAAATTCAGATAAATCGAATGATAGACCACGCCACCCGCATCCGTATCCTGATAATAAACACGAACGGGAAGCGAAAAATTATCGTTTAGCATTATGAATTGAATACTAAGCTGCAATGATACCTCATACCGGCTTCTTTTCCCTAAGCGGGGAAAACGCCGGTCGACAAATAACGATCGCCGCGATCGCACACGATGAAAACGATCACGGCGTTTTCAGCCGCAGCAGATACACGCAGCGCCGCCGCCAACGCGCCACCGGATGAAATGCCGGCGAAAATCCCTTCCTCGCGTGCCAGGCGGCGTGTCATGTCTTCCGCTTCGGATTGGGAAACATAAATCATCTCATCGACTTGCTTGGCGTCGAAAATTTTCGGCAAATACGCCAGCGACCATTTGCGGATACCGGGAATCTGCGCACCTTCTTCCGGTTGCACCCCGATCACTTTCACCGGTGTTGGCTGCTCCTTGAAGAATCGCGAGCATCCCATGATAGTTCCGGTCGTTCCCATGCTGCTGACAAAATGCGTGATTTTTCCTTGTGTGTCGCGCCAGATTTCCGGCGCCGTACCTTCATAATGTGCCAGCGGATTATCCGGATTGGCAAATTGATCGAGAATGATGCCTTGCCCTTCGGCGCGCATTTTTTCCGCCAGATCGCGCGCCTGTTCCATGCCGCCGCTCTTCGGTGTCAGAATGATCTCCGCGCCATAGGCGCTCATCGATTGGCGCCGCTCGATACTGAGGTTTTCCGGCATGATCAACACCATGCGATACCCCATAATAGCAGCAGCCATCGCCAGCGCGATACCGGTATTGCCGCTGGTTGCCTCGATCAGGGTGTCGCCCGGTTTGATCTCACCGCGCTTCTGTGCATGGGAAATCATCGACAGAGCCGGACGGTCTTTCACTGAGCCGGCTGGATTATTGCCTTCAAGTTTGGCAAGAATAACATTCTGGGTTTTTCCGGGTAGATGCTTGAGTCTTACTAGAGGTGTGTTACCAACATAATTTTCAATCGTTTTATACATGAACTCATACTTTATAGCCGATTGTGAGGATTATCGCATAACCGGCATTGAAACGATGTAATTACACAAATAAAAAAACCTCCGGAGAGATCCAATCCGCCAGTTATGAAGGATCCCGTCAGCGAACTTGAGAATCAATCAAGCGTTGCGGAAACGGGAATGCTTGACTAACAAAATCGTGATCAGCGGCAACACGAAGCCGATAATCGTGACGGTAATCAGTAAATGTCCCAGTTCGCTGTAGTCGGCGGGAACCAGAATCTGACCGGTCGCCATATCTTTCACTTCACGCTTCACTTCGTAAATCTGATTGAGATATTTGGTGCCCAGCTGCGAAGCTGACAAAGCCAGATTGGTAAATGACGCCATCACGGCAAAGAAGGTTGCCTTGAGTTTCTCCGGCGCGGAATTAGCAATCCAGGCCAGCATCGGCACCATGGCAATTTGCCCCAGCGGCGACTCCAGTGCGGTATCGACCAATGCAATGAAACGTGCGTCGACGACACCGCCCGTGACCGCTGCCGTCCATTCGTGCAAACCGAAATACATACCGACAATTGGCAGCGACAGGAAGCTGCTGACGATGGTGAGAAAAGCGATGATATAAGCAATCGAACGTTCCGCCATGAAGCGGCGGAAAATGAACATGCCGAATAATGTCAGCACCGCGCCGATCAGCGATAACACCGCCAGAAACTGCTGATCGAACCCGAGCACATCGATCATCCACCAAGTAGAGCCCGCGCCGGGGCTGGGAATCGCACGAAAAACAAAAATCATCAGCGCAGTTCCCACCAGAACATTGCGCGCTTCGGGCTCCAGTTCTCCGGTCAATCGCCACATCAGAAATACGATAATTGCCATGGAAATGGCAAACACGATTTCCTCGCCGCCGGATACACCGCTGACACCCACACCCAGTGACATCATAGTAAAAACCAATCCGCCGCCGAGAATCCACCAGTTGATTGCAGGCGCCTCCGAGTGCATGCCGAGTAATCGATCCACCTCCTGTCGGCTATGTCCCTGTGCAAGAAAACGCTTGCGCTCGCGCCGCTGCAGCCACGAGGCAAACATGACACCGAAAATGGAAACGGCGGGAATGATCAAAGCCAGCTCATAAACCAGCAAATACACTGCGCCCTTCTCCGCTTCGGACATCGATCCCGCGTCGCGCAATAAAAAAACGTTGGCGACGGAGACCAGCACGCCGCCGCCGATGATAGCGACACGTCCCAAGGTTTGCATAGTGACATGCATGAGCTTGCGTTTCTCTGCATCCAACTTATTACCGTTTTCGTCAACGCGCGGCACCGCCTCGACGGTCATGGCATCGGCGACCACATCCTGCAGCACGTAGCCGACCGGCGCCAGCAGCGCAGACAATACATACCAGGTTTCAACCGGTGCGATCGCAACCATCGCTTCGGTGTGCCCAAGCAAGCCGACCATGATCAGCAGACTGAACATGATCAAACCGGCGCCCAGATACACCAGCAAACTTTTCCAGCGCCATACCAGATCGACCAGATGCCCCAGCGGCATCTTGAGCGCCCACGGCAACATCATCCAGAATCCGAGCGCCGCCAGAAATTCGGCGGAAAGACCGAGCTTTTCTTTGACGTAAAACGTGCCCACAATCCCGGTCAAACCGGAAATACCGGCAGCCACATACACCATCAGCGGCGGCAAATAGGACAAGCGCATTTCCCGTCCGAGCGCCAAAATATTAGCGCTGAACCACTGCGCGATGACGGATAGCAATCCGTTAGCGGGTAAGAGATTTTTCATGAATTTTGCATGGCATCAGGTTGAAATTTTTATGGGCGGCTATTTTTGTTTAGGACGCACGCCGACTTTGACCGGGATCGATTTCTCCCGCTTGTTACGGATGACCGTAACCGTGACGGTTTCACCCGGCGGCAACGCGGCTACCACATTCAGCATCTCGGACGAATTCTTGAGCGGCTTGCCTGCTATTCCAATCAGAATATCACCGGTCTTGATGCCAGCCTTGTCCGCCGGACCGTCTTTCAGCACACTGGCAATCAGCGCCCCGTTCGGCTCTTCCAGCCCGAAAGATTCCGCCAATTCCAGGGTCATATCCTGCATGCTGACGCCGAGCCAGCCGCGGATCACGCTGCCGGTTTGCACGATCTGCTCCATGATCTGCTTGGCAATATGCACCGGAATGGCGAACCCGATACCAAGCGAGCCGCCGCTGCGCGAATAGATCGCCGTATTGATACCGATCAAATTACCCGACGTATCGGTTAATGCACCGCCGGAATTGCCCGGATTGATCGGCGCGTCGGTTTGAATGAAATCCTCGAAGGTATTGATACCGACCCGGCTCCTGCTCAATGCGCTGACAATCCCCATGGTAACGCTTTGCCCGACACCGAAAGGATTGCCGACCGCCAGCACGACATCGCCGACCTTGACTTGCTGCGATTGGCCGAACGTAATCACCGGCAAATCCGTCAG
>JBDHRU010000264.1:0-2601 GCA_039807765.1 Nitrosomonas sp. | reverse complement strand
AACAATCCGACTGATAACAAAAGAATAGTATAAGCCACTAATTTACTGATCTTACTAAATTTCATTGCTACCCTCCATAGTAAATAATATAAAGCTTAAAAAGTCATCAAATCTGCACAAAATGCACATTTCAATGACAAACTCATTTAACTTCATTGCCTTACCTAATTAGTCCCCCGAAGCTACAGCAACATACTTGATTTTATTTATGGTTATTGGACTAACTTATAATGTTGCGATGTGAACTATCACACTTTTCTGAGCATAACGCAATCCGAATAAATTAATTATGAAGCGGCGACTGCAATGCCGCGATAAATTGTCAACGAGCACAACTGTATTCCGGTAGAAATTTCACCGGATAATATTTACGCAAGCGATCCATTGCGCTAGCCAGCACTCAAAAACCGCATCGTTTTTCAATTCCGAGTTTTATCCGCTAGGGAGCCGCGAATTAATTCGGTGGACGAGATGAAGCACAAGGCGCACGGCACAATACAGCCGGGACATATCAGCAAAGTAGACAAAGGAAGGAAAGGGAAAGAGCAAGCACCGCATAACGAAGTGATTCACTCGCATCGTCAATAATCAGCGTTTCCCTGAATCAACTCAGTGCTGAAAAATCACTTCTCCAATTGATATTCGATAGCGGAGAGCGGGGTCAAAATCCTCGGCTTATCCCGCGCTTCCTTGTTAAACGACGGCAAAACGGTTTCAAGAAATGGTGTTATTGAGTTTGTCGAGCCGTTGGTTTGTGTGAACCCCCGGTTACGAAACAACTTGGTTAAGCTAAACGAGGATGTTGCGGAATTAAACTTGAAGACCAATGTGTTGGTGAAAGTAAAAATGAGGCTTGTACTGAATGCCGAAAGGGGATATCTCCTTGCACTCAGGTCGGTATACATGGAACTGACAACAATGATCAGTTCCTGGCCGTTAAAATAAGCCGTCGCATCAATCGAATCCAATGGCTGCGGCAAGCCATCAATGTCCGGAATTCCGGAATACCCGATCGCTGTGGCTTTGTCGATGCAGACGGTACGATTGTTATTGCCAAAACGGGGAATGCCGCCGGTTAAACGCAACCGGTACACCCCGCCACCGGAATCTTCTATGACTTCAAATCTGCTTTGTACAGATGTTGCATTATCCGGAGTCGGGTCTTCTGTATCGATAGCACTCTGACACTCAAAACCTTCGTATGTAATACTTAGCCCGAAAACATTGCCTTGCAATAAAAACAATAAAAGTGCAAAGACCGATAGCCGCGCTATTTTCATAGAAGTACCCTGAATATGAGCCTTGCCTAGGCTTAGCTGCCCGTTAGAAACCCGATGCGCTTAGAAATTTTCTTGATTGATGATCGCGAATCGGCAGATACCCAATCAAGATTCTGGAAACTTATGAATGCGAACTGATTACGCTGTATAACTTGGCAAAAGTATCGCCCACATAGCGGATCTGATCTTCGGTATGGGCGGCGTTCACACTGCATCGCACCAGAGATTTACCTTCGGGCGCAGCAGGCGGCAAAATCAAATTCACATAAATATTATGTTCGAGCAACTGTTGCCACAACAGAAGCGCTTGTTGCGGCGTATCTACGACAGCAGCGATGACCGGCCCAGGATCCGGACCAAGAACATAACCGGCTTCCTTGAGCGCTGAATATAATTGCGTGCAGTTATCCCATAATTGTTTGCGTAAGTGACTGCCCTTACGTAACAACTCCAATGCCGCACGGGTCGATGCAATCGTTGCGGGAGAGGGCGATGCGGTAAAAATATACGGATGACTGATGTAGCGCAGTTGCTCAAGCTGCGGATGATTACTCACACAAAATCCGCCAATACTGCATAAACTCTTACTGAACGTACCGGTAATGAAATCCACTTCTTGCAACAAACCCGTCTTTTCAACAAGGCCTTGACCGGTTTCGCCCAGCACACCGAGCGAGTGCGCCTCGTCCAATAACAGGATACAACCATAGGCATTTTTTAGTTTAACGATCTCGGCTAAAGGCGCTTGATCGCCGAGCATACTGTAAATCCCTTCAGCGATAATCAATGTAGTCTCAACGCGATCGCCCAAACGGCGCAGCCGTTTTTCCATATCGGTTACGTCATTGTGTTTGAAGCGAATGATATCCGCACCGCTGAGAATACAACCATCGTAAATACTCGCGTGCGAATCACCATCGATCAATACCGTATCCCCTGGGCCGACCAGGCCGGAAATGGTACCCAGATTCGCTTGATAACCGGTTGTAAATACAATGCTGGAGCTGCATTGATAAAAATCAGCAAATTCTTTTTCGAGCGCACGATGACCGAAGTAACTGCCGTTAGCCATTCGCGAACCCGTCGTTCCCGTGCCTTCCTTGTCAATAGCTTCATGAGCCGCCTGGATGCATTCAGGAGCAAAAGTTAATCCCAAATAATTATTGGTCCCAAGCAGAAGTACGCGGCGGTCACCGATTCTCGCTTCGGTTGCAGAATAAACTTCTTCGATCGGAATACCAAATGCACCCACGCCATTAGGCAAAAGCGCCTTTCTTGCAGCAGCGGCCGCATCAATTTTCTCTAGTAAATTCATTATGAT
>JBDHRU010000053.1:0-12615 GCA_039807765.1 Nitrosomonas sp. | reverse complement strand
ATGAATGATGACGGCATGACAAACTTCCCGGCCTTCCGGATAGAGCGGTTTTTGCACCAGCAGCGGACCGAAGTGATTCCGCGCCACCAGACGAGAAGCACCGTCAATGTGTGCAAACTCCAATGCTAATTTTGCTTGCAGCGGCTTATCGCAACTAATCCCAGCTTGCGGCAAAACCTCGTGCAGTGACTCGCGGTCGCTCACAACCGTTAAATTCTGCTGCTGAGTAGGTGATTCTTCTGGAAATGTGGATAACAGCATACGCATGATCATTTACCGAACGTGTTCTTGCGGAATCTAAATCTGCAATTGGAAAGAAATTTTAAAAACATCAAGCGCCTTTCCCGTCACACCCGGCGCGTAATTCAAGCCTTTCGAGACCAGGTCACCATGTTGGTAGTATGCCGAGATTCGTGCATTGAAGCCGTCGATAATATAATTCATACCGCCTTCGATTTCTTCTCGATTGCTACTGTGATTCGGTTGAATACTGGTAAACCGGCCATAAGGCTGAAAATGTCCGATACCGATTTTGGTTGGTAGCATATAAAGACCTGTGACCGTCCACGATTTGCCGTCAAACATGCAAAAACAATCCTTATCACTAAATGCGGCAACGTTGTAATTCGCATAAAATTGCTTATATTCTGAGTTAAGGGTCGCTACACCCATATTTTTAGGAAGTACTTTTTCAAACAGCAAGTCTCCTGTAAAACCGAGAAAATCACTGCGGTGTGCAAACGATCCGGCGCCATTTTTCTGGTACGACATACCGAACGCCAACGCCAGAATATCTCCTGCTTTACCATAATATGTGCTGGAGGTGTAATAACCCGGATTCTTTTCTGGATTCAGGAAATTATAAGTGACACGTGCAGCGGCAAGCACCGAACCGCCTTGATTGGGACCCGCAGTATTCGACGATTCCAGTCCGCGATAGACCCCCATAGCGTAACCCAGTGTTCCCGGCACAACCTTCGGCTCCGCATTCCCCCAGAAAGTTATACCATCGCTACGACCATAACGCCCAGCGCCGCCGTCACCGAATTTAGTGCTGAAGTCTTGTGAAAAGAAAGGTGTTTTGAAAGCATCATGAGTTGCTTGAAAAAAAGGACCGCTTAATTCCCCCCGCTCGGTTGGCACTAGCATACGACCACCCCAGATATTGAAATAACGGTTATATTCGAATTTTGCAATCGCATCGAGAATGTTATAGGTCATTTTGGGATTAGCCCCGGCGTAAGTATTATTACACCAGAAACAGTCGGTATTGACTTCGAACTTCACATACTCATTAAGCTGTGCATTCAAATAAATACGCGCATTATCATTACTGTAGATACCGTTGCCAAAATTACCGCCGTTACGGTCCTCCATCCATATACCAGAACCGCGATAGCCCGCGCCCAACTTAATCCATCGTGTTTCACTGGATTGCACTTTGAGTTTATCGGAGATGGGTTTCATTGATACATCCATTGCAAAGACTTGAAATGCCGTGAAGAGAAAAATACTGAACAGTGTGGAAAGTAGAAGAAAATTCATTCTTTGGGCTTTTTTCTGCAAATTGTCAGTGTCTGTCTTCATGTTGCTACTTTCCTATAATCGTTTATCAAAACGGACGGCTGGTTAACATTCAAGGCACATAAAAATTACGCCGTCACATTTTAGTTCAGTTTTTTAGCCGATTGGATTTGTAATATTTTTCTCTATTTTGTGTGAATCAAGGACATAGGATGTTTGATATGATGCTCACCGTACCGTGAAATCCCCGGTAATTATCAGAATCCGTTAAAGCCCGTCTAATAACATGCAAAAATCATTAAAACTCGCCGCCGCCTGCTTAATTCTCACCGTTCTCCTGTTCCATAGCCTGATGGCTGGAGCCAGCAACACAACATTCCACCACCACATGGAAATCCAATTGTCGCCGGATACATCCGGAATTCGCGTTTCCGACCGGATTCAAATCCCGGAGCACGTGCGCGATGCCAAAGAATCCGTGCGGCTTGAATTCTATTTGCACGCCGGGCTGGCGATTAGCGGTGTGCAGGATGCCGCGCTGGAAGCCGATGCCAACGAGGTGGCGCTGAAGTCCCGGCCGCTTTCAATCCGGCATTACACGGTGACGGTGCCGCCCGGGCGAGATACCTTCACGCTGCAATACAGCGGTCAGATCCATCATGAGGTAAAAGGACCGAGGCAGGAATATGCGCGCAGTTTCGGTTCGACGCCGGGCGTCATTTCGCCGAAGGGGGTGTTTCTGGCGAGCGCCAGCGCGTGGTATCCGCATTTTGGTGATGCGCTGGTGTCGTTCCGTCTGGATATTCAAGTGCCGTCTGGCTGGGATGCGGTGAGTCAAGGATCGCTCGTGCGCGAAAACGGCGCCAGCGAGACGCAGCATGTCGTTTGGGAAGAACAGCAGCCGCAAGACGATATCTACTTGATCGCGGCGAAATTCCAACGCTATGCGCAATCCGCCGGCGCGGTCAACGCAATGGTGTATTTGCGCAACCCCGATCAACCGCTGGCGCAGAAATATCTCGACGCCACCGCGCAGTACATCGCGATGTACAACAAGCTGATCGGCCCCTACCCTTACAGCAAGTTCGCACTGGTCGAGAATTTCTGGGAAAGCGGCTACGGCATGCCGTCGTTCACGCTGCTCGGCTCCAAGGTGATCCGTCTGCCGTTCATCTTGCATTCGTCGTACCCGCACGAGATTCTGCACAATTACTGGGGCAACGGCGTGTTCGTAGACTACGCCAAGGGCAATTGGGCGGAAGGCTTGACCGCTTATCTCGCCGATCATTTGATCAACGAGCAGCGCGGCAAAGGTGAGGAATACCGCCGCGATGTGCTGCAAAAATACGCGGATTTCGTTGACAAGGAGAAGGATTTCCCGATCATCCGCTTCGTCTCACGCCATAGTGCCAGCTCGGAAGCGGTCGGTTACGGCAAAACACTGATGTTTTTCCACATGCTGCGGCTGGAACTGGGCGATAACGAGTTCACCAAGCTATTGCGGCGGTTCTATCAGCAATTCAAATTCAAACAAGCGACGTTTGCCGATTTGCTCGCGACGTTCAACACCGTCACCGGCAAGGATCTGACACAACAATTCGAGCAATGGGTGCAGCGTACCGGTGCGCCGAATCTGGTATTGCGCAGCACCGAAGCCGAACCGCACGGCGGTGGTTATAAACTCACACTCACCGTCGAACAAACCCAGCCGGGCGATCCGTACCGCCTGCAAATGCCGCTAGCCGTCACACTGGAAGGTGAAGATATGGCGGTCGAATCGCACATCGTTCTCGAACAGAAAAAACAAACGTTCGAGCTGGCATTCGCCCATCGCCCGGTGCGCATCGACCTCGATCCGCGTTTCGACGTGTTCCGCCGTCTCGATAGCCGCGAGATTCCCTCAGCGCTGTCGCAAGGCCTCGGCGCGGAAAAGCCGCTGCTGATCTTGCCGGCGCAGGAACAAAAAGCCGTGCTGGAAGCATACCGCGCACTGGCAGCAAACTGGCAAAAAACCCAATCGAGTCCACTGGAAATCATCACCGACGATCAATTAAAAACATTACCGGAGGATCGCACCGTCTGGATTCTCGGCTGGCAAAACCGTTTCGCCGATGCGCTGCCAAAAGCTTTGGCGGATCGCGGCGTCGCTGTTCAGCGCCAGCAACTGCAACTGGAGCGTAAAAGCTATCCGCAAGCCGGTCACGCCGTAGTACTGACCGCGCGGCAACCCGCCGACCCAAGCAAAACCCTGTTGTGGGTCGCCGCCGATAATCCAAAAGCCATCGCCGAGCTCGCCAACAAACTGCCGCATTACCGCAAGTACAGTTATCTGGTGTTCAAGGGTGACGAACTGGCCAATATCGACAAAGGCCAATGGCCGATTCTGCAATCGCCGCTGTCGCAGCCAGTGCGGCAAAAAGACGGCTACGCGCTCGATGCCGCGCTCACGGCGCACGCCGGTATCACCAAACCGCGCCGGGCGCTGGCGGAATTGCCGCCGGTTTTTTCCGAGAGCCGCATGATGGCGGATATCACCCACTTGTCGCACCATTCGTTCAAAGGACGCGAACTGGGCACACCGGAACTGGATGAAGCGGCATCGTATATCGCCAAGCAATTCCAGCAGATCGGCCTGCTGCCCGGCGGAGACGACAACAGCTATTTCCAGACCTGGCAACAGGATGTCGGTCTTCCGAAAGGCAACATCACCTTGCGCAACATCGTCGGCATCCTGCCCGGTACTAATCCGCAACTCGCTGGACAAAGCCTGGTGATCGGCGCGCATTACGATCACCTCGGCACCGGCTGGCCGGATGTACGCGCCGCGCATCAAGGCAAAATCCATCACGGCGCGGACGACAACGCCAGCGGCATCGCGGTAATGCTGGAACTCGCCCGCCAGATCGTGCCGAAATGGCAGCCGGAGCGCACCGTTATTTTCGTCGCGTTCACTGGCGAAGAAGCCAGCCTGCTCGGTTCCAAACATTATGTCCGCAGCAGCGAGAAATTCCCGGTTGAGAAAATCATCGCCATGTTGAATCTGGATACCGTCGGACGGCTGGAAAACAACCCAGTCACCGTGTTCGGCACCGGTACTGCGCGTGAGCTGGTGCATATCTTCCGCGGCGCAAGCTTCGTCACCGGCATTCCGGTCAACGCCGTGCAAGACGATTTCGGTTCCAGCGACCAAGCTGCATTCATCCAGGCCGGCGTGCCCGCCGTGCAACTGTTCGCCAGCGCGCACGAGGACTACCACGCCCCCGGCGACACTGTCGATAAAATCGACTCCGCCGGACTGGTCAAAGTCGCCGCAATCCTGAAAGAAGCCACTGAATACCTCGCCAACCGCATCGAACCGCTGACGGTCACGCTATCATCCGCTCCCGCACCTGCCGAATCCACCACGCCCAAAGAAAAACGCAAAACCAGCCTCGGCACCGTTCCCGATTTCTCGTATCAAGGCAAAGGCGTGCGCATCGACAACACCCTCCCTGGCTCCCCGGCGCAACAAACCGGACTGCAACCAGGTGACATTTTGGTTCAACTGGCTGGGCAGCCGGTCAACGATTTGGCGTCGTATGCGGCGATTTTACGCACGCTGAAAGCGGGGGAAAAAACTGAATTAGAATACCAGCGAAATGGCAAATTGAATAAGATTGAAATTATATTGATTGAACGTTAAAAAACTATGGTTCGATATTCTATTTGGAGTTGTCCCGTTTTGATGAGCACACTATGATCCAGTTCAAAGGAAACAACTCCAAAGCTTCCGCGCTTAAGGCGATTTACGTACTTTTATGTACGAGGACTCAACTGAGGGTTTTGTCAAATTATTGTTTCTGGTGTTTCTATCGGCAGGATTCGCATCGACGTCAATCTCTCCGGCTGGTGCTGGCTTATCAAGATCAGTATATTGCAATATGCCAAAGGGTTGAATTTCGTTGTCGGCGGGTAATTGATCGCGATTCCAGCCTCCTCCAAGCGCACGAATAAGCGCCACCGATGCTTTCAGTAGATCAGTCTTGATCTGTACAGAATCGATACTTGCCGTCAGCGTACCGAGTTGAGAATAAATGAGTTCAAGACTGGACGCCAAAGCGCCCTTATAGAGTTCCATGGTAAGGTTTTGTGTTTTACGTGCAGCATCGACGGCAGCATCCTGCCGTTCGGCAGCAATAGTCATCCAATGAGTCTGGGTCAGGTTATTTTCAACTTCGCGAAAGGCGTTCAGTACGGTCGAGCGATATAAATTTTCTGTCTCGCGATAGACCGACCATGATTGTTGTAACTGCGCCCGACGGTACCCACCTTGGAACAGTGGAATGGAAAAAGAAGAACCATAAGCCCAGAAACTGTTAGCCAAGCTAAGCAGATTGAGTCCGGAATCCTCAAGCCCTCCTCCAAGCCGGAAGGATACGTTTGGAAAAAAAGCGGCGCGTGCAATTCCAATGGTGCGGTTAGCCTGTGCCATCCGGCGCTCCATAGCGGCAATATCGGGCCGGCGTTCAAGTAACGTGGATGGAACTGTCTGTGGAAGGCTAAAATTCGCGGTAAGGAGGTTATCTACCGGTTCGAGTTTAAAGCTGGCTGGAGCAAGATTAAGGAGAATTGCAATAGCCTGCTCCATTACTTTGCGCTCACCTTGCATCAGAGCCAATTTTGACTCAGTAGCGTACAACAGAGACTCAGCACGCGCTACGTCGAGAGCAGAAGCAATCTTGCCTTCGAACTGAGTCTCTACAACAGTTAATGAGTAGTTATAAAGGTCGATCGACTGTTTGTAAATCGCGATTTGTGCATCCAGTCCACGCAGTGTGAAATAATTCGATGCAATTTCCGCCTGCAGAATAAGGCGTGCCAGTCCATAATCGGCCGCGCGTTCCTCAGCACGATAGATTTTGGCTTGTGCGGCATTCCGGAGTTTCGACCAGAAATCCGGTTCCCAAGATGCGATTCCATCCATCAGAACTTGAGTATCGCTGTCAGGTTCTCCGGGAGCACGGAAGAGGGTGTGATCGGATTGTCTGTTATTGCTGCCACCAAACCCAAAGCCCATTTGAGGGAAATATCGAGATCGTGCCTTCATCATTGCATTACGTGCTTGAACAAACCGTTCGGCTGCAGCATGCAAATCTGGATTGGCTGCCATCGCCTGTTCTACGAGACTGTCAAGAATTGGATCGTCATATAGCTTCCACCAGTCGGGCCGGAGTACATCATCCGACGGATTAGCTTTAACGAAAGAACTCGTTCCCTCCCAAGAATCCGGAACAACGAATTGAGGTTCTTGATATTTGGGCGAAAGATCAAATGCAGGAAAAGGAAGAGAACTGCAAGCCGCCAGACTGACTGCCAGAAATAAAAAACTACCAAATCTTACGCCGAGACGGCAGAGGTTTGAAAATATGGTTTCCATTTTTGCACCGCAAGTCAGTTATAGTCAGATGATCGAAATAATCGTTATGATGCATTGCTATCCGTCTAACGCTTGTTTTGGACTCGGATTCCGTATTTCTGTATGTGAAGAAACTGGTTTCGACTCCCCACGTGATTCCACTGGCTCATTGATCATGTCATATCCCGGTCTAGGCGTTACAATTTTCACCAAATCACCTTCAAGCAGAGCAGCGCTGGGATTGTTTATAATCCGGTCGTCTTTTGTGATGCCTCCGCTTAACTCGACTGTAGCGTCGAGGATCCTGGTTACCTTGATTGGCTTGAAGCGAACACGGTTGTCCTCATCTACAAAGGCCACACGAGTTCCCATTTCATCAAATACCATTGCGCTGGATGGAATTGAGAGATGATCATGCGCAACCTCTACGGTCAGATTGACTGATGCATAGGAGCCAGGCCACAGATCCCGCTCTTCATTTTCAATCACGAATTGGGTAACCACCGTACGTGTGCTCTCATTGAAGCCGCGCGCAGTAGTTAGAAATTCGGCAGTGAAATGCCGGTTGGAAAATTGCGGCACCGTTAAATCGGCTTTCAAGCCATCATGCATAACAGCACCATATGCCTCAGGTACATTGACAAACAAACGCAATCGGCTGATGTCTGCGACAGTAAAAAGATTGCGGACTTCACCTTTCGGTGTACTGATAGTGCCTTCCTTATTGTTGAAGTCTCCCACATTAATGCTACGGTTAATGACTACACCATCATACGGCGCAACAATTGTTTTAAACCGAATCAATGCTTCATAGTTACTGACTTTTTGTTTGGCGGCATTGACTCTTGCCTGTTGGGCTTTTGCCTCGGCAACCTTCACCGAAATCGCCTGCTCGGATACCGCCTGGTTTTTACGCAAGGCGATATATCGTTCCGCAGTGAGTTTAGCAAGATTATTAAGGGCTATTTCCGACTCCAGATCCGCCTTGCTTTGCCGGTATTTGGCATCAAGAGCCGGTGCGTAGATTTCAGCAAGGACATCCCCTTTTTTCACGATCGCTCCCCAATCCTTGTACCACATTTTGACGTAACCGGACACCTGAGCATAGATCGGCGCCTGAAACCAAGCTTGGATAGTTCCCGGAAGCTTGATAGTTTCTGTAGAAGGCAGTGGTTTGGCATAAACGATAGCCACCGTCGGAGTGTCATTTTCAATCGCTTTCTCTGTTAAAGAAGCCATGTCTCGCTTGGATTCAATGATTCGATAACCCATGTAGGCGACACCAAGAACGATCACCAAAATCATCATGCTTTTTTGTTTTGATTTCTCCATATCATGAGTCTCCTTGTTGAAGGGCGTCTTGCTGTTCATTTTTAGAAACGCTTCGCTTGCGACTGTAATAGACGACGGCATACACGCAGGGAACAAAAAATAAGGTATATACAGTTGCGAACGTCAAGCCGCCAATAACTGCACGACCCAGCGGCGCATTGGTGGATCCCCCCATAGCCATCGGAAGCATGCCCATAATCATGGCTGCTGCGGTCATCAGCACAGGACGAATACGCGCTTTGCCTGACTCAATAGCAGCTAACAACGGGTCTCCATGAATTTGAATACGTTCCCGTGCATAGGACACGACCAATATGGAATTTGCCGTGGCCGTTCCCATAGCCATGATGGCACCTGTCAGAGCCGGTACGGAAATGTTCGTCTGAGTCAGGAACAGAGCCCAGGCAATACCTGCCAAAGCGCCAGGTAAGGCCGTAATAATGATGAAGGGATCCAGCCATGATTGAAAATTGATGACAAGCAGGAGATAGATCAGCACGACAGCCGCTATGAGGCCGATTATCAGTTCGCCATAGGTAGTGACCATATTCGCGGCTTGACCGGCGATTTGAACTTCGGAACCACGAGGGACTTGGTCATCCATCTCATCAACAATCTTCTTGACATCATCCAACACACCGCCGAGCCCTCGCCCTTCGGCAGACACATAGATTTCGATCAACGGCATGATACCTCTATGAGTAACCAGACCAGGTGTCCCTACCGGCGATAGCTTCGTCAAATTGCCCAGGAGTTGGTAATCCTCATAAAGGCCAGTATCCCCTAACTCTTTGACAGGGATCGTGTTTAAGTCATTTATACTTGCGACCTGATGCTGAGGGTTATATATGTTGATCTGATATGAAACTCCGGTTTTTAGATCCAGCCAGTATTTCTGATCGATCTGCTGAGTTCCGTTAGTGGTGACTAACATATTCAAGGCAATATCCGCTTCACTCTTGTTAACGCCGAGTCCGAATGTCCTTTGACCCTCAACAAACATGGTTGGCGTGCGCATGGTTTGCTGGATGACTACATCGGAGGAACCGGGAATCTTACGTAGCTTAGCTTGTAGCTGGCGTGCATATTCGTAGTTTCCGTATATATCCATCCCGTTAACCTGAACGGTAATCGGAGAAGGGGAACCGAAATTCAAAATTTTCGCGATCAGATCGGCTGGCTGAAAGGTGAATTCACTCCCTGGATAGCGCTCTTTCAAACCTTTATGGAGAATTTCACGGAGATCCCATACAGCCGATTTTTCGTTGAATAGGGTAATTGTCAGATCGCAATCCTGCGATCCGATAGTAGGCGTCGGAATAAACGCTAGGTTATGCGGTCCGACGGGTATACCACAATTACTGACGATATCTTCGACCTGTCCGGGAAGCAACTCCCTGATATCGTTAGAAACGAGAGTGGTAATGCGGTTTGTGGATTCCATCCGCGTACCGAGAGGTGCCCGCATGTGCATCTGAATGGTTCCTGATCTGACTTCAGGGAAGAAATCGCGCCCGTTGAAGTAGAACAAGATAAGAGAAACGAGCGCGAATGCCAGCATGATCGTTGCAAGCCGACGGCGATTTTCAATCGTGTATTCGAGCAGCCCGCCATACCAGGCACAGAATTGAAGGAAGCGAGCCTCGAATCCCTGCTGAAAACGGGAGAAAATCCCCATATGATGCTTTAATCTCTGTTGAAAACCGGCAAACCTCCCCGCCGGCTTCTCATCGCTCTGGTGCGATTCCTTTTCGTGCTCCTCTGCGTGAGGATGCTTAATCAGATATTTCGCCATGGTCGGTACAAGCGTACGCGACAGAATGAAGGACGCCAGCATAGCAAATATCACCGCCAGCGCCATTGGTTTGAACAAAAAACCCGATACGCCAGAAAGCGTAAACAGCGGCAACCAGACAATGCATATACATAACGTAGCAAGCAGCGTCGGAACAACGATCTGATTTGCTGCATCAATGATTGCTTCATCGAGTTCTTTACCCATCTCCAGGTGAGTATCGATGTTCTCTATCATCACTGTCGCGTCATCGACAAGAATCCCTACCGCCAGCGCCAATCCTCCCAGCGTCATGACGTTCATCGACTCACCCAGCACTTGTAGGAAGATAAGGGAGGTTAAAATACACAACGGAATTGAAGTCGTAACAACTACCATGGGACGCCATGAGCCCAGCATGAGCATGACAATCAAGCCGACAAGCAGACCGGCGATCGCCATCTCATGTGTTACCTCCTCAATGGATTCCCTCACGAAGAGCGATGCATCGGTAATGATTTTGACATCCACATGAGACGGCACGATCTCCTTGATACGTGGAAGAGCCGCCCTGATGCCGTTGACTACGTCCAGGGTCGATGCCTCACCACTTTTCATGACGACAATAATGACAGCCTGCTTACCATCCACCATTACGGAGTTTGTTTGCGGGGGACCTGCAAGCTGAACATCGGCGACGTCACGCAAAAAAACGAAGGAATTACCTTCTCTTTTAATCGGAATACTGTTGAATTCATCGATATCCGGCGGCATTGCGTTTGTCTGAACCATCCAGTCGGTCTGCTTGATCTTCATGTCACCCGCGGGCAACACAATATTTTGTCGATCAAAAGCCGCATGAACATCCGTTGGTGACACATTACGAGCCAGTAATTTGTCTTTATCGAGGGATACCAAAAGCTGTTTGGGCTTTCCTCCGTAAGGATGTGGAAGAATCGCCCCCGGGATCACTACAAGCAGGGGTCTGATTTGCGTATAAGCAAGATTATAGAGTTCTGCCGGCGTCATCTCATCTGAGGTAACCTGCAGACTGGCAACCGCTACCGAAGATGCTTCCAAACGCATGATCATCGGCGGCGAAATATCCGGTGGCAACGCATTGACAATGGTCTGGCTTATCGCTGTGACTTCCGCCTCAGCGCCAGGGAGGTTAGTATGGGGCTGAAGAAAAATATTGGTGATACTGATGCCATAGTACGCTTGACTGACGATATCCGAGATACCTTCCACTGTCGAGGTCAGCATGCGCTCGAAGTAAAAAGTGATACGACCGGACACATCCAGCGGCAACATGCCGGCGTAAGCCCAAACTACAGAGATCACGGGAATTTTGATAGCGGGGAAAACATCGGTTGGCGAGTGTCGTATCGCTCTGATTCCAAATATAACAATCAGAATTGAAAGAACCACAAAGGTATATGGTCTTCGTAAAGCAATCAGTACAATTTGATTCATACTATGCTCCCATACTTCTTCGGTAAAAAAATCGCTACCCACAAATACTGCACGTAAGAAGGAGATTTAATCCATTTGCAAATCCCTTCGCCTGTGTGAAGGTTTAGCGCGTTATTAATTTTCAAAAAATGGATGTATTCCCTAAAAAACTCGGAAGCTTTCAACCACCGTCTATGTGTCTATGTAATTGCGCTGATTAAGACGAGGTGTCATGTTTTGTATCTTTCATGACGGATTTATTGTTTCATTTATAAAATTAGATGTATATACGAGTGTAACCTTATGGTTAAACAAGTATTGAAGTCGTCTCCATTGAACAGACACTGGAGGATCTGTGTTAGTACCAGATCGTACGAAAATACTTTTGTATCATCGCAGTATTAAAAAGTGAGACACGAATTTATTCACTGAAAAAACGTAAGAAAACCACATAATGCCCGCCTGCGCCGGCCCCAATGGCGCAGGCAAAACCACCTTCGCACTTGGAATATCTGTCCAACGTGGCGGACTGTGTACTCATTTTGTTAATGCCGATCTGATCGCAGCCGGTCTGTCTCCGCTGGCACCGAAACGCGAACTGATTGCGGCAAGCCGTATCTTTTTGAACGAGATCGAAGAAAACATCAGTTGCCGCGAGAATTTTGCATTCGAAACCACGCTTTCAGGGCGTAACTACTTCGCCTGATCCATCGGCTGCAACGTGATGGCTGGCACGTGGAGTGGAGTTGATCTATCTTGCTTTGCCAGATGTGGGGATGTCGGAAATCATAGGTGAGCGTGCAGAGTAAGCACTGGGTTATAACAGCAAAATAACCAAGCAACCACCACTACTCCCGAAGCTTCAATCGAAACCGGGGCGTCCGTTGCTGCGCCGCGGATGACAGGCGATTCAATCCCAGCACCGTGACGCGGTGCGCGCTGTTGAAGCTGGGGGCACCGTCCCGGTCGCGCAGGATGGAGGATACTTTGTAATCCAGCCGTTGTGATTGCGGGTCGAAACGGATGTCGTGAATCCAGATCCCGGCGCGCTGCAGCCGTTGCTGTTCGCATTCGTTGGTAAGGTCCCAACCGGTCAGCATCGGGATGGCGTAGTCGTAGGGCAGTTCATTGATGC
>JBDHRU010000263.1:0-2602 GCA_039807765.1 Nitrosomonas sp. | reverse complement strand
TTTTTTATGACGTGGTTTCATTTTTTATCTCTTCTTTATTGATGCCGTTGATGAGACTGTATTGTTTTTCCAAAGTTCGGTGGCGTTTTGAAATTAAGAAAATTTCACCGGCAACACAAATAAATGTCACGGCGTATGAACCCCACACATACAATCCATAGCCACCCATTGCAAAAAACTCTGACCAGCTTGTCCAGTTCATTATACCGCTCCCTTTTTATGCAACTCAGCCACCCACGCCGTATGACTCTCACGCTCCAGAATAATCACGCGCGTGCGTTTCAATATGACTGCGATGGAATACATCCAGCTTGCAAACACCATAATCAGCATACCCATCAACATGGTACTTGCCATCGCAGGTGCCTGATTAACGCTAACGGATGCTCCTTGATGCAAGGTATTCCACCACTGCACGGAGAAATAAATTATCGGAACATTCACTACCCCGACCAATGCAATAATGGCACCCGCTTTATCGGCACGGCGCGGATCGTCGATTGCGGCTTGCAACGACATAAAGCCGATATACAAAAAAAATAGAATCAACTCGGAAGTCAGTCGCGCATCCCAAACCCACCATGTTCCCCACATCGGTTTTCCCCACAATGCACCGGTCCACAATGCAATAAAGGTGAACATTGCGCCGGTCGGAGCGATCGCGGAAGCAAACATGGAAGAAAGCCGGGTATTGAACGCTAAGCCGATGCCCGCCCAGAATGCCATCACGACATAAAGAAACATCGACATCCACGCTGCGGGTACATGGATGAAAATAATCCGATACGCTTCACCTTGTTGAAAATCGGTAGGTGCAACAAAAAAACCGACATAAAGACCCGCTACTAAGAGTATCGCCGCGATAACAACAAACAGCGGAATCATTTTCCCCGCCAGCGAATAAAAGCTGGCCGGAGAAGAATATTTGAACCAATTGATAGCCATATTAAATTTTATAATTCTGCACGTTAAATTTCAGTTCCGATTCAGTCCCAAAAATTTTAGCCGCCAATTTTATACTAAATCGATACCAAATAGACAGTGTAAAACCTGCCTTATTCCAATGAAACACGTAGCGACCAGGCAGCTGCCCAAGGGGCAAAAACAGCCGTCACCAAAAGGAAAGCACCGATTAATGACAGATGCGCGCCAAATTCAACTCCGGACATATTGGCTTCCACCGCGCCGGAACCAAAAATCAATACCGGAATATATAATGGCAGCACGAGCAGTGAAACCAGCACACCGCCACCTCGCAAACCGAGCGTCAGTGCCGCGCCAATTGCACCGATCAGACTCAGAACCGGAGTACCCAGCAATAAGGCCGACGTTAAAACAAGCAATGCTTCCACCGGTAAATCATATTGAATACCCAGAACCGGCGCCATCAATACCAGCGGTACGCCGGTTACCAACCAATGCGCAAATGCTTTTCCCAGCACCAACAGCGACAGCGATTGCGGCGATAGCAACATTTGCTCCAATGTGCCATCGAGATAATCATTAGAAAACATCCGCCCCAGCGATAGCATCGAAGCCAGCAAAGCCGCAACCCACACCACACCGGGGGCCATGGTGCGCAACATGTTCATTTCCGGTCCGACACTGAGCGGAAACAGGCTTACCACAATAATAAAAAAAAACAGCGTAGTCAGTACATCGGATCGGCGCCGTACCGCTAGCAGAAGATCGCGTTTAATTATCCACATAAACATATCAGGCCAGGTGTAACTGCGTTGTTGATGCGGCTGTAATATCAATTTCCTGATGCGTCGTCATCACGACCATACCATCTTCCTGCAAGTGCCTCTCAAGCAATCCCTGAATCAATTTCACCGCTGACACATCCAATGCAACCAAAGGTTCATCCAGAATCCATAAGGGCGTTTTGCATACCAGCAAACGCGCCAACGCAACGCGACGCCGCTGACCTTGCGATAATGCCTTGACCAGCAATGCTTCCCTGCCGCGCAATCCTATGTAACCGAGGGCTTCTTTTGCCTGATCGACTCCGATCTCGAACCCCGCCAGCGCACTGGAAACGCGTAAATTCTCAATGACTGTCAAATCATCTTTCGTTCCGCTCAAATGACCGATATAAGTCATTACCGCATAATATTCACCATCCAGGACACGTATCGAAACATCATTCCAGAGAATTTCACCAGCGGCTGGATTGGACAATCCACACAGCATGCGCAACAAACTGGTCTTACCACTGCCATTCGGACCGCGCACCTGCATCAAACCGCCCGCTTCGAGTGAAAAATTGACATCTCTAAATAGCTCGCGATCGCCACGGATACATGCGAGATTAACACCATGCAGCATTTTTCGATCAGTTGATGGATTAAACTGCGGATTATAACGCAATGAGGTTATCTAGAATACTGATAGATCGCTTGATGTCTGTGCAAGATCCGATCACCGAAATTTTAATGAACATTCTTCATTTCTAATATACTTAATTGAATTCATTAGTCCCAAGTAAGGAGAGTAATTTGTCATTGACACATGATGATCGCAAAATCAGCATTATAGGCGGCTTATTGTTGCTGGGACTTACGCTGACCACGGGCATCACAGTGTATACCGTCATGCG
>JBDHRU010000052.1:0-12634 GCA_039807765.1 Nitrosomonas sp. | reverse complement strand
TTACTGAAAAAATACCCGAATGCGGTGATTTATGCGCAAAAAGCCAAATGGCAGCCGATCAGCGCTACCAATCCGGCACCGAATAAAAATACCGAGCGGATTTTCGACGATAGCGTGCCGATTAAAACGCCGTTGTACGAAGCGCAAGTCAAACCGGACATTTACTTCTTCGGCTTCGATTTGACCGAAGAGGAAGCACGCGGCAATCCCGAGGTTGACAGCGAACCGGGCTGGTTCTTCGTGATCAAGGAACGGCCAGGTGAACCGCGCTTCGGTCTGGATATCAGCCGCAAAAGCACCGACCCTATTCAGGTCTGGAACGATCTGGCTTGGGCAGATATCGCGCCCGGCATCAGTGACGGCGAATTTATCGACATCGCCGCCGCACCCGCACTCAGCCTGCCCAACACAGCACCGGGCGGCAACGCGCAGGAAAAAGCGGAGCAGTGGAAAGAGGATCATTTGTTGAGCTGGACAAGCAACATCAACTCGGCGGAGCTGGCTTACATTTTATTCCAGGCACCGGTGCTCGTCGGTGTGCATGCTGCCGAAATGCTGCCGCGCGATTAAGCATGGTTACATAAGTACAAAATCTCAACCGACGAAATGGCTTATGACTCAATTTAAAGACACGCAAGAGCAGATCGATGAAGCACGCCGCCAGCACCGGCAAAGCCGGCTGAACTGGTCTACCGCTAACGAGAAGCTGCAAAAAACCGAGCGTTCGATCGCATCGTTGCGCCGCCGCTCCGATGGTGCAGCCAAGGAGCAATTACAAGCGTTGCTGCGCGAGCAAGAAGCGTTGCGGGCTGATACCGCAAAATTGCAAGCCGAGCTTGAGCGGAACCGACAAGTATTGATCGACCGGGAATCGTTGTTCGAGATTTTTTCCGATCCGACCAAAAATATCAGCCAGTTGAACGATATCCATCCGATCCTGCTGTTTCCGCTACGCATCGAGACGCGCTTCAAAAAAGTCACCGGTCCCGGCGGGCGCAATGTCAGTACCGATCAACTATGGGTGCGCGTCTACCCGGATGACATCAGCGTCGACACCTTTGAAGAAATTCCATCCGAAGTCGAAATCAGCAACACGCGCGTGTATTGGACCAATATCTGGAAAGCGGGTGGTGTCGATAGCGAAAAACGCGCGGCATGGCAAGCACTGGTCAAAAGCCACGGCGCAGGCCGGGTGTATTGGTTGAGTCAATTATTCAAACCGTTGAATCTGGCTGAAGAGCCGGTCAAAACGGATGGCGATTATATTTTGGTGATCGTTTCCGAACAGCCGCTGCTCGCTGCCGAGAAACCGTTCGTGCAACAATATTGGCAAGCAGTATTCAGCGCTAATAACGATGCCACGGTTTTGGATGCGGCGTATGCCAAACTCAAAAATGATCTCGGCGAAGCGCGCGCGCAGGAAATCGTCACGTCATACCAACCGCAGAATCTGAACGTCAAACCGGCGCAACCCGAAACCATCACCCACGTGCGCGTCGAATTCCTGGAATTACCCGTCGTCAGTGGAATCGATACGCAACTGCAAGCCTGGACCAACCCGGCACGCGTGGCACTGTTACCGGAGCGATTCGTAGTCATGGGCTTCAACGGCAAGGAGCAAACGCTGCTGCACATCGGCCATCCGGTGCCATCGGAACTGATCGTAGGCCCCAACCCCAACGCACCAGAAGATCAGCAATTACGGCTGGAAGACGGTGAATTGATCGTACCCGATGAGATGAAATGGATCACCGATTTTGACGAAGCCGTCGCCAAAGGCATGGGGTTCAAGATTAATCTGAACGATATCCAGGCGCGACGTGGTTTCGACCGGCTGTTTGTGCTCGGTGTACGGCTCAGCGCCGATGTTGACAAAAGCCGCGAACAATTGCAGCAGTTGATTCAACACCATCAGCGCAGCCGCAAAGGATTCAGTTTCCTGATGCAAGGCGCGCCAACCAATAACGTCGAAGATCAGGAAAGCAGCTATACCTGGTTCAGCGACGCCGATGCCAGTTACGATCACTATTTCAGTCAATACGTCAGCGATGACGATCCTGCCGACTGGCGCACGCGCAAAGACGGCCGCTGGCTGGCAAACAGCTTGGGGCTCGACCCGGCGACCCTGAAGCTATCGCCGCAGTATTACGCCAACGATCAGCTGGAAGCCCGGGCGATGAACGAGGCGCTGTGGCCGGCAACACTCGGTTATTTCATGGAACAGATGATGGAGCCGGTATTCAGCGACGACACCATCACCAGCACACGCAACTATTTCAACCGTTATGTGCTGGGCCGCGGCACGCTGCCTGCGATCCGCATCGGCAAGCAACCGTACGGTATCCTGCCGGTCACGCCGTTTTCGCGCATGGCGTGGATCAATCGTAAATTGTTCAACGACGACCGGTTGGAGCCGCATATTTCCGGCTCATTCCTGTTTTTATCGCGGCTCTACAGTCTTATCAAGAAGGCCGACGAGCGCTGGACTTCACTGCTGCCGCAGGTATCGTACGTCGGCAAACCGCAAACCGATCCGCAACAAGCCTTGCTCGATGTCGTCGGCCTGCACCCCGCATCGGTCGAGTTTTATCAACGCTACGCAGAAAGCGCCGAGCAGTTGTACAACCGCTATAAAACATCCGGTATCAATGGTGCGATTTACGCCACGATTGCCTCGCTGTTTTATACCCAAAGCGGTCTCGCGCTGCTGGCGCAATTGGGCTATTCGGCGCAGGACAACAACAAAATTCCCGATATTCTGAACAAATTTTTCACGCTGGCCGCCAACCTGCTGAAAGGTCCGCTGATCGACGATCAAGCGTTGTCCGAATTCAACCCGGTGCGGATTTATCACACCACCAACACAAATTATCTCCAATGGCTGGTTACCGCAGCGCGCGATTCGCATAACACTTTGCGCCTGCAGCAAGGATTTATCGACGATAAGCCGCCGACCGCCTTGCTCTATTTGATGCTGCATCATGCGCTCGATTTGTCCTACCTTGATACCAGTCTGCGCCTGCATCTGGAAGCGAATGTGCTTAACCCGCAGCAATTCTCTGTGGCGAAACGTGAGCCGAAGTTCATGCACATTCAGGAAGCCGGAGACGATAAAGGCAGTCCGTGGCAATACCTGTACAAAACGGAACCGGCGATCACCAGTCAACCGAATGTGCAAATCGGCGATTTCATTCCGCAGATCCTGACGCTGCGCAACCCTTACCTGAATACGCAAATCAGCGCGCTGGAACGGTTGCAGCACACACCGACGGCACGGCTGGAACGGATCTTCGCCGAGCACATCGATTGCTGCAGCTATCGTCTCGATGCCTGGTGGCTGGGGTTATTGAACGTACAACTAGACATCATGCAGCAAATTGCCGGACAAGCGCAGTCACTACCCGGCACAGTACCCGGTGAAGCCGGCAACGGTAATAACACCGAACATCATGGCTGCTATCTGGGCGCTTTTGCCTGGCTGGAAGATGTCCGGCCGGAAAACAAAAATATGACGCCGATCAAACTAACCGAAGAGCTCGATAAAATTTTCAACAAACCCGGCCAAGCACCGTTGGCCGAGGACGACAAGAATTTTGGTTACATCCACGCCCCCTCCTTGAATCATGCCGTCACTGCTGCCGTACTGCGCAACGGTTATCTGGCCAACGCCACACCGAGAAATCCCGACAGTCTGGCGATCAATCTCACCTCCGAGCGCGTGCGGCTGGCAATGAACGTCATCGAAGGCATGCGCAACGGCCAGAGTCTCTCGTCACTGCTGGGTTATTATCTGGAGCGCGGCTTGCACGATGCCGGTGATTTATTTCTCGATAGCATCATCTTCGATCTGCGCAAGCAATTCCCACTCGCCGGTGACCGCTTATCGACCACTAAAAGTTCCAGTGACGAGCCGATCAGCGCCGTGGAAGCACGCAACGTCGTCGACGGGCTGGCGCTGATCGAGCATGTGCAAGCACAAACCGGCGCGAACCGGAATTATCCGTTCGGTATTGCGCAACTTCCAACGATTACCGAACAGAACAAACTGGATGCAATCAACCGCGAAGTGCAACGCATCATGAATATCAACGATGCCGTTGCCGATCTGGCGATGGCTGAGGGCGTCTATCAAGTGGTACGCGGTAACTATGAACGCGCCGCCGGGACGCTGGATGCCTTCAGCAAAGGACATTTTCCGCCGGTACCGGAAGTGGTGCAAACACCGCGTAGCGGTGTCACGCTGACGCACCGGGTCGGCCTGCACTTGCGCGCCGGATTGAATCCCGCCGATCCGAGCAACAGCACGCCGCGCGCCAAAGGCGAACCGGCTGTCAATCAATGGCTGACGCAGCTGCTGCCACCCATGAGCGATATTTTCTGTACCGTCGACTATTACCATCAAGGCAACGCGCAACAGCAGCAACAAACAATCAGCGCGCAAGATTTGGGCTTGCTGGCCACCGACCTGATGTACATGCTATCGAGTGACCAGCAGCAAATGACCGCGCTCGACGATCGTATCCTGACCCAGGTTTATGCAATTCCCGGCGTGCGCATCGATAGCGATATCAAAATCCAATACCGCGGCAAACAAGCGGGAAAATATTCGTTCTTTGAAGTGATGCCGATGCTCAACGATCTCAAAGCGTTGCTCACCCAATCGCGGCCGCTCAAAACCACCGACGTCAAATTGCCGAACGAAGCGTCGCAGCAAGAAGATAGCGTGGCAACGATCCGTGCGGAAAAAGTCACCGCGGTGCGCGATTTGCTGCTGCCGCAGCAAACGGCCTTGAATGCGCTGAAAACGCAAATCGATACCTGGCTGAACGATCCCGACCCGGCCGGTGCGGAAAGCAATGCGCTCAATCATCTCGATGAAATGATCAACGGTTATTTGCCGCTTGCCCTGGCGATCAATCGATTCGGCCTAACCGGCGCGGCAACCGGTTTTGTGTACGACTGGCGGCGCACCCAATTTCTGGCGTTGCTGGAAAGACTGCAAAACATCGTCACGCGCTGGCAGGCAGCGCTGCTGGAGTTCGAGCAGCGCATCGCCGATTTCGCCGCGCTCGATCCGGCGACACCGGTCGAAGACAAAATGCAATATTTGCTGGAAACCGCGTTATTGATCGTGACCGAATCGATCCCGATCCCGGCATCGAACGATCCCAACGATTTGCTCACCACACTGAACACCACGCATAAAACCAATTTTCAGAACAGCTTGACCAATCTTGGAAATTTACTAACGAGCGCCAGTCAAGTCGGTGCGTTGTATGCGTCTCTGCTCGCCAGGGAAAGCGACATTGCTTTGCACGACACGCAAACACTGGATATTGCCGATAATAAAAAAGCCATCATCAGCTTTGCACAAACCCTGCAAACCAAAGTGACGGGCTTGGCGGCAGATATCGACAAACGCCTGGTAGTGGCAAACAGCCTGATCACCGGCGATGCTTCAACCACTGCCGAGCAGCGCATTGATGAATTGACACGTGCGATCCGGCAGTTAACGCACGAGGATTTCGTTATCCTGCCCGAGTTTAGTCTGAGCACCGCGCATGGCAGCGAGTGGCAGCAAAGCTACGACAATCGCGCGCAATTGCTGAGCTATCAAAAAAATGACTTGAGCGTGGATTTTCCCGAGGACAATTGGCTGTACGGTGTTGCACGGGTGCGGGAGAAATTGCAGCGCTGGGAGAACGTTACGCAGTTTGGCGAAGCATTGAACAATGTCAGCTTGAGTTTGACGCCACTGCAGTTTCCGTATCGCGCCGATGATCACTGGCTGGCGTTGCAATACCCCGATACCCAGCCCGGCACCGCTGAGCCGTTTGTGATCGATAGCGATAAACTGCTGTACACTGCGCATTACACCGATGCTTTTGCACAAAATACTGCAATTTGCGGATTCTTACTCGACGAATGGACCGAAGTCATTCCCACCACTCAGGAAACCACCGGATTGACGTTTCATTACGACCGCCCCAATTGCGAAGCGCCGCAATCGTTACTATTGGCATTACCGGCCAACTTCACCGGTCACTGGCAATGGCAGGATTTGGTCGATACCCTGCACGAAACCTTGGACATGGCCAGCAAACGCGCCGTTGAACCGGCGCATTGGAATGAGACGGAGTATGCGCGCTTCCTGCCTGCGGTAATTTCTTCGGTAACGCGCTATCCGATCATGATGACGCTCGATCTGGCCTTCAATAACGCGGTGCAATTCAAATCCAATGTAGAGAGTTGACCATGAACGATTTTATTGCGATTCAGAATATTCAGGAAGTGCTCGAGCGCAAAGTCTTGCTGCCCACGGTGGTGCTATGGAATCATCTGGAAGGACGGCCACGCACTAAAAACTTCATCCGCGCGCTGCGCGCCGAAGTCCGCGACCCGCTGTGGATGTTGTGCAAGCAGTGGCAAACCGGGGAATTCAAGGGCGACGATGCCGGATCACCGATTTTCGCCAAAGTGCACATGGCCACCACCGAGCTGACTCACTATCAACCGGGCGATGCCGCCGCGCAGGATTTCGACCGGTCGGCGCCGCTGGAAGCAATCGTCGAACAACGGCCGTTGCCTTACAACGCACAACAGGTTCTCTCGCTGGATATCCGCTTGCTGATGGGGCGGCAGTGGTTAAAGTATCTACAGTCGGCCGGTTTGTCCGCACTGAAACCGCAATACCTGCAACATGCCAGTTATCGAATCGCCGACCCCGATCCCGCCAGCCGCAGCGATGCTTTCCTGACGGCGCATCCGGCGGTGTGGCAAAGCTTCTCGGCGCTGGCAGAGCGCGCCATGGATGGTGCCAATCTGTATTTTTATTTAAAAGCCGACAGCTTGCACCACGCCTATGACGGCATCACTTTGGCGAGCGACGGCGATAAAACAACCATCGACGGTTTGGCCGGAAAATTCGTGCAATGGTACGAGCAATTGTTCTATCAACCGGATCAAGGTCAAAACGACGCCTGGCTGCCACAGCAACTGGAATATCAGTTTGCGGTATCGGCACCAAAATCGGGTGTGGAAAAAGTCATGACCGCCGAGGAGTATTACCAAGGCCGGTTGGATTGGTACAACCTGGATGTCGATCCGGCCCGGCAAAACTTGGGCACGAGCAACGGCAGTCCGGCGGAAGGAACCACCACGTTGTCGTTTTTTCCGACCGCGATTCAGTTTGAAGGCATGCCGAATACGCGCTGGTGGACATTTGAAGAAGGCAAAACCAATTTCGGCGACATCAAGCCCGATACCACCGACATCAACAAACTACTGCTGATGGAATTCGGCTTGGTCTATGCCAACGATTGGTTTTTGGTGCCTTTCCAATTGCCGGTCGGCAGTATCGCCGATGTACAAGGTCTCGCGGTCACCAACGTGTTCGGGGAGAGGATCTGGGTCACGGCATCAGGTTCCGGCAGCGATGAAAACTGGCAACGCTGGGCGATGTACAATCTCACAGTCAAAGGCAGCGACGACGTGCGCGCCGATACCTCGTTGCTGCTGTTGCCGACCGTGCCTAAGATTCAGGAAGGAAAACCGCTAGAGGAACTGTGGTTCGTGCGCGATGAAGTCGCCAATATGGTGTGGGGAATCGAGAAAAATATTCCGCTGGCGACAGGCCGTAGCAAACCGGGCAACGAAGCGGGTTGTGAGCTCTTCAGCCGCCTGGAAAGTATTCTGGATGGTGAAATCGAAGGCGGTTTGGTAGTACCGGAAATCCCCGAAGCAAGTGCTACCATCCGTTATCAACTGATGCAGGGCGTGCCGGAGAACTGGATTCCGATGATTCCCGTACATCTGGACAATAACAACCGGGAAATCCAATTGCAGCGCGCGTCGATGCCGCGCACCATCCTCGGCGATCCCAATCCGCCGGAGAAAGTCAAACCGCGCACGGTGTTATTGCGCCAAGGTCTCGATCAGCAACCGCCGCAACCTTATTTTCTGCACGAGGAGGAAGTACCTCGCGCCGGCATACAAGTCACACAAGCGTATCAGCGCACGCGCTGGAACAACGGCCAGGTCTTTTGCTGGCTGGGTGTGAAAAAACAAACCGGCCGCGGCGAAGGCAGCAGCGGCTTGGCATTTGATCGCGTCAAACCGACCAATCAACGCTTGCGTCCCGCGTTGCGGTCGCCGTCAAAATAATCCAATGAACTGCCAGCTTTGCCCCCCGACAATCGGTGTTCACCCGGGCGGCAAAGCAAGACCACACTCATCTTGATGAAATTTCGGGCTAAAAAAATTATCAGCAGCAGTATATAATTTTTGTTTTCATCTTTTACCCGATAAAAATGCAAGAACCTAAACCTCCGGTTATTAAACCGTATACCTTTGTATTTAGCTGGAAGCGTTTCTTTGTGCATTGTGCGATCATGGGTTTTTGTATATTCCTGGGTCTGATGACCTGGTATTTCGGCAAACCGCCCAGCACCCGCTATTATGAAACCAAATCGGAAGAACCGATTTCCGCTCCATTAGCATCGGGTATCGATATGGCGCTGGATATGCACAGCTCTGTTGCCGTCAAAGAAAGCGAACCGCTGCAAGTGGAGTTGTTTAAAGGCAATATTTACTTTGATATCCAGAAGCATGCCGCGCAGCAACTGGAAGTGAAAGTCGGTAATACCATCATCAAGGATTTCGGCACCCGTTTTAGCGTTGAGTTGCACAAGGATGGCACCGGTCACATCGCAGTAGCAGACGGACATGTCAAACTTCACGTTGCAACCGGGGTTTATCAGATTAATGCACTGGAGCAAGCGGATTTTGACGACACCAGAATCAGCAAGCATCGCTTGGTAAGCGAGCGGGAGATTGCACCTTGGCGCTCCAATCAATAATCAGTATCGATACGCTGATTACAATTTCCTAGGAATAACAAAGGAAGCAGAGAGGCACGGCCCCTCTGCAAATTAGACTAACATTTATGAATGTTTACGGCGGCGTGCTACAAAACCCAGCATGCCCAATCCGGCCAGCAACATAGCATAAGTTTCAGGCTCAGGCACCGGAGTCAGGATTGCTGAAGTCAGGAAAATTCCGTCTTCCGGTTGATTTGGAAAGAAACCAATATCGCTAGTATTGAATGTACCGGTCGCATTATCCCAGAAGATATGGTACATATGATGATTACCTTCATCAGTAATAACCGCATCCCCCTTATACGCTGAGAATTCGCCTGCATCCGCCTTTATCACATTAACTTGATAATTTGCTGCATAAAAACCTTCCAGTGGATTACCGCTGTCACCTAAATTTAAAGGAACAAAGCTCAACATCTCAGGCGTGCCAAAATGCAGCCCCAGATCAGTTTTTGCACCTCCTGGGGTGATCGCAGTGAGCTTACCGGTGCCTTCTGATACCACGACCAATGTATGGGCCGGAATATTACCAAATGCTTGAGGAGTAAAATCCAAACCTTCCGCGTCGCCACCGACGTTTGCCAGTAAATTGGCGGATCCGGCGCTGTCCACTGTATAAACATTACCTGATTGGGTTGTTACCAGCATATTGAAGCCATAAGTCCCATAGGGATCGAATGCAATGCCACGAACATCTCCGCTTAAACCGGAAGCGAATAATGACTGCGTTGATCCATCGTTAGAGAAACGGTAAATATTGCCCGCCGCTTCCGATCCGGCAAATATGTCACGCGCCCCACTTGATCCGAATCCACCGAGTCCGAGTGAACTGGAAACATAGATTTCGCCAATGCTGCCACTACCGATAGGCAATGGCGAACCAAAAGGCTGAAGACTACCGCCAGTCAGATCGGTTTGATAAAGCTGGTTATTAAAGTAGTTTGAACCGACAAACTTATTCCCCGCATATGCAAAACCAATGGGCAAGCCTCCCGTGCTTCCTATAAAGGTATTGAAACTGACCGCAAGCGCATTGCCGGTCCACAATAGCGCCAAGCTTCCCATTACTGATAATGACGTTACCAATTTCTTTTTCATTTTGTTCTCCTGTCGATCAAGGGTAAATTATTTTTATTCGGTAAATGATCATAAACTTAAAGAGCCCCCTTAATAAGGGAAGTCCGTACTATTTCATCTAGGTTATTTGTCCTGCTTTTTGGTACTTTAATGCCTGAAATCAAATAGTAATGACAGGAGCAGATTAGCATAAATTTATGCCGATAATCTATACATCAGGCTCCCGACACTACCCTGCTATCCGATAGCAAAATTTGATTTTACGAAACTTATGATCGCACCACGAGGCATCCCATTCCATGCCGGACCAGATTCTGGCAGGCTGTGCGCGCTTGGCTTTCTTGCAGACCCACCAAGCGCGCCCGGTACAATTTGCGATTACTGATTTCGACTTCGGTTATCACCACTTCACCCGGTATCCAACGCGCAGCTACCTGAGCCTGTGCATGCGCCCGGTTCGATTCTTGATAAGAGCCGATCTGCACCGCCCAGCTGTCGTCCATCGGCATAGCAACCTTTTGCGGTTGAGATTGCGGGCTAACTGATGGCTTGCCAGCCGATTGTCGTACTTCTGAAGCAGGAGCCGATTTGGCACGTGGAGCTTGAGCTCCGGCCTTCTCTTTCCGCTCAGCGGGTAATCCTGCCGATATGGTCCGGCTATTGACGGTATTGCTGGCTAATGAAGCCACACCTTGATTAAAGCTCCGATCGAGCAACTGTGCCATTTGCTGATCACGTGCGGCGGCGGTATTTCCACCCATTACGACGGCTACCACACGGCGATTGCCGCGTTTTGCCGAAGTTGCCACGTTAAAACCGGAAGCCCGGATAAAACCGGTTTTCAAACCATCGACACCCGGCGTGTTTCGTACCATGCGGTTGTGACTCTTATAGGTAGTGCCTTTGTAATTGAACGATTGGGTAGAAAAATAATGATAATACTTGGGAAAGTCCTTGATCAACCGTGCCGATAGGGTAACCATATCGCGTGCTGTCGTTTTTTGCTCGCTATCGGGCAAACCGGAAGCATTGCGGAAAGTCGTGGAATGCATACCCAGCTTGTGCGCCTTTTCGGTCATCATACGACCAAAATTTGGCTCACTCGCACCCAAAGCTTCCGCCACCACAGCCGCTACATCGTTTGCCGAACGCACGATCAGAGCCGGAATCGCTTCCCGCACACTGATGCTGTCACCGGCGCGCAAACCGATATTTGTCGGCGGCATCGATGCCGCATGAGCAGACACCGGCATACGGGAATCCAGTGTCATTTTGTGTTGTTCGATCGCTTCGAACAACAGATAAAGCGTCATCATTTTAGTCAGCGAAGCTGGATAACGGCTGGCATCGGCATGAGACTCGTGCAACACCGCACCGCTATCCGCATCAATTACAATAGAAGCGGAGCGGGAGTTCGCTAACACTGGATTAGCCGGGAACAATGACCATAGCATTGCCAAAACAAAAAAACCTTTCACCACCCCGTACTCTGACATAACCATCCTTTTCATTCGCTCCCCAAGCCAATCCATATTGAGAAACGTCCACAGCGGACATGACACTGCCCCGCTCCAGTTGAACAAATTTCCCTTTTGCAGCGATGACGGCAAACACCATCCGTTATCTATTTTATTATTCTTGACATTGATCATAAGATGATGACCTCCAGCTCTCTGTTGCGGAATTTAAGGATTGCATAGCTTACTAGAGCAGCCGAGTACGCTATTTTATAATAAATAGCATATTTCCCCCTATCTACAAAGCATTTTATGAAATGCTCCCGATGATAGTGTTATATGTAAAGGGTCTTAGATAGTGTAGTCACAAGATATTTGCCCAGAGAGCGATGCATCTGATTTGCACAGCAGCAAGGAAAGAAGCGGTATTTTTGGCATATCGTGTGGCGATGCCGCGCCATCTCTTAATATGCATAAAAGCATTCTCGACAAGATGCTGCAATTTATACAGTTCTTTATCGTAAAACCTTTGCGTTATACGGCTTTTCTTTGGAGGAATTACAACCTCCATGCCTTGCTTCCTTGCCTGCTCAGTAATCGCATTACTGTCATAACCGCGATCCGCCAACAAATAAACCCGCATCAAGCCCTTCGATCAAGCGATCAGCCTGCGTACAATCCGCTGTGGTACCTTGTGTAATAAAGATTCTGACCGGCATACCATGCGCATCCACGGCCAGATGTATCTTGGTGTTGAGCCCCCTTTTGTGCGGCTCATGTCCTGATTTCCGCCCCTGGCCCCAGTGGCATGAAAATGAACCTTGCAATGGCTGGCATCGATCATCAGCCATTCGTAATCCGGATCGTCAATCAGCACTTCCAGTAATTTCTCCCAGATGCCCTTGGCGCGCCAGCGAAACGGCGATGCGTATTGCTCCAATCACCGTAATCCGCCGGCAAATCCCGCCATGGCGCACCTGTACGAATAATCCAAAAAACCGCATTAATGAACTGACGATTATCTCTGGCTATTCCTCCCCAGCTACCCTCGCGACCAGGTAAGTGTGCTTCCAGTAATTTCCAAACCTTATCCGATAGGTCATGCCTGCGATGAGCCTGTGTCATATGAAATCCTCCTTCTCTATAAGAACCTGTTCACGATCTAATCGAATAATCGGATAATGGTCGGATGCATAAGAAGACGTATCCGAGTGACATGAG
>JBDHRU010000051.1:0-12695 GCA_039807765.1 Nitrosomonas sp. | reverse complement strand
GTACACCACTGTCGCAAGACAGCCGGTGTGCCGGTTTTTTTTATCAGTCGAAGAAAATAATGAAAATTGAGGCAGTATAAGAATGCAGCATAATCCAGGATTTTTACGATTGGTGGAGCAGGCCAGGCAGCGAGTGAAGGAATGTACTGTGGCCGATGTTCAGGCGCGATTAACGAGAGGGGAGCAGTTTTATTTTATCGATGTGCGAGAGGATCATGAATTTTGGATCGATCATGCAGCAGGTGCCTGCCATCTTGGAAAAGGTATTATCGAGCGCGATATTGAAGTCATAGTTCTAAATAAACAAGCACCGATCGTATTGTATTGTGGAGGCGGTTATCGCTCAGTGTTGGTTGCGGATGTGTTACAGCAAATGGGCTATACTAATGTGATTTCGCTGGCAGGTGGAATTAGGGCCTTACGTGATGCGGGTTTCCCGCTTGAAAAGGATAAGTCAATTTAGGAAAGATATACTGCTTGTTACCGAAATTGATTACTGTTTTTCCTATAATCAGGCACCATATGGGCTCGTTCGAGTGGTAAGGTTTTTCCCCGAAAGAACCTTGGTTCGCGCAGATTCCACAACAGCATTAGCAGTACACCAAGAAATAATGTAGCAACGCCGATTAAGAATACTATGCCCACGCCTGCAATTGACCCACTGGACCCATAACCGGGATCCATCATGTTCCATGCTTGGATAATCGCGACAATGATCAGAATGGTAGCGGCAATTCCCGGGAAAACGACTTGCAATAATGTGGTATGCCAGTGATTGAATGCGGTGCGATGAAAATACAGCACGCAAGCAAGTGCAGCTACCGTGTAGTAAGTACAAACCGTAATACTAACACTGTGAATTGTGTCCTTGACAATTGATTCGCTGATCAAGCTTAATGTCACATAGACAATTAGCGTCATTAAACCAATAGTCCAAGTTGCAAACTGAGGAGTTTGCGTTGTTTTATTGACTGAAGAGAATCGGTGTGGAAGGGCACGGTACGTTGCCATGGCGAGCGCAACACGTGCGGCTGGCATAATTGTCGATATGGTAGCAGAGAATGCTGAGATTGCGATAATCAATGCTGCGATAAAAGTACCTTTTTCCCCGATCATGTGGGTTGCCAGCATCGTAATAATCGAATCGATATTACCCGGGAACGTCAAGCTAGAATTATCGAGTGCATCAATGCCAGCATACGCCAATGCCGCGGTTGCGAAGATGACATAAGTAACTACCGTGATAAGCATTGCGATGATGCCGCTTTGTCCCGCTTGTTCGGCGCTCCCATTTGTCTCTTCGGACATCGCCAAGGATGCGTCGAATCCCCAAAAAATGAATAGCGCCATCAGAAATCCATTTAGGAATGCATGGAATGATGAAATTGCAAATGGGTTGAACCATTCCAGTGACAAAGGTTGGGCGGTAGACACGACATCGCCTTGCATCACTTGTGCGAACAGAATTATCGCTAATGTGATCAGTCCACCGTATTGCGTAATTGTCAGAATCAGGGTGGTGCGTGAAGATTCTTCCGCACCGAGTGCGGTCAGATAAGTTGTGCTTAGGATAAATAAAGTCGCGGCGCCAAAGTGGAACCAAAACGATGTTTCCTTAAAATTCAACAAGATAGCAAGTGAATCAACGATAATTTGTGTCGCCGCCACTCCCGATAGTACGCTGGCCAATAGCAGTGCCCAGCCACCCAGCCAGCCAAACCGTGGTCCGATAGCTTTGGAACCCCAAGTAAATACCGTTCCTGAATCGGGTGCTGAGGTCGTCAGGTGTTTATAAGACAATGCCACGAAGAACATCGGAATCACCGATAAAATAAACACGATCGGTAGTTGATAGCCGCTATGTGCGGCGCCATGCCCCAGTGCACCAGTTAACGAATAAGCTGGTGCGGTTGCTGCAAGGCCAATGGTAACGGCGGCTGATTGGGATATCGATCCTCTCTTCAAACCTTTGGTTTTTAGGCCGTGCATTATGGTTTCTTCGTGCATGTTATTCCTTGTGTTTTATCAGAGTGCTGGAAGCAACACTCAGAGTTTACGCAGGAAAATAACAAAGATTTGTAATGAAGTCAAAATAGCGCCCAATCATCATAATGCGTAATTTTACTTCTTTTGAATGGATCGAAAATTCTATGTGACTACATAGTGGCTAAAAATAATAAAGAATTTGTGACGGCATATCAATTATGCAACGAAAAAGCTGTCTGCAAGTAATAATGAATCATTTTCAGCCACTTTTTCAGTATGATTAGGTACATTTCCAGAAATCGGAATTTGATCAAACTCGATTCATCTTTGAAGTTGACGGCTATCCTGCGATTATTCGGGTTGAATAAGTATGCGCATCATGTATCATGAAAATTATTAAGGAAGCTCTGAAAAAGGCAGCGAACGATGATCGGGCAAAGCGAAATCAGGTGAAAAAGCACAATTCACAGTGAGTAAATGAGCATTTTGAGTTTGATTTCAACGCAGCTTGAACGAGTGCAGTCGTTTTTCAGAGCTTCCTTAACGATAGAGTGTATGTATTCAGTGTTCAATAAGGAGTTATCATGAAAAATAGCAGCTACTTTCAATTAAGGTTAAGCGTTTTAGTAATTTTGACGGCGATTACTGGTTGTGCAACCAATTCGGGTAGTAGTAACCCCGTTGCTGCAGTTAATCAGGGCTTATCGACAGTCGAAGGAGCAGCGCAAAGCAGCAGGCAAATTCTTAATGCGGGTACAGCAGCTGCTACTAATCCAGAGGGGGCTACTCAAATCGGTTTGGTGGATATTTTGACTCATAGGCTTGGGGTGTCACAGCAACAAGCTTTAGGGGGGGCTGGAGCTATATTTCAAATGGCGCAAAGCAGCATGAATCCACAAGCATTTTCAACATTATCCCGATCTGTTCCGGGGATGAGCACCATGCTTGGTGCGGCACCGTCAATACCTAATTTATCCTCATTGGCGGGTGGTAATAGCACTCTGGGTAGTGCGGCTACACTTGCGACATCATTTAAGCAATTGAATCTTTCTCCCGATATGGTCGGGCAATTTGTTCCTATTATCACAAATTATGTGAGTAAAACTAGCGGACAAGCAACTGCTAATTTATTTCAATCAGCACTGACCTCGGCTAAATAGGATTTTTAGCGGATCCAAAAAGAGTGATGAGCGGCAAGCCAATAGCGGCGAGCGGTTTGTGCTCTACATGTTTATTATCACCGCTATTGTGTATTGTGAGGTTTATAGGTAATTAAGTTTGTCAAGCGATGCGCTTTTGATGGTAAGAATTCTTGCAAGCCAGGCCTCGAAAGCCTGGTGATCATTCAAGTCGTATTGCCAGCATTGAAATCCAAACTTTTGGCCGGTGGCGATATTTTGCGGCTGATCATCAATATAAATTGTTGCAGTTGGATCGAGCCGGTATTTGTTAATTGCATATTGATAGATGGCAGGTTTCGGTTTCAGAATGCCGATCTCAAATGACAATATTTTGTGTTTAAAATAAGAAAATTCGGGGTATGCTGTAAATATCCAGGGACAGTGAATCGCATTGATATTCGAAATCAGAATTAAAAAGTGATTATTGTCGGCAAGCTTGCGAACGCAATGCCACATTAACTCATTTACAGTAAAAATTTGCCGCCAAGTTTGATAAAACTGCTCCGGTGTAGCTTCACTTTCCAAAGTTCTCAGCGCCCAGTTGGCAAAGCTAGCGGGATTGGTTTGTCCGCATTCTAGTACATCTTTGTATTGCAGCACCTGCCTGATTCGTTCATGTGGTTTGTCGATTCCTACTGGGATTAATCGCATAAGCGATGATTCGAAATCAAAATCCAGTAAAACGCGACCGATATCGAATAAAAATGTTTTTGTGGAGAGCGGTGAAACTTGGTTTTTTTGCCGCATGCAGAATTTATGCGCGTAGAGAGACAGAGAGGTAAAAATAAAAAGGACAAGAAATTTCCTGTAACAATTCTTGTCCCGTAATAGCTCCCCACATATGCCGTCAGACCATCATCTTGAACCATAAGGTCCAAGGCGGTTGTTTCATGGATACATCAGGCACACCCTAGAGGGCGCGCACAACAGTATCACTTAAATCCACAACCATTTTCCAACAATTGGTTCAAAGAATATAAGTCTTAACAAACACCGCAGGGATTAACCTTATTTTCAGCACCGCTCATTCTCTTCACGAGTGAGCGCTTCGTCAACTTTCTTTTTTAATGAGACAATTCTACGCCGAAATTCATTGATGTCAAAGCCAGTTCCATCGCGCAACATCAGTAATTCATGTGCAATCCGTAATCCTGCAACCAATGTAATACGGTCAGAATCGACAACTTTTCCTTCTGCTCTGATTTCCTGAACTTTTTTGTCAAGATAAGCTGCGGCGAGCAGAATTTCTTCGCGCTCATCATCCGGGCAAGCAATGCAAAAGTCTCGTCCCATGATGCTGATATTTAGTGGCTCGTTATTCATGATCGGGGATGTTTAGCAGAAGTGATTCAAGCCGATCCGCGGCACTATGTATTTTCTCATTCAACTTTTCGCAACATGCGTGTGAATCCGCAAGCTCTTTACGTAGCTTTTTATTTTCAGTATTTGTATCCTGATACAAGCGTAAAAGCAGAAAGACTTTTTCTTCGAGGGATTTTAGCTCTGTTTCCATGGGGCACTAATTTGTGAACTCTATCAAAAGGTTAGTGGGTAACCAAATCTTAAATTCTTTTATTCGTGCCCCAGTATCTTCTACTGAAATAATTATTATTGTTGTTTTATGAGATCGAGTGCTGCAAGGTACTTACAGTTTGAGGTGAGTGCCATCGCAAAAGGGTGCATTTCCAGTTTTTTTGCAAGTACATAACCAAGCTGTTTTGCTCTCATTCACACTAAATTTCTTGGGTGTAAATTCTGTATTTTTATGTGAACCATCACAGAAAGGCTGCGATTTACTGCGACCGCATGTGCACCAATAATAATCTTTTCCCGATTCAAGCTTAACCTCAATGGGCTTAAACGATTGTTTTGTACTCGAAGAGTTGCTCATTGTTATCTCTTTATAAAATAGTTATTTGATGATCATATGATAGTTTCTTTATGAGGTAAGGAAGTTTTTGTTTTTCGAATCAATTTTTGATCATTATTATAGTTATCATCTTACAATTTTTGCTTAACAATATCCGCTAACCACCTATTGTAAATATCATTTATTGGAATGACCTGCGGCTTTGATAGCGATTACGGATGCTCAACCAGGTAACTTTAATTTTTTTTAAAATTTATTTATACAAACAATCGTAAAGCACTCGGGCTGCCGGCGTAAATATGATTCTTTTTCATTGATGTCTGTATTTCGATAAGCTGTTGCTTGCTTCTTTGAATTCCGCTATCGCTGAGCGGAACGCGATTATCGTCGACCATGATTCCACCCAGTGTGTTGGAAAAAATCTTTGCCAGGTGCGTCATTTGATCGAACACTCTCTCACCATGTGCGACTCTTGGTACATCGAGTAAAAAAGTCACGCCATGTGTTGTCAACGATTTCATATTTTCGGGCAAGAATGGAGACGATTCATAATTGCTCAGCGTGAATAATACGTTATTGTTGTCATCGCGATATTTGAACACTCCTTCTGGCTCCAATTTAAATCCGGATGCTTCCGCTAATGCGCGAATTTTGGTGCCGACAAAAGCGCCATTGTCTTTGCTGATGATGTTGATGCCAATCATGACATCCACTTCGGCGCAGAATTTATCGAGCATGACCGCTTTCTCATGGGTACTGACAATATCGGGACAATCTGTAGTAGCATGAGTTTGCGAAGCGAAATCAAGCACCAAGTCGCGGAATTTGGATAAATTGACTTCACTGATGGCGCCCGCTCGATCGGCAAGCTGCAAGCAACCTTTTAAATGGCTGTAGCCATCGCTATCCACGTTGGACTCATTAGTAATTTCTTCCCATGGTTCATTTTTGTCTTGCTGACCAAGCCAGTAAACCGGCTTTCCAAAATCAAATTTTCTTTGTAGTAGCTTGGCGATATGGGTATTGGGAATAGTTGATTCGGACCGGATATTTACGATGTAGTTAGTATTGCTGTCATAATCCAATAATGGTGAAGCAGCCGATGACGTTGAAATATTGCTTGCGGGAATATTGATGGCGGTCTGAACAGGAGGGGCTGCCGGTGCTCTTTTCGGTTCGTTAGTCGGCATTTCGGCTGCGGTAAAAGTGTCAAACGGCATTTCCGCTGCTGCTTTATTAAATTTTGGCTCAATACGCTGAAAAGGTTCTTCGGAAATTTCATCATCCAGCAGAATATCGTCGTGCTTATGATCAAATGCGGCTTGTACTTTGCGCCGGTAGCGCAATTGCTGCACCCAGTTGAAGACAACGACACCGGCAATAACGATGATGCCGATGATGATCAGGCTTATCTGCAAGTCACTCATACTCAATATCTCCATCTATATCTCCTTGCTATTTCGCAAAATTCCCAGTGCACATACTGCAGAAATCAAATTATGTCAGTTTTATTTGACTAATCACAGCTATCAAATCACGGATTGTTTCTCACGTTTCCCCATTTTGACGGCGGCTGCGAGGTCGACGGTCACTATTCTTGATACCCCTTGTTCCTGCATTGTAACTCCAATTAATCGCTGCGCCATTTCCATCGTAATTTTATTATGGCTGATGAATAGAAATTGAGTTTGTTTCGACATGCTTTTTACCAATTCGCAAAAACGGTTGGTATTGCTGTCATCGAGTGGCGCATCGACTTCATCCAGCAAACAGAAAGGCGCCGGGTTGAGCCGGAAGAGTGAGAAAATTAATGCCAAAGCGGTTAGCGCTTTCTCTCCGCCGGATAGTAGTTGGATAGAGCTGTTTTTTTTCCCGGGCGGCTGTGCTGTCAGTAATAAACCGGCATCGGAGATCTTGTCGCCGCAAAATTCGAGTCTGGCTTTTCCGCCAGCGAATATGACCGGAAAAATCTCGCTCAAATGGACATTTACTTGCGTGAATGTTTCTTGCAAACGTATTTCCGTTTCCCGGTCTATTTGTTGAATGGCGCTTTCCAGCGTCGCAATTGCGGCATTTAAATCTTGTAATTGCGCCAGCAAACCGGATTCTCTGGTGTGTGCGGCCTCAAGTTCTTGTAATGCCGCAAGATTGACAGATCCAAGCGCAGTGATTTCCGCATTTAGTTTTTGTATCTCCGATTGCAACGCATTGGCGCTTTTTTTTTCTGGAAGAGGTAATAGCATTTCCACATCGGTATTTGCCTCCCTGATCAACTCATCAAGCTGGGCAATGGTCATGCTGGCTGCTTGCTCTTTGAGTTTGGCTTGGCTGATCGCTTCGCGTAAGGCGTGCGATTTTTGTTCTGATGATAGCCGAGTGCCTTCTATTTCCCGCAAGTTGTGCGCGGTGTCAGCGACAACCTGACGTGCCTGTAGCGCTGTTTGTTCAATCGACTGACGTTGCGCCCGAGCGGCTTCTAACCGCTCGATCACCGGTGCGGCATTTAAGCCGTTTATTTCACTGAGTAAATGGGTATAGTTCTGCGTCAAATTTTGCAGCTCTTCATCTATCGATCGAATACTCAGTTCAATTTCAATGATTTTATGCTGGCAGGTTTGCGCATGAAAAGCGGCTTCCTGCATGGTTTTAGCTGCTTGTTGTATATTTTTCCGCTGCTTGGCAAGAAGTTGATCGGTGGCTTCCCAAGCGGACTGCATATGCTGTGTTTGTTCCTTGACTACGGCAATTTTCTGCTGATTCTCCGCTAAGTTTGTATTTGCGGATGCTCGCAAGGATTTTTCATGATCCAAGGCTTGCCGGATTTCGGCCAGTTCGGCACTGATCTGGGTGCTGCGTTGCGTTGCTCGTTCGTTGGCTTGTGACAGTTTTACCGTTTCCAATTGTAGTGCATGCCGCTGCTGCTGCAGTTGCTTGCTGTTTTCGCTGACGATGCGGATGGCATGCTTTAGTTCGGCACACTGTTGTTCGGCTTTTGCCAGTAAATCACGTTGTGCCAGCACTGAAGATTCAAGCTGACCGGCTTCTTTCCGCAGCTGAGTAAGTTCTTGCTGCCTTGATAGGACACCATGCAACTGCGAATCAGGCGCATAAAAAGTGATACTTGCAGAGGTTATGATATGCCCTTCGCGGGTGACAAGCATGCCGCCGGAATTCAACAGAGCTCTGTTATCGAGACCTTCAGCGATATCTTGCACGATATAGACATTGTTTAACCAATGGTTGAGCACCGATTGAATTCCAGGTTGATCGACCGTGACATGGGTTAGTAATTTTTCACAAGTAATGCGATCCTCCACGGAAGCCGGCTGATCGTTGGAGAGCGCCGATCCGGATTGTTCGAAAATGGCCCATTTTCCCGGCGGTGCTTCGTCAATCCAATCGCGGATACGATCCAATTGCGTCAGTTCGATGCTGTTGAGCCGTTCGCGCAGAATCGCTTCCAAGGCATTTTCCCATTCCGGTCGGATTCGGATTTTCTGCCACAAACGCGGCAGTGCATCCAATTGGCGCGTGCGCAGCCAGGTGTTTAAATATTGATTGGTTTCCAATTTTTGCTGGAGATTTTGCAGCGCAGCGTAGCGTGCTGTTGTCTGGGACAATGCATGCTGCAATTCTTGCAACTTGCTCGCAGTTTGTTGCCTGGTGGCGGTTGCCGCCGATAATTGGTTTTCGAGGATTTGTTGTTTTTGCTGCGCTGCTTGCAAAGTCTGTTCGGTCTGGCTCGTCTTATATTGCAATTCGGCCATTTGATCCGGATCGATAACTGCGAATTCTTTTTGTTCTTGCATTAAGCGTGCAGAGCGCGCTTCGAGTTGTTGAATGTTTTTTGTGGCATGCAGCAAATGATTATCTTCAAGCCGGCTGGCTTGTTCGATGATCAGCAAATCACGCCGGGATTGGTTTAATTCTTCCTGGCATGCAAGAAAATTGGCTTCGATAACCGGAAGCTTATTATTCTCTTCATGGTGTTTCTGAATGCTATCTTGTTGCGCCGAGTCTGCTTGTATTTTTTCCTGGCGCCAATGTGTCAGGTTTTCCAGTTTAATTTCTTTTAACTGCTGGTTTTTTTGTTGGTGATTCTCGATTTGCTGGATTTGCTGCTGTAAACGCTCCTGCGTGTTCTTGAGATGATTGATTTCTTGTTCCAAGTGTCCTATTTCGGCATCGATTGCATAGAGTTGTCCTTGCACCTGAAGCAATTGGTCATTTACGGTATATTCTTTTGCGCGGACCTCTTCATAGTCTTTTTCCGCATGACGCAAGGTGGTAAGTGAGGCTTCCAGTTCGTTCTCCAAGACCTGGATTTCTTGACTCGCTTGCTCATGATGCTTCATGGCTTCGGTTTTGCGTAACAGCCATAACTGGGATTGCGCGCGCTGCAGATTGTCTTGTAAATGCTTAAACCGCCGCGCGGTTTCTGCCTGAATCTCCAAATGCCGCAATTGCGTTGCCAATTCCTGGCGGATATCTTCCAGGCGGATGAGATTTTTTCGTGATTCCATGAGTCGCGTGGAAGTTTCCTGCCTTCTTTCGCGGTATTGGGAAATTCCCGCAGCTTCCTCCAAGAAGCTTCTCAATTCGTGCGGCTTGGCTTCGATGATCCGGGAAATCATGCCTTGCTCGATAATGGCATAGCCACGTCCGCCGACACCCGTTCCCAGGAAAAGATCGGCGATATCGCGCCGCCGTACTTGCAGGTTATTGATGTAATAATTCGAGACACCATCGCGTTGCAGCACGCGTTTAATGGCAATCTCGGCATAACTGGACCATTGCCCGGTTATTTTCTTTAAGTGATTGTCAAAAACGATTTCCACGCTGGCGCGCCCGACCGCTTTGCGGTTATCCGATCCGGAGAAAATAACATCCTGCATCGAATCACCCCGGAGTGCGGATGCTTTCGACTCACCCAGAACCCAGCGTACGGCGTCGATGATATTTGATTTGCCGCAACCGTTGGGACCGACGATGCCGACCAGATCTTGGGAAATGGGAACTACAGTGGGATCGACAAATGATTTGAAGCCGGCAAGCTTGATGTGAGCTAAGCGCAATTTTTTGTTTATCGGGTAAGGCAGTTATAATTGAGCGTGTATGACGCTTTTTTATCATTGTAACCGAATTACTTTAAACATAGGCATGAAGAATGGCCAGCAAACCAGAAAAGACACTCGAAACCTTTCCAAATCCATATATCGAACGGGATTACCATATTCATATGGAAATCCCTGAATTCACTTGTTTATGCCCGAAAACAGGGCAGCCGGATTTTGCCACTTTGGTTCTGGATTATGTGCCGGATAAAAAGTGTATTGAATTAAAAAGCTTGAAACTTTATATCTGGTCGTACCGTGATGAGGGGGTATTTCATGAAGCGGTAACCAACAAAATTCTCGATGACCTTGTTGCTGTTTTGAAGCCCAGATATCTTCGGATAATTGCTCGTTTTTACGTGCGTGGCGGCATTTTTACCAATGTAATCGTTGATCACCGGAAAAAAGGATGGCAACCAAAGCCGATGATTTTGCTTCAGGAATTCAATGCGCAATCGAATATGCGAGGATAGTATCTCATAATTTTTTTAGATTAATTATGTAATAAACTGATAATAAATGACATTTTGTAATGTGAAATGTGTTCCTATGTAAAAAATAGTTTGCAAATGCTAAAAATTTATATATCCTGTTAGCCGATATGGATATAAAAAAATATATGTAAATGATTATAAAAAGAAATGGCCTTTTTATTTTACTAATATCACTATTTTTCGGGACTACTTCATTAATATCGCTAAATGCATTTGCGGACAAATTAGTTCAAGATAGACTGCAGTATCATGCAAATTTGTGGAGCCGCTTACAAAGCGGTTTTGCCTTAGCGTTGCCGCCCGATAGTAAAATAATTCGCAAAATAGGATCTTCCTATACGCATAATCCTCAGCTATTTGAACGCATCATTGCAAACAGTGAGCGGTATTTGTTTTATATCGTGGAAGAGGTCGAGCGCCGCGGTATGCCGATGGAGATCGCACTGATACCCGTCATTGAAAGCGCATACAATCCGTTGATTAAATCCAACAGCCAAGCGGCTGGATTATGGCAATTTCAACCGGAAACAGCCAGAACATTTGGGTTAGCGCAAAATGTATGGCACGATGATCGGCGCGATATTATCGCTTCTACTCAGGCCGCGCTGGATTACCTGCAATATCTGCATCAGAAGTTTAATAATTGGAAGCTGGCAATTGCAGCCTATAATTTAGGTGAAGGTGCTGTCGGCAAAGCATTATCCAGAAACATACACAAAGGCAGATCCAGTGATTTTTACGATTTGAATCTTCCCAGTGACGCTAAACATTATGTTTATAAGCTATTGGCAGTCAAAGATATCATTGTTAATACTAAAAAATATGGCATTCAAATTCGACCGATAGCGAACCGACCGTATTTTGATACGATCAAGATACATGAGCACATCGATATTCCTCTTGTCACCCGCCTAGCCAATATTTCCGAAACCGAATTCAGTGCATTAAATCCCGCCTATAATCGTTATGTGATAAAAGTACTTGATGAGCCGCGTACTTTATTATTGCCGAAAAAAAATAAAGATATCTTCCTGAAGAATCTGGAAACTTATCAGGATCCTAGAATCTCATGGCAAATTTATCACGTAAAAAAAGGGGAAAATATTAATGAAATTGCAGCACGTCATTACACCACAGTTAAACAATTGCAAGCAATCAACGGTATTGGCCGCAATAAAAACCTCACCCTCGGACAGAAGATATTAGTTCCTTACATAGTATCGGAATATCAAGCGAATAGTATTGCATTAAAGAAAAGACAATTGCAGAACTACCAATCGAATGTTCATATCGTAAAAAAGGGAGATACCTTGTACGAAATCGCAAAACGGTATAGTACGACAGTAAATCAAATTAAGCTTTGGAATAATAACGATGAGAATCTATCCATTGGCCAGAAGCTGGTGATTATGAAAAGCTAATCACGCGGGTAATCTCAATTTGCTTTTGTAGTCTTACTGGTTTGTTAAATCAATTATCAAATTTTCTTAAGAAACTCAATCGCCCAGCCGATTCCGAATCCTGTAATCTCGCTATCCACAGCACCCAAACCGTCTTTATGGCTACTAGCGGATAAATCAACATGTAACCACGGCGTATCATCAACAAAGTGCTGTAGAAAAAGGGCAGCCAGAATGTGGTCGAATTCCCCGCCCAATTCACACTGTTTGATATCGGCAACCGAGCTTTCGAGACTCTCCTCGTAATCGGGATCCATTGGGAAAACACAGATGCGTTCACCACTTTCTTTTCCTGCTGAGACAGCTTTCTGTGATAACTCATCACGGTTACTGAATACCCCGCTATAGCGGGATCCCAGAGCAGTTTTCATACTGCCTGTCAAGGTGGCGAAATCGATGATCAAGTCGGGCTTCGATTTATTGGCTAAGGTCAGCGTATCAGCTAAAACCATCCGTCCTTCAGCATCGGTATGAACAATCTCAATGGATAAACCGCTCAGTGCTGTAATAATATCGTTCTGCTTATAGGCGCGCGGACTGATATGGTTTTGCGCGATTGCAAGCCAGCAGTCAATTTTAATTGGAATCTC
>JBDHRU010000050.1:0-12706 GCA_039807765.1 Nitrosomonas sp. | reverse complement strand
CGCGCCGATACACAGCTAGACATGATGTACATGCCGGATGCCATCCAGGCGGCGATGCAATTAATGGAAACCGATGCCAGCCGATTAACGCATTGTAACGGTTTCAATGTTACCGCGATGAGTTTTACCCCGGCGCAATTGGCGGCGGAAATACAACGGCATTTGCCCGGCTTTACCATCGGCTATGCCGTCGATCCGCTGCGCCAGGCGATCGCCGATTCCTGGCCGCGTCACATGGACGACAGTGCCGCTCGCGCGGAATGGGGCTGGCTGCCGCATTACGGCTTAGCGGCGATGGTGGCCGATATGCTGCGGCATATCGCGGCCAAATTACGTAACGAATAACCGGAGGCAGAGTATGTCGCTTACGAAAATAGAACCGTTACTCCAGGCAAAACTCAATTATTTGCAGCAGCAGGGCGTGCGCAAGGGTGACGAGAAAATCATTACCGGTGTGCTGCCGCCAACCGCCGGTTTCGGTCCGCGTTACCGCTTGCAGGGTTATGACGAGCGTGCGTTTTTGCGTATGAACTCAAATTCCTATCTGGGGCTGACGCGGCATCCGGCGGTGATCGAGGCGGAAACGCGTGCGGCCGAGGAATTCGGTGCCGGCCCCGGCGCGGTGCGTTTCATCAGCGGCACATATGCGCCGCATGTCGAACTGGAGCGGCGGTTAGCGGTGTTTCACGGGCGCGAAGCGGCAATGCTGTTCAGCGCCGCCTATGCCACGATGACCGGCGTGCTGCCGCAGCTAATTTCCGATCAAACGCTGGTAGTCAGCGATGCGCTCAATCACAATTGCATCATCAATGCGATCCGTTTGGCGCATCCCGCCGGGAAGGCGATTTATGCGCATGGCGATGTCAGCGAACTGGAAAATATCCTGAATACCAACCGCGACCGTTATCAACGGGTATGCGTCGTAACCGACGGAATTTTCAGTATGCGCGGCGATCATGCACCACTGGCTGAACTTGCTGCTTGTTGCGCCAGACACCAGAGTGATTATCCCGAAGGAGTCGTTACCATTGTGGATGATTCGCACGGCATTGGCGCTTTTGGTAAAACCGGACGTGGTAGCGAAGAAGTAACCGATGCTCAAGCGGATATATTGATCGCTACGCTTGGCAAGTCGTTCGGTGTCAACGGTGGTTACGTTGCCGCCAGCGCCACGGTGATTGCCTATTTACGCGAAACCGCGCCGTTGTATATTTATTCCAATCCCATTACGCCTGCCGAAGCGGCTGCCGCGTTGGCGGCATTGGATGTGCTGGAAAGTCTGGAAGGTTTGCGTTTACTTGAGCGGCTGCGCGATTTCAGCCTTAAACTGCGATCCGGATTGCAACGATTGGGTTTTGAGACTCTCACCGGAGAACATCCTATTGTTCCGGTTTTTATCCGCGATACCGCCAAGACTGCGGCGCTGGTGGCGCATTTGTTCGATCACGGCATTCTTGCCACAGGTCTGAATTATCCGGTTGTACCGCAAGGCGATCAGGAAATCCGCTTGCAAGTTTCCGCCGAACATACTGGTAAAGATTTGGAGTATTTACTCGATGTGCTGGCGGATTTTCGTCAGTAGTGGGGGTCCCGGGTTATTTCGCGGCATCCTTAGCTTGACTCTTTATTTCTTCAGTGATTTCTTCGATTTTTCCTTGAGCTTTTTCAGCAGCTTCTTGCGCAGTGCTCGTGATATCTTCGATCGCATCGCGCGCTTTTTCGTTAGGGCGCCGGTCTAGCGCATCGTTGACTTTGTCCATGACCTTTTCCGTGGTACCCGTCGATTTTTGTTCGCAGGCAGACAAAGTCAATAGCGCTATCATCAAAAAAAGGCAGCGTAGTTTCATGTTCATTTTTCTCTTGTTGTTTGGAGCAAAACGCTGAGTCCACCCGACTGTTTTGGGTTTAGCCAGGTGGACTTTTGCGCTATTTTATATTGGGACAATCCCTGTAATTGGGGTGTGATGTAATGACAATCGCCACACGGTTTTCCTGATCGGGTGTGTTGTCCGCGCCCGGAACTTCACCGATTGGTTTGGCAATGAGTTGACTGGGTTTTGCACCATTGGCTATCAATCGTTGTATCATCGCCTTAGCTCTTCTTTCCGATAGATCCTGATTGTATTCCGGTTTGCCGACAGTATCCGTAGAGGCAGTGACGGTTGCGGTTGCATCGGGGTGTGCTTGTAACCAGCCACCTACTTTGCTGATCGTTTCGTCTTTGGTTTTAAATGGTTCCGCGCTGCCCGTTTTGAAGTAAGCAACGGTATCGTGAATTGCTTCTTTTTTATGGTGGTTATGGCCATGCACTTCGGTCAACCACAGGCACATTTCCTTTTCGGCTTCCAAACGGTGGCGTGCGGCTGATTTAGCGGCATCCAGCGCCTTTTGCTTCTCGTTGATATTCCAGTAGTGTTTTTTTTCAAAATGACCCAGAATCTCATTAGCGGTTTCCAGATCTTCTTCAGATTGCTCTTGATGATACATGGCTTGCCCGTAGTGGCCGGTTCTGGCGGCTTTTATTTCGGCTTTCAGATCTTCCGTATCAATTTTGGGTGTGGCGCACGCGGCTAGAAACAGTATCAAGGCTGCAAGCGGCAAGTAGCGATATTTTTTCATGATGATATCCTTGTGATTGAGTTTGTCGCGGCAAAACTACTCGCCATCATCCAATGGACCGTAACTTGTCCAATAACCGGGGTAATGCAAACCGAAATAACGGCTGTCTTCACTGAAACGATCCCAGACATAAGCCGGTGAAGTAAATTCATTGGTTGGGATCGGTGAAGTGATGACTTCCACGCCGCCGACTAGTGTCCGGCTTACTCCTTGTATAACTCCGCGGATTAGCCCCCACGTCAGACCTATCAGAATATTCTGGTCACTGGTGATGTTGATCATGTTCTTGGGAATTTCGATAAAGCCGAAGGCAATATTGGCGGCGCCTTGGCTCAGTTTGTCGATAAAGTAGTTATCCGCTTTGACTGGTGACGTCATCATAAAGAAACACGCCAGGATGCAGGCAGTCAAGATTTTATTTTTACTCATGAGTAGCTCCTTGTTTTTAGAATTGAAACTACGCGAGACCATGCACAAGCGCTTGAAAGTGCAGACCTCACACCGATCCTTACTTTTGCCGACTTGTTTGGAAAACTGTTTGAAAGCCGCCTTTTATGATAAACCTATCAACCTGACAAAAAAATAAGCATTTACTTATTTCTATCTAAGGTTATTGCTTATATGCGAAAACAGTACCGGTAAAATTACTCACAACCAGCCAATCCGCTTGAAGCGAATATAGAGAAAGAGGCAAGCCAGGCAAATGGTCAATAGCGCCAGCGGGTAACCGTATTCCCATTGCAATTCGGGCATATGCTCGAAATTCATCCCCCAGATCCCAACCAACGCCGTGGCAGCGGCGAAAATCCCCGCCCATGCGGCAAGGCGCTTGCTGACTTCATTGCTTTCAATCGCGCCAATTGAAAGATTGACCTGGATAGCGGTGCCGATCGTATCCCGGATGGTATCGATGGAGGCGTTAATCCGGATCAAATGGTCATGGACGTTGCGGAAATAATCCCGGATATTGACGCACAATACGGGGCCGCGGTTACTCGAGAGTTTTCCGGCGACTTCCATCAGTGGAGCGACGACATGTTTCAGGACGGTGATTTTCCGTTTTAATGCATAGAGTCTTTCGATATTGCTGAGACCGGCTTCTTTGGTGAAAATCTGCTCTTCAATTTCCTCCAGTTCGGATTCCAGCAGGTCGATAGTGGGAAAATAGCGGTCGACTACGGCGTCCATCAAAGCGTACAAAACGAATCCCGATCCTTGCTGCAAAAGATGCGGTTCCCGCTCACAGCGTTCGCGCACTCCATGAAAATGTTGATGGCTCTGGTTCCTGACCGACAAGATATAATTCGAACCGGCAAAAATATGCATTTCACCGAGACTGATTTCTCCATCGCAGAATTCGAGCAGATGCATGACAATGAAGATCGATTCTCCGTATTCCTCGAGCTTTGGGCGCTGGTGGCCGTGGTGCGCATCCTCCACGGCTAATTCATGAAGATCGAATTCACTTTTTAATTTCTCCAGTTCTTCGTGGGTAGCGTCACGTAACGCAACCCAGACAAAACACGCCGGGCGTTCGAGATAGCTACTGATTTCTTCCACGGCAAGATCGGTCAAACGGATTCCGTTTTCGTAAGCGACACAATTAATGAGCACGTTAAAATCCTTGTCATTGTTAAGAAATATCAGTCTACATACTTCATGCCGGATTAACTAGCATCGCGCCTGATCTGAAAATATACGCCGCGGAGGATAAGTCCGGACATCCACCAAAAACATCGCTAGGACAAAATTGAAAATTGGTAAATTAAGAAAGCTCTGAAAAAGGCGATGATCGGGCAAGATGAAAAAGCGCAGTTTACAAGTAATAAGTGCGCATTTTGAGCCTGATTTTAATGCAGCTTGAACGAGCGTAATCGTTTCTCAGCGCTTCCTTAAAAATAAGCAAAATGCTTATTCACATAGTGAACTGACAACTCTAAGATGAAAAATGGTGAATTTTTTAAATAAACAGCAAATTATCAAAATACGCGGATTGTGGCTCTGAGAAAGGTAGCGAGCGATGGTCAGGCAAGGCGAGATCAGGTGAGAAGGCGCGGCTTAGGTGATGTAAGTGAGCATCCTGAATCGGCATGATCAAGCCAGCAGTTTTTCAGAGCTCCCCCCTCGAATCCATCCAGTCAAATGAACCATTGATTCTATATTTCGATGCATTTTGTATTGCTGATATCAGTTAGGAGTAAGTGATCATGAAAACCGTAACTCTCGCTATATGCGGCTTAATTCTAGCTTTCATTTCCTTTAATGCTTTTTCCTCCTACAGCCCATTTGCAGGATTTGATCATTTATCCGAAGCAATTCTGCACACTTATTCCGCATCCAAATCTTCAAATGGGAAAGCCGTTGCAAAATATGCCGAAGTTGCGAGAATTCATGCAAACGCTACGAAAAATGACCATTACCGGAAAATCAATCATAATTTTCTGGAGGAAGGGATCAGGTGCTTGAACTTGGCTGTTAAAGAAGGCAAGAATGGTAATACCGATGCTGCTAAACTAGCGGTCGACGATGCCTTGTTGTTTTTATTACAATCAGCGAGCACTCCAGCTGTATTTCGCGACATTAGCGATGGTGGATAGAAATTCACCCGATTTGATCTCGCTCTAGCTGATATAAGAACTTAAGCTGATGACCCAAAGTCAGTAAGTTCCTTGACGATTATTAAACCTGTTTAACTTTTAGGAGTAAAAATTTGTTATGAAAAAAATTATCCCGGCGGCTTTCTTGAGTATACTGTTGATGGGATTATTATCCGCTTGTTCAACAACACAAAAAGTAACGAGTTCAGCTAGAACAGCTACCGAGCAATTACTCCTCAGCGAAGCAATCTCACGCAGTCTTTCTAAGCAGATTGATTCACCGCTACCTATGCCAAAAGGAGCGATTATTAAACTGGATGTTACCGGATTGACACCGGATAAAGATATGGCGAAAGGTGTGGTGGCCACATGGTTGGGGTTGCTGGGATATACAGTGCAGGATGGCGCGGAAAAAGCTACGCATCGCATTAACGTTGTAGTTGATTCATTGGGTTCCGAAACAGGCAATACTTTCTTTGGAATTCCTCCCATTCAAGGCTCTTTCATACCGATTTCGCTACCTGAATTGGCGCTCTTTAAAGCCGATTTGCAAAGCGGCTATGCAAGATTTCATTTAGATGTTTTTGAAATGCCATCCGGACGGTTTATTACTTCATCCGCGCCATTTATTGCCGACACATACTATAACGCGTACACAGTATTGTTTTTAATCAGTTTTAATAAAACCGATTTGAATTCACCGCCAAAGGTGAGCATTTTTCCTAAATGGGCAAAGTAGTGAGATGCGGAAAAGTGTGAAGATGATCGGGAAACTTTCTATGGAAACGCTGATTGATTGACCACACGAGTGAATGAATCACTTCGTTGCGCGGTACTCGCTCCCTCGCCTATCTTGTTGATAGGTCTCGGTTGCTGCGTTCCATGCGCCTCGTGCTTCATCTCGTTTACTGAATGAATCAGCGTTTTCCTATGTTAGGTGTTATTTTTTCTTAGTTGAAAGCTTAGCTTTAACCGGTTCTCCGATAGGCAGGGATAGATCTGCATTGGGTTCTACTCCGATTGATTTGGCCAAATCGTAGTAGGCATTCACCCGGTTGATCATGGCCGTATAGTAATCGAGCATTACCGACTTGTAGCTGCGCTGCGCATCGATGAATTCCAGTACGCCAATTACTCCCTTAGTGTAGGCCAATTCGGTTCTGTCTCGCACCTGGCGTGCTTGTTGCACCAGTTCTTTTTCGTAAAGCCTGACAATCTTATCGGTACTTTTCCAAGCAGCCAGCGATGCAACGATGTCATTGCGGACGGCAAGCTTGGTTTCTTCAACCGCCAAATGCATCTGACCGAGATTAGCCGATGCTTTATTAACCTCGCCTTTATATTGATAAAATAATGGAACTGGAATACTGATTCCGACAAAACCGGTATTCAACACAGTATTACTTGGATCGCGTGCAAAACCTGCATTCAAGGTAACGTCGGGATATTTCAATCGATTGGCAAGAATCAGATCTTTATCGGCTTGATCGGCTCTGAGCATGTCTCCTTGCAGATCGGGGCGGAGCGATAATGCTTTCTCAATGAGCGCCTCGCGCGCAAGATTTTGGCCAATTTCGCGTATTTCCGGCCATTTATCCTCGGCGGCAAGCTGCATCGTGATATCTGGCCAATTTAGAACCATCGCTAGATTACCTTGCGCTTGTTCGATGGCGGCCTCCGTATTGTCGAGATCAACTTGTGCCCGCAAGGATTCCATATTGATACGCAAGAAATCCGGCCCGCGAATGTCACCGGCCTGGAGCCGCAAACGATTATCGCGAACGATATCTTGATAATGAGTGACAATTTCTTTTGCTAACCAATGATTCTTTTGCGCCTGAAGTAAGCCGAAATAAGCATCCCTGACGATATTGGTCAGTATGCGCAGTGCATCGCGAAAATCGCTTTCCGCTGCCTGAATCGCAATAGCGCTGCTTTGCATGCGCAAACCGCGCTTGCCGGCCATTTCGATTAGCTGGCTGAATGCATAAGTTTCGGCGGGGTTGCAATTGATATTGTGTCCTTTCGGGCACCCTAAGGCGGCGGAATTGATATTGGGATTTTTGCTAAGCTCGGAAATTTGTACGCTGATCGTTGGATTAGGGATGGCTGACGCAATAATCTCCTGCGCTTGAGCCTGATCAATATTGTAACGAGCCGCCAGTAAATTAAGATTCCGTTGATAAAATAGCTGAATCGCCTGATTCTCTGTTAAGAGGATAGGTTTCACAGGCGCTGCAAACAGCGGTAATGCAAAAAATATCAGCTTTATCAATAGCACCGCGATAATTATTCTATGGTTTTTACACAGAAAGCCGGATTCGTGGAATCGGTGTCGCATTGAATGTCTCTGGTGGGGGATGATCGGATTAGTATCTGAAATGATCTACCGGTCTAGGCAAATGGCTGTCTGTTTCTTTGGCAACCCAGACGTAAAGTGTCGGCAACAGCAAGGCGCTCATGACAAGATCGACCATTAAACCGCCAACAATAACGATAGCGAATGGCCGCTGCGAATCGGAGCCGATATCGTAAGACATGGCGGCCGGCAACAGTCCAATGGTGGCTACCAGCATTGTCATCATGATAGGACGCAAACGGAGTACGGCGCCTTCCACTGCTGCCTCGGTAATCGACAATCCTTGAGACCGGAGTTGATTGATGTATTCCACCATGATGATGCCAGTTTGCACCGAGACGCCAAACAGTGCCAGAAATCCGATACCCGAGGAAACACTGAAATATGTACCGGTTAGATATAAGGCCAACAATCCGCCGATGGGTGCAAGCACCACATTGGTCATGATCAGCAAAGCCCATTTAATCGACGAAAACATGGAAAAAAGGATCAGTAGAATCATCATGATGGTGAGCGGGACGATAATCGCCAATCGCGCTTGAGCGCGCTTCTGGCTTTCATACTCACCGGCCCACTTAATGCTATAACCTTCCGGTAGCTTTACTTCCCGGTTCACCCGTTCCATCGCTTCTTCCACGGTAGAACCAAGATCGCGTCCGCGGACGCTATATTTGATGGCGATGTAACGGGAATTATCCTCCCGGTAAATCATCGAAGCGCCGTCATTTTCGGTAATGGTAGCGATTTGGTTAAGTGAAACGTGCTCGCCGCGGGGTGTCAGTAAACGAATGTTACCAATGTCCGCCAAAGTCTGGCGGTATTGCTGTTGATAGCGCACCACCAGATCGAAACGCCGTTCGCCCTGTAAAATCTGACTGACGACGCGGCTGCCGAGCGCGGTTTCCACTGCACTTTGCACATCGGAAACATTCAATCCGAAGCGGTCGATTTTTGTCCGGTCAATTTTAATATTAATATTGGGTTGCCCGGCGATACGGAAAATGCCGAGATCGGCTATTCCTTCGATTTTTTTCATCGTGGCGGCAATATTATCGGCTGCGTGCTCCAGTTGTTTCAAATCGGCGCCATATAATTTAATGGCAAGCTGGCCTTTGACACCGCTGACGGCTTCTTCCATGTTATCTTCGATGGGCTGTGAAAAATTCCAAGTGACCCCGGGTATTTTTTGCAGATCTGCGTGCATGGCTTCAATTAACTGATCTTTGGTTTTAAATTGCGGCCGCCAATCTTGCCTGAGTTTTAGATCAACAAAGTATTCGGTATTAAAAAAGCCGGAAACATCGGTGCCGTCATCCGGCCGTCCAACTTGCGAAACCACTTGAATGACTTCAGGATAGCTGGCTAATTTTTGCCGTGCAATTCGCACCACTCGATTAGCTTCGCCAGGTCCCACACTTGCGGGCAATGCGCCGCGCACCCAGATTGCGCCTTCGTCAAGATGAGGCAGAAATTCCGATCCGATAGCCCCGCTAAAACCGAGCAGGAGAGCGCCTGATAAAGTGGCGGCGGCAACTGCAATAGTAACGGTGCGGTATTTGATGCAACCGATGATAGCCTGGCGATATACCCGTTTAAGCCACTCGATGATCGGGTTATGCCACTCCTTGGTTCCTTTGTGCATAATGAAGCTGGCGATCATTGGAATCATAACAATGGAAAATACCAGCGCGCCCAGTAATACGAACCCGACCGTCCATGCCATGGGCTGGAACAGTTTGCCCTCGACTTGTTGTAACGTGAAAATCGGCAAATAAGCGGTGATGATGACGGCAATGGCATAAAACACCGGGCGTTGCACTTCGTGGGCGGCGTGAGAAATGATCTGGCTGATCGGTTGTTTTTGTTCGCTGCGCATTTGCATATGCCGCGAGATGTTTTCCACCATTACCACGGCGCCATCCACCACCATGCCAAAATCCAAAGCACCCAGGGATAGCAGGTTTGCAGGAATATGTCTGAGATCCAGCAAAACCGAGGCGAACAACAATGAAAACGGGATCGTCAGCGCAACAATCAATGCACTCCGTATATTTCCCAGGAACAAGAATAATACAGCCACAACCAGTAACATGCCTTCGATCAGATTGTGCATGACAGTATGTGTTGTATGCTCGATCAAATCGTGCCGGTCGAGATGGCCAGTAATCTTTACGCCGGGCGGCAAATAATGTTCGTTGAGTTCCTTCACTTTGTTCTCGACGGCCTTGATGGTGGCATCGAATTCAGCACCTTTACGGAGCAAAACGATGCCTTCCACCACGTCGTCATTGTCTATTACCCGACCATCCTCCCGGTGAATTGCCTTGCCGACCTTGCCTTGCCGGATTTTTGACCCTTGAGTCACAACACCGATATCGCGCACCCGGATCGGTGTCGTACCGTGAATCTTGATGACCGTAGCGCCAATATCATCGACATTGGTCATTAAGCCAATGGCGCGAATGTTGATCTGTTGATTACCGCGTTCGATGAAGCTGCCACCGGCATTCAAGTTGTTTGCCGCCAATGCGGTATTGATTTCGGTGATACTGATGCTATAGCTGATTAATTTGTTCGGATCGACGAGCACTTGATATTCGCGTGTGAGTCCGCCAAAACTTGTAACATCCACGACATTAGGCACAGACCTCAGCCGCTTGGAAACTTCCTAATCCTGCATCGCTTTGAGTTCCATCAAGTCATATTCCGGATTGGTGCTGGTGAGGGTGTACCAATAAATCTGACCTACCGGACTGTAATCCGGTCCTATCGATGGGTTCAAACCAGGTGGGAGATTGACTTGCGAGAGTCTTTCTAGTGTCCGTTGCCGGTTCATGAAATTATCCGATGCGTCGTCAAAAATGAGCGTGACAACAGAGAGTCCGAAAACCGAAATTGACCGTAGCTTGGCAAGCTGAGGTAAACCGCCCATCTCGGTCTCGATGGGAATACTGATTTGCTGCTCGATTTCTTCAGCGGCATGACCTGACCACTGCGTAATCACCAATACCCAGTTATTGGCGACATCCGGATAAGCTTCGATTGGCAGAGTACGGAAAGTATAACTACCCCATAGCATCAAAATAACACCCATGATGGTAACGAGCGCTCTTTGTCTCAACGAGAAATCGACAATGCGTTGAATCATGGCGTGTCTTTTTTCTTCAGCTCTTGAAAGGCGAAAGGATTTTCCGATTTGGCTGCGGCAAACAGCAGAAGCGGGTTGGCGACGATTTCCTCTCCGGTTTGCAATCCGGTGCTAATTTGCTGATAACCATCGCTTTGCATTGCGCCTGCCTGCACTTCGGCGCGCTGGAACTTATTTCCACCACGCGGGAAGAATACCCAGTACTTTTCGTGCATGCGAAAAAGAGCCGATGAGGGTATGACTATTTGGGGTGTTTTGCTTTCCGAAACCAATGTGGCAGTGGCGAACATGCCGGGTCGCAGAATGCCTTCCGGGTTATCCAATTCGATTCTTACCTTGGCGTTACGGGTTTGAGGGTCCAGTATGCTCGAAATATTGCTGACTTTGCCTAGAAAAATTCGATCCGAATAAGCATTGAAGCGGATCTTGGCATGATAACCCAAGCTTATTTGTGCAAGATTGTTCTCATATATATCGCAAAGAAGCCAGACTGTACTTAGATCGGCAATCGTAAATAAGCTTGGCGTGGTATCCATCGATTTGACAGTAGCGCCCAAGGCGACATTTTGCTCAACGATCGTTCCATCGATTGGGGCGCGAAGCTCAATATACGCGGATGGGTGTTTCGGATTGCCGTTTAACAACTTTACTTGCGTGACGGCGTTCTCCGTATCGGCTTTGGCATCAATCAAGGCATTCTCCACTGAATGCAGTTCCTTTTGCGCCACAATTTCGCCATTCTCGTACAAAAATTTGTAACGATCATACTGTCTTTGCGCCAGCAACTCATTCGCGCGTGCTTGCTTCAGAACCGCTGTGGCGTTCGCTAGATCGGGGCTGTGCATTTTCAATAATAACTGACCCTTTTTAACGCTATCGCCGAGTTTTGCGTGAATCTCGACAACGCGTCCTCCTCCCAATACATTGATGGCCACCGTACGCCCTATATCCGGAGCAATTACTCCATTTGCCGCCAATTCTTCCGGGAGCATGCGAGAGTCGGCTTTAACTACGGGGAAGTCCTCCGGGTGCGGTATTTCAATCAAGTTTGGGTTTGTCGAAACAACTATCTGCTCGGATAATTTTGTTTTTTCATCGGCTTCTTTGGCTTTATCGCAACTCACGATCAAAAAGCTAGAGACGATCATAAAAAGAACCATCACAGGTGGGTAGCTCTTAAACATGGCTGAGTAAAAAGTTTCTTTCTAGAAATGAGGTTATGCCAAAAGGAGTTTATTGTAGCGATTTTGCCGCTTCCATTGACATTATTTCAGCAAATAGTAGGTTACTATGGCTTCTGATTTTCTTATATCAATGAACCCATCGTTATCGGGGAAGACGATTTAATATTTTGGGTTTGCTGAGGTGCCGGACGTTGCAAGTGCTCGCAAGCCCATTGTTCGGAATATCAAACTGATTTTTTAGCATTAATCTATGTAGGCTATTTTTGAGTAATAACGTACTTAGTTTTCTATTGGCGTCCCCAAGGGGATTCGAACCCCTGTTACCGCCGTGAAAGAGTGTTAATTGTTGAAAATTAATATATTAATAGATGTTAATGGAAGTATGTAATTTTATGTTTATATTGATAAAATAAAATACTCTGTCTATAATCGTACAAATAAATCCAAGATTATCCGTTACGCACAGATTACGCATGGATTACGCACGAAATATTTCTAATTGATTGGGACGATAATGGCAAGATCAGCAAGAAACACCAAATTGGATACAAGAACTTCCCGGTTAAAAATACTTCAAGGCGCACGCATTTACACAACCATTGGAGAAGGGTTTGCACTCGGTTATAGAAGAACCACCAAAGGCTACGGAACATGGGAAGTGCGCTACCGCATCAATGGAAAATACTCCTATCAATCACTGGGTGATGCTGATGATTACCAGGAATCTGATGGAATAAAAGTACTTACCTATTTTCAGGCACAAGACAAAGCGAAAGAAAATATTGCGCAGCTAAAAACC
>JBDHRU010000049.1:0-12731 GCA_039807765.1 Nitrosomonas sp. | reverse complement strand
GCGTCTTCCATAACCCCTTGTTTGAGCCGGACACAATGTCCATCTTTAAGATCGATTGCGGGAATAATCAGCATAACGTAATCAGAGTGGAGAGTTGATTAACAGAGTCAGTTTACTACTATTCGGTTTGGTTTTAGAGATACGGGGTCCATTTAGCAAAATTACTCAACAGGGTTAACCCTGCCAATTGACTTTTTTCCGGATGGAACTGTACCGCGAAAATGTTATCTTTTGCAACGGCGCAAGTAAATGGAAAAGGATAATGGCTTTGCGCCGCAATGGATGCGGTATCCGGTGTTTCGACATAATAACTGTGTACGAAATAAAAGCGCGCATCGGTTGCGATGCCTTCCCATAACGGATGTTTGATGGACTGATACACTTGATTCCAGCCCATATGTGGCACTTTTAGTTTTTGTCCGTTCGCACTTGTCATGGCTGAAGCGGGAAAGCGCACGACTTTTCCAGGCAGAATGTTTAAGCCTTTGACATTGCCTTCCTCGCTTTCTTCAAATAGCATTTGTAGACCGAGGCAGATACCGAGAAAAGGTTTATGCGTGACTGCTTCCACAACAGCTTCGCGCAATCCACGGGTTTCCAGCTCATCGATACAATTGCGCATGGCGCCTTGGCCGGGGACGACGACGCGTTTAGCTTTCCGTACGACAGCCGGATCGCTGGTAACCGCTATCGTGACAGCGGGTGCTACATGTTCAAGCGCTTTATGGACGGAACGCAGGTTTCCCATGCCATAGTCAACAATTGCGATATCAGTCATACCGTGTGTTTAGAGACAAAGTGACTTATAAAGTACCTTTGGTGGATGGAATAATGTCGGAAGCCGCCGGATCATGCTCTATCGCCATGCGCAAAGCACGCCCGAATGCTTTAAAGATCGTTTCCGCCTGATGATGCGCATTTCTTCCAGTTATATTATCGATATGCAACGTTATCAAGGCGTGATTGACCAAACCTTGGAAGAATTCGTGAAACAGATCGGCATCGAAATCGCCGATGCGCGCCCGCGTAAAATCAACATTGAAAACCAGACCAGGGCGTCCGGACAAGTCGATGACGACACGCGATAGCGCTTCGTCCAACGGTACGTAAGCGTGACCGTAGCGGCGTAGCCCTTTTTTATCTCCAACCGCTTTGGCAAATGCCTGGCCGAATGTGATGCCGATATCTTCAACGGTATGATGGGCATCGATATGTAAGTCGCCTTTTGCGGTAATTTCAAGATCGATCATGCCGTGGCGCGCGATTTGATCGAGCATGTGATCGAGAAACGGTACACCGGTGTCGAGCGCGGATTTACCGGTTCCGTCCAGATTCAGATTGATACTGATTTGGGTTTCCAGCGTATTTCGTATGACTTGTGCCCGGCGCATAAATTAGGAATCTTTGATGAAAGCAAGAAAATTGAGGGATTCTAAACTGTTTCACTCAGGATGGTACGCAATGTCGTGCAAAATTGTGAATTTTCATCGGGGGTACCCACGGTTACACGCAAGCAATTTTCCAATAACGGATGAGTGCCATCCAGGTTCTTAATCAATATGTTATGTTGTTTGAGTGCTTGAAAAATTTGACTGGCTGCGTTAACACGAAACAAAATAAAATTGGCATTGGAAGGGTATACCGTAATACCGCGCATTGTACCAAGAAATGCGCTCATTTTTGAGCGTTCCGATTTAATTGCTTGTGCTTGCTCCGATAATACCGCGGTGTGATGCAACACCTTTTCCGCAATTAATTGCGTCATTATGCCAATATTGTAAGGCAAACGCATCTTTTCCAATTGCTGCAACCACTCGGACCGTCCGATTAAAAGCCCCAGCCGCAAACCGGCCAAGCCTGATTTGGATAGCGTTCGCATCAATAACAAGTTCGGATAATGACCGAGCATATCGATAAAACTATCTTCCGCAAAAGCCTGATAAGCTTCATCGATGACGATAATACCCGGAGCGGCTTGTATGATGCTTAGAATGGCCGCTCGATCAAATGAATTACCGGTCGGGTTATTCGGATAAGCCAGGAAGATCACAGCCGGCTGATGTTGGGCAATCGCCGCCAGCATGGCGTCCGGATCCAGCGAGAAATCGTTTTTCAAGGGTATGCCAACATACTGGATATTGGCGAATGTGGCGATCATGCGGAACATGACGAAAGCCGGTTCAACGCTCATCAGTACTGCGCCGGGTTTGGCAATGGCCATTGCGATGATTTGAATGATCTCATCCGATCCGTTTCCCAGCAGAATATCCAGATTATCGGCAACGCCCAGTGCTTGCCGCAGCGTTGTCTTAAGGGAAACCGCGCTGGCGTCGGGATAGCGGTTTACCGGTGCATGCAGCACCAATTGCGCAATTTCATCACGCAAGGCCGGTGGTAAAGGGTAGGGATTTTCCATAGCATCGAGCTTGATCATACCCGCTGCGGGCGGCACATGATAAGCCGATAATGCAAGAATTTCCGGACGGATAATGTGTTCTGGGTTATGAGTATTCGGCATAGGCGCTTATTCTAACTCAAGACAGCACGTGTATGGTTCAAGTTGTCACTTGGAATCGGTACTCGTTTAGTGAAACTGAAGCTACAGAGAGTTTTTTATGCCACAAGATCCCGCGCCAAGATGTGAAATTCGTTTTGACAATCGCGGATTTTTTCTTGTACTGCCTTAGCTGCATGTTCATCGATTCCTAGACAATCCATCAATGTAAGCGTATCGATATAAGGACAGCCGTCAGCCTGTGTTTGATCCTGCAGCATGCGATTGGCAATAGCAAGCAGCTTGACATAAGGCGCATGTTTACCGGAATAATCGGGAAAACTTTGCTCGGCGATGGCGACAGCGATTTCTTCCGGTAAATCCCAAGCTTTAATCAGATACATACCAATGGTGTCGTGCGTGATGCCGAAAATCTGCAATTGTAGTGCACGGGCATCCTGCTCCGGGTAGCGGGTGACTAAATTATTCAGATAGGAGAATTCCTTCGGATAAAGATGTCCGAATAGGAAGTATCCGAAGTTGTGAAATAGTCCGCTGAGATAGAGTAACTCACAATTCGCGAGCTGTTTTTCTGTCATGATGTGACAAAGTTCGCGGCAGAGCGCGGCGCATTCCAATGCTTGATTCCATATACGGATGCGCCCTAATGCGCCGTGATTAGGCAGTTTGAGGCAACCGGAAGAAATGATGCTCAATGCTAAATTGAGTGCGGTATCAAAGCCCAGTACCAGCGATATGGCAAGATGCACCGAGGTGATACGACTGCCATAGCCGAAGATGGACATACGCGCGTATTTCATAATGAAAGCGGCCAGTGCGGGATCTTGCTCAATGATTGCCGTCAGTCGCTCCAGATGAGTGTCCGGATTGTTGCGTAACTTCAATAGCTCGCGTGCAGTCTCGGGCAACGGGGGAATTTGCCCGGCTTGTTGCAGGATGCTGCGGAAGTTCTGACTGAATTCCAGCTTATTAATGATCAATATTGGCTCGGTCTTGAAACTTTAATTGGCATGATTCGCAATTGCTGAATCCTCTGACTCTGATTGAGTTTGATACGACGGGAGGCAATTGACAGCAAAATAATGAATGCATAAATTGAAGGACAATTTACCCGTTTGATAAAAAGCGGCAGGTTTTTTTGTCTTCTTTACTAAAGTTATAGTTTTTACAATAAGCGGCTCATATCGCCGGTGTTAAATCCGTGTAGCGGCTCGGCAGAGTTTTTCCCAAAAGCAATCGCCTTGAACAGCTCACCCATTTCAGCCGGGCTAACCAGTTTTTGCAATTGATTCGATTGCGGTAAGTAGTGATGGATATCTTCCGCGGATGTTTGCGCGAGCATGCCGGTAATGCCGCAATTCAGCAGAAAATAGGCTTGTGTCGTGTAGCCCAGAAGCTGTAATCCGGTATTCTCCGCGGCTTGTGTAATTGCGCTGAAATCGACATGGCTGGTGATATCCTGCAAACCAGGAAAGTAGAACGGATCGTCATGTGCATGGTGGCGGTAATGGCACATCAGGGTGCCCTGGTTGCGTTGCGGGTGGTAATACTCACCGCGGCCGAAACCATAATCGATGAGTAAAACGACCCCTTGCTGCAATGTGTCGGCCAGGCTGCGCATGAAACGAACCGCAGCGAGATTGATTTCGCTGACATAATCGACCGGCTGATTGTCCGGATTGATTTCGGCGGTTAACTCGCTGGCAATAGCTTGCAGCTCTGCATTAAAAATGGGCCGATCCTGCCATGCGAACCGGTCGTTTTGCCAAGTTACACCGCGTTCCAGCACGGTATCGCCATGCCATCGGATGAGATGAACCGGCATCGCATCCAACACCTCATTGGCGAGCATGATGCCGGTAAATTGTCCGGGTAGTTGATCCAACCACTCGACGCGATGCACAAGATGAGGCGCTTTGTCGGCCAATAGTGCCCGTTGTCGTTGGCGCAAGTCGGGGCTGACTTCGAGAATGTAATATTTTCTGGGTAACGCAGCGGATTTTTCCAGTTCAAGCAAAATATCCCGCGCCAGCCTGCCCGATCCAGCGCCGAATTCCAGAATATCCGCCGGCGCCATTTGCTGCAAAATTTGCATGAATTGTTGCGCCAGTGTGCGGCCGAATAGCGGGGAAATTTCCGGCGCTGTGACGAAGTCTCCCGCGTTGCCCAATTTGGTTGCGCCGCTGCTGTAATAACCCATGCCTGGTGCATACAATGCAAGATTCATATAATCTTCAAAAGAAATCCAGTGATTGGCTGCAAGAATTTTTTCCCGGATCATTGCCTGTACTGATCGGCTATGAGTTAAAGCAATTTCACTGGGAGTTAGCATGTTTGTGATCAATGATATATGAAATGAAGTTAGAGTGAATTGTAAAGTTAATTTGTAAAATGGGCCATAGTGTAGCAGTTCTTCGAGGGAGGTGTGCGTGCAAGGGAAAGTGATTCTGGTTACCGGTGGTGCAAAACGGGTAGGGGCGGCCATCTGCCGCCGCTTGCATGCACAAGGCGCACGATTGGTCGTGCATTACCGCTCTTCATTCGGCGAAGCCAAAGCGCTGCAAGACGAATTAAACCGGAAACGCGCCGATTCGGCAGCTTTGGTGCAAGCCGACCTGCTGGATATGGAACTGTTACCGGATTTGGTGGAAAAAGCAGCCGGCCGTTTCGGGCAATTGGATGTGCTGATCAACAATGCTTCGAGTTTTTTCCCGACCCTGCTGCAGCAATGCACACTGGCGGATTGGCATGATCTCGTCGGCAGCAATCTTCAGGCGCCTTTGTTTTTAGCCCAGGCGGCAGCGCCGTATCTAAAAGCGCGTTGTGGTTGCATCGTGAATATTGTAGATATTCATACCGAACGGCCATTGAAAAGTTATGTAATCTACAACGCCGCTAAGGGCGGCTTGCTGGCGCTGACCAAATCGCTGGCGGTGGAAATGGCGCCTGAAGTGCGTGTTAACGGTGTTTCTCCCGGGCCCATCCTATGGCCGGAAGATGGCGAATGGCGTGACGAAGCCGCTCGCCAGCAAATTATCGCCAGCACCCTGTTGAAACGCTGCGGCGAACCGGATGACATCGCCAGAACTGTGCAGTTTCTAATTGCCGATGCACCATATATTACGGGTCAGATCATTGCAGTGGATGGCGGGCGGAGTATTTATGTGTAGTACAAAATAAGTGTCAAGGATTATTCTGTTATGCTTTCCCTGCTTCGCTCCTGATGCTTCATTCATCTTTCTTGCACATTCAGGTTCAAAAACTCCGCGATATGGACGACGAAGTGGGAAAGGCTTTCTGCATGCTGAGTCCAGATTCCCAGAACATTTTGCAATTAAAATACGACTTGTGCTTTGTTGATTGCCACTGTTGATCCTGGATGACACAAGCTTACCCAGGTTACTTGCTACGAGCCTGGAGGTGCTATCCACCAACCTTGTTGTACGCCAATTCAATGAACGGTTTGACCAGCGCAAAATCTTGCTCCGATGATATGGTGAATTCAGCATCGCCTGTGCCATAGTGCCCGATTTCTGTCACGTCACGATAGAACTTAGGCGGTGACTCAACGTCACCCGCACTTAGTTCTACAAATAGCTTTATGTTTCTGCTCTGTGGCTCCATGCACACGATATTCTGAGAAATCTTGTATGCGACATAGTATTTTTTCGGAACTTCTTCAATTGCTGGATCGAGCTCAACGATATACTCTCGAATGCTGTGCATGAGAGATTGGATGTATTTCGGCTTTCCTTCAAAGTGTTCTTCAAATTCATAAGTGGCTGTGATGCGTACCTGTGCTGCCTTTTTTCCCGCCTCCACCATGACCAGGTTCTTTCCTCCTTCAACAGAAGATGGCGATGTCGTTACCTTAGTTGCCTGAAACACTTCCTTGAGGTAAATGGAACTATTCTTGAATAGGCGGTACTTCCAACTCAATATTGGCTCCCATCACTTGAACCGCATGCAGATCGTACTTTTTATAATTTGGCGCGATACAGATAACACGTACATCTGACCAATCAATGTCGGCATCATTTCCGAGCGTCCGTCAGACGGCAATCTCGAAATCGCCCTTGTGGTCTTGAATCCAGTGCAAATAGAAGAGACTTTGATTTATCAGTTCGGAAGATTCGACTTTCTTATACTCAATAATTACTGGATTATTGTCCTCGGACAACGCAAGGCTGTCATGCGTCCGGCATGCAATGCTCCGGTTGAGAATTCCGAAGCTACGAAGCGACAATTAAATATCGCTGCAAGATTTCTTTCGACAAGAACCTGCAACTCTTTCTCCACCGCAAAGTTTGTTTGCTCCACAGGAACAAGACTTTTCCCGGATATTTCAAATAACGGCATTATGCTTGATTTCCCTGTTCTCTCTTTTGACTGTCGTCATACCAAATTTGATTATATCTAAAAGCTGAATAGCGTGACGCTAACGGCGTATAGCCAGCTTGACATTTTCCAGCACCCGCAACACCGTCTTCCTTGGCGCCCCAATATTCAAACGCATAAACCCGCTGCCCTCAGATCCGAATTGCACACCGGGATTCAGACCGACCCCGGCTTGGTGAATGAAGAAGTGTTTCAGATCGGCATCGGTCAGGTTCATGGCGCGGCAGTCGAGCCATAGCAGATAGGTGCCTTCGGCTGGGATGACTTTGATTTCCGGCAAATGGTCGGTGAGGTACGATTCGACGGCATCGCGCGTGTCGCGCAGGTAGATTCGTAGTGCTTCCAGCCAGGTTTCGCCGCCGCGGTAGGCGGCTTCGAAGGCGGTGACACTGAACGGGTTAGAGGCACTGACGTGCAGGCTATTGAAAACCTGTGTGATGGTGTTGCGCATGGTTTTATCGGGAACGATCAGCGCCGACAGGTTCAGGCCGGGGATATTGAAGGTTTTGCTCGGTGCGACGGCGGTGATGACGGAGTGCCAGTCGGATGCCAGCGCGGCGAGGATGTGGTGTTGCTGGCCGGGGTAGAGCAGGTCGTGGTGGATTTCGTCGGAAAAAATGACCAGATTGTGCGTTGCGGCGAGTTGCAGTAACCGCTCCAGTTCTTCCAGTTGCCACACGCGCCCGACCGGGTTGTGCGGCGAGCACAGCAGCAGGAATTTGGCTTGCCGGGCGCATTGTTCCAGGTGGTCGAAGTCGATGGTGTAGCGATTGTTGTCGAGGCGCAGCGGGTTTTGCAGCAACTGCCGTCCGGTTTGCGTGGCGGCGGAGAAAAACGGGAAATACACCGGCGGCTGAACGATGATGGCGTCACCCGATTGCGTTAGCGCCATGACGGCGGCGTTGATCGATGGCACCACGCCAGGACACATCACGATCCATTCACGTTGCACCGCCCAGCCGTGCCGCCGCTTCAGCCAATCGGTCAGCGCCTCGTACAGGCTATCGGGAAACAGCGTGTAACCGTAGATCGGGTGTTGTGCACGCTCGATTAGCGCCTGCGTGACGGCGGGCGGAGCGGCGAAGTCCATGTCCGCCACCCACGCGGGAATGACGTCGGCCTTGCCGAACACTGCAAGGCGGTTGTCGTATTTGACGCTGTGCGTGCCTATGCGATCGATTTCCCGGTCGAAATCGAACGCGTCGCTCAAGCGATGCGCTCCCAGATCGTGACTTCCGCCAGTGTGTGCTGGAATTTGCGCTTGGTTTCGCGGATCACGAACGGCACCGCTTGCGGGCCTTGAATCAGGCGGAAGTGCTTGCCGAGCATTTCTTTCAAGCCGTCGAGCGTGGTGAAATTCTCGCCGTCGCGCTTGAAGCCGCCGATCCACGCTTCTTTTTTGGTGTGCTCGGTGAGCCAGGTGTACGGCGACGTGATCATCAACAAGCCGCCGATATTGATGCGGGTGTGGATGCCGGTGAGCAATTTAGCCGGATCGTACAAGCGGTCGATCAGATTGGCGGCGAGGATCAGGTCGTAGCCGGTGAAAATAGGCTTCAGATTACAGGCATCGCCTTGGAAAAACTCGACCTTGTTTTTGACGTGATCCAATCCCAGATTGTTGAGTGTGCGTTCCTTGTACGACACCAGTTCGCCTTCGTCGGTCAGGGTGTAGCGCAAAATGCCTTGCTGCGCGAGTTGCACGCCTTGGCCGATGAAACGCGCGGAGAAATCGATGCCGGTGACGTGATCGAACACTTTCGCCAGTTCGAAGGTCGAGCGGCCGGACGCACAGCCCAGATCCAGTGCGGTGCGTTTAGGCCGGTCGCCCATCGTGGCGATGGCGATTTCTGCCAAGGCCTTGGAGAAATTCGGTACGTCAAAATAGGTGTCGCCGTAATGAAATTCCGCATATTCCGATAGCAGTTTGTCAGTTTCGTAATTGGAACTTGGCAATGTGGCCGGGGCGTTTGATATCACGTAGCGGAAACCGGCGTGCTGGAAGAAATGACGACGGAAGGCGTAGCGCGAGCTGCGTATCGATTCGTTACCGCAAGCGATCCATGAACCGCCTTTGATCAGGTTGTGCTGATTGTCGAACGTCGGTGTGGTGAAATCGTCGTACAGTGGATGCACGTCGAAACCTTCGAACGGATACGTCGGTGTTTCGGTCCATTGCCAGACATTTCCAACGATATCGAAGAATTCACCCTGCGGAAATTCCGTGACCGGACAACTTGATGCGTAATAGTCCAAGTGCAGATTGCCGGTGGCTTTGCGATCCTGTGGCACTTCGCTCAGACCGGCGACATCGTACAGCCGGTACCATTCGTCCTCGGTCGGCAGCCGCACCGGTTGTTTCGTCATTTCGGTCTTCCAGTTACAGAATGCTTTGGCTTCATGATAATTGACTTCGACCGGCCAATCCCACGGCATCGGCACTTCTTCGGTCATCAGGCGCAAGTACCAATCGTTGCCCTTTTTAACCCAGAACGTCGGGTGCTCGGCTTGCGTGAATTTTTGCCAGGAGCGGCCTTCTTCCGGCCAATAACTGCCGGTACGGTAGCCGCCGGCTTCGACAAACACCAGAAATTCCCGGTTACTGACTAAATATTTGCTGACCTGAAAAGCCGGGATATCCGCAGTGTGCAGGCCATATTCGTTATCCCAGCCGTAGTGCTGCTGATTGGTTTTGGTTTTATGCAGCGTGACCGTTCCGGCGGCGACATCGACCAGCGAATTTTGTGGCGCGGCACTGGTTTTCCGGCATGGTTGCCAATCCGGGTGCGGTTGCACGAAATGCAAGGCGTGCTGGCGGATCAATACCGACGACGTTTCTAAGTGGATGCGCTCATGCTCGATTCCCATCACAATCGGCCACCACGAACTTTCCCACGTGATCGGCAGACTCAGCGGCATTGTCGTGATCAGTTTGTCGACTATGGTGCGCATGGTTTTGCGGTACGCGCGCACTTCGTCGACGGTCGGCCAGTTGTAATGCGTACTGTCGAGATCGTCCCAGCTCATTTCGTCGACACCGACGGCAAAAATGGATTCCAATCTGGGATTGATGCGCTCGTCGATCAATCCGGCGAGAATCAGTTTGTTGACGAAAAATGTGGCGGTATGGCCGAGATAAAAAATCAGCGGATGGCGCAACGAGATTGGTTTTTTGTAATAGGCTTCGTCAGTGCGCAGTGTTTCGAATAATTGCTCGTAGCGATCCAGCGTGGTGTGAAAGTAATTGCGGATTTCTTCACGTTTCAGGTTGATATCGTCGCCATCCAGCAGAAGTGTTCGTTGGAATAAGGTTTGTGGCATAAGGTAATGTTTAGTAGTTTACTCAGTTATTGGCCGGTATTATAACGCCTTGCGCTTTTCAGGCCATACTTTGACGGGGATGAATGTCATTAGGCTTTGATATTACGATAAAAAGATAACGAAAATATTAATGCCAGTCGGTTTTTTTGCAGAGAAAACGATGGATTTGCACCTTAAATTTGAGCGATCAATGCAAAAGCCAGTGCAAGCAGTCCGCACTTCCTGGTCGCATGCGTATTTATAGCGTAACAACCGATAAAAATTCCGGGGTGCTCGCATTCCAATGTAGTTTTTCCCGAATGGCATCGACCAGCGCTCTGGAATTGCTAAGCTCACCGTGCACAACGAAAATCTTCTCCGGCATTTTCTCGAAATGACTCAACCACTTGAGCAAGTCGACCTGATCGGCGTGTGCCGATAGTCCGCCGATAGTATAAATGGCTGCTTTGACCTGAATCTCCTGACCGAAGATCTTGACTTGTTTTGCACCGTCCACGAGCCGTCTTCCCAGCGTTCCTTCCGCTTGGAAACCGGTGATCAGGATGCTGCATTCCGGCCGGTCAAGATTATATTTGAGGTGATGCTTGATGCGTCCGGCATCGCACATACCGCTGGCGGATAGGATGATAACGCCGTGCTTGATATGGTTGAGCTGTATCGACTCCTCGATATCCTGGACGAAATGGATGCGCGGTTTTTGCGCAGAGCTGTTCATCCACTGCAAAGCTTCGGTGGACTCGCGGTCAAGCAGCGCAATGTGCTTGAGCGTGATTTCGGTAGCGGCTTGCGCCATCGGCGAGTCGACATAAATCGTCATTTCCCCGAGTTTGCCCTGACGGTACAGGTCGATCAATAGAAACAGCAAATCCTGCGTGCGGCCGACGGTAAACGCCGGGATGATGACATTGCCGCCTTTGGTGATCAGCGTATCGTTAATGGCGGACACCAATTCATCGAGGGTATCCGGCATGCTGCGATGCAGGCGGTTACCGTATGTGGACTCGATCAGTACGACATCGGCGTGGCGGATGATCGCCGGGTCGCGCACGATGGGGTGGCCAGGTTGTCCCAGATCGCCTGAAAAGACGATTTTCTTGTAATCGCCGTCTTTTTTTACCCACAATTCGATAATCGCGGAGCCGAGAATATGACCGGCATCACGAAAGCAGCAGCGGATTGCCGGGTGAGGATTGATTTCGGTGTTGTAGTCGACACGCTGCAACAGCTTTAATAGCGCTTCCGCTTGCGTGACGGTATAGAGCGGCGCGAATTCCTGAGCGGATTGACTATTGCGGCGGCGCGCTTGATTACGCCACTCAATTTCCTTTTCCTGAATATAAGCGCTGTCCTTCAGCATGACTTGAAGCAGATCTGTCGTTGCCGTCGTGCAATACACCGGGCCGCGAAAACCCCAGGCGCTCAGGCGCGGCAACAATCCGGAATGATCGATGTGCGCATGCGTCAGCAAGACAAAATCGATGGTTTTAGGGTCGTATTTGAAGGCCGTGCGGTTTTTCTTGTCCGCTTCCTGTCCGCCCTGAAACATACCGCAATCGACCAGAAAGCGCACGTCATCGGTTTCGATCAGATAACTGGAGCCGGTCACTTCCCCGGCCGCGCCTAAAAAAGTCAGTTTCATTGTGTCATTCACAGTGTTTCCAATACCCGTAACGTACCCTCGACCAGTACATCCACCTCCTGTTCATCGATGATATAGGGTGGCATGAAATAAATGGTTTTTCCCAGCGGGCGCAGCAGAATCTGTTGTTTTAAACCAGTCTGAAAGCATCGGGTGGCAAAGTCGGCATCGTCCGTTTCAACTTCAAATGCCCAGATCATGCCGCAGTTGCGGAAGTTTCTGACTTTGGGATGTGTTGCGAGCGGCGCGGCGATAGTATTCAGATAGGCTGCTTTATTTTTGTTGGTTTCGAGTACCCGGTCACGTTCAAAAATATCCAGCGAGGCTAAAGCCGCGCGACAGGCCAGCGCATTGCCAGTGTGTGAATGCGAATGTAAGAAAGCACGCACGGTTTTGTCGTCGTAAAAAGCTTGAAATACGGCATCGGTCGTCATCACGGCCGAGAGCGGCAGATAACCGCCACTCAGACCTTTCGACAGGCATAGAAAATCCGGTGCGATACTGGCTTGGTTGCAGGCAAACAGGGTTCCGGTGCGGCCGAAACCGACCGCGATTTCATCGGCGATCAGATGCACCTGATAACGATCACAGATTTCCCGGGCGCGTTGTAGATAAACGGGGTGATACATGCCCATACCGGCTGCGCCTTGCACCAATGGTTCCAGAATCAGCGCGGCTGTTTGCGCATGGTGTTTTGCCAGATGATTCTCCAGCGCGGTTGCGGCGCGCAGTGCGAAATCCCGGGCCGATTCACCGGCCTCGGCGTAGCGCCAATCCGGTGTCGGCACATGCGTGCACGGTCGCAATAAAGGTGCGTAGATTTCGCGGAAAATGGCCACATCGGTGATTGATAGCGCG
>JBDHRU010000048.1:0-12821 GCA_039807765.1 Nitrosomonas sp. | reverse complement strand
ACTGACATCACGCGGCAAAACCGTCGAATGGGCTGGAATCAACAGAACATCATCAAAGGTCAGCGCTTTTTGAATCAATTGCATGATAACAATCCTTGGCAAAGCGCCATTATAGCCAAATTCGGCGGCAAATTTTGTGCCAAATAAGACTGAGAATACAACATATTTCCAGCGGATATGATTTAATGCGGAAAATCTTTAAGTTGCGCAAATACGAAACCGATGTATTGCAGATGATTCATTTTCTGGAGTCGCTATGAGAATTTTTGCAGTTACCGTAATCGTTTTGCTACTCAGCACCAGCACGTATGCACAGATTTACAAATGGGTCGATAAAAACGGCAGAACACAATATACCGACCAACCGCCCCCGCCGGATGCCGCCAGGGAAGAGCAAAGATTACATATCAACAAATCCGCACCAACCGCAGGCAATCAAGATAGAACCAGAAATTTCTCCGAAGAACGGGAAGAATTCGACAAGCGGCGGCAACAAAGAAGAGAAGAAGAGGCACAGCAGCAGACAAAGTCGGAAGAAAGCAAAAAAAAATGTATAGATGCCCAAACTCAGCTTAAAATGTACACCGATTCGCCGCGCTTGACCGTTCCCGATGGGGTTGGCGGCATGGTGTATGTGGATGATGATTTGCGTCAAAGAAAAATTGCCGATGCCAACAAGGCAATCGCAACTTACTGTAAATAAAAATACATTCTTAAATGAGATGACGGTATCCCGCAGCAAGTTATTGATTGTCTTTTTTCTCTTTTTGACAGGTACTCCGGTTTCGGCTGAAGTACCTGTTTCATATTCCGGACACGATCATAGTACGCAGGCGAAAACAGCTTCTCGCGCTGATCATGCGGCGAAACCCGGAATGTACTGGCAAATTCTGCCCAATGAAGATATTCCGCAGATCGCCCGCCTGATGTTTCCGGATAATGCCCATATGCGCGATGCCTTGATGCGAGCGGTCATCCGCAAAAATCCGGAGTTTTTCCCCGGTGGCGTTTATCAATCGATCCCGGCGGGAACCACAGTCTACATCCCCGATTTGAGAACGATCGGCGCTTATGCAAAGCCGGTGCCCAAAACACGCGCATCAAGCGCAGCCCGCACCAGCCAAAGACAAACGCAAGCGGCAGTGGAACCTGGCTTTAGTCGCGATCATCCGGTATGGCAGCTCATCGCGCAGCTGGAAAAAATCGCCGAAGAAGAGACGAGCGAACTGAACAAGCTCCTCAATCGCATTGAATCTATCGAGAAACAGATCATCGCGATGCAGTCTTTGCTCACGGCACGCGTTGCACCGGCCAAAGAACCTCTGCCTGGGATCACGAAAAATACTCCACCGGAAGAGAATGCGCCACAACCCCAGAACACCGCGCCCCCCACTGAAACCGCAGTAGTGCCGCCGCAACCTATCACACCGCAGCCGCTCAATCCCGCGCCACCGGTTGTAACTGACACGCCTTCGGCGGAATCGGCGTTATTTCCGGATAACATATTACTTCTCGGAATTCTGCTGATACTGTTGATTGTCATGTTGATCGTGCGCAGCTATCGCAAAATCAAGGAAAGACTTTCACAATCTCGCGAAGAGTCACTACTGCCCGATGCAGCCGAGCGGCAACAATACGAAGCACTGCTACTGCGCCGCAATGAAAATAAAACCGAAGCGGCGGAAAATCCACCCGAACCAACCGGTCAAATACTAACCGCAGCACGCGCGCTGATCGAGCGGGACAATGCGGAAGCCGCCATTCAGTTGCTGCAGAAGCACCTTGCCCAAAACCAGCAGGACATCCCTGCCTGGCTGCTGTTATTCGAGCTGCTGTACAAAACAACCAACAAAAGAGATTTCAAAAAGAACGCCCGCCGCTTCAAACGGCTCGGTGAATTTCCCGATATCTGGCAGCAAATCCAGAAACTAGGCAATCAACTCGAACCCAACGAATCGCTCTACTTCGACGAACAAAAACGCAAGGAAAAGTTTTTTTCCGATGAAACGAATTGGGATAAATAAAAAGCGCTGTTGGGAATACACGGGTGTGTGCAAGACAAACGTAAGCCCGGACAGAATCTCCCGGTAAATCAAAAGAAGCGCAATCGGAAACATTCTTCAATCCGGGCGCACCCGAACCCGCTTCCACAGGCTGATGAAGAGTGCTGTTCAGGTGAACATAGCCTATACCTGCACGCAGGCGATTGCTGACTGTTCATGGGAGGAGTCCGTTTTCAGAAAACTGGCAGCAGCACTGAAAAATCTGAAAACTGTAATTGTTCAGCGATTCCTTAAAAATACTGTAAATAACACCAGGCATTCTTACAGATGAATCTTGAGGAAGGATAATAACCAGCCTACCCATTTAGCGATAGTTCCAGAAAATACCCTCTAAAGTCTGTCATTATTTCCGCAACCGGAAAAACGTATAGCCGTTAACATATAATCGCACGATACCTATGGCCTCGTTGTTTAGTCCGCCATCGGTTGTGCGAAACCTTCTTCTATAACAAATCGTTATCCGCATGCTGTATCAGATCCAAACTTCAGCTGAATTGTCTTTGAAAATCATACGGCACAATGTGTATGCGGCTATGGGCTATGCCCTGTTAGGCTTCCTGGGATTGTTGCTGGCGATTCCGCCGGGTTATGCGAGTCCGGTGTTTCCGGCCGCCGGTTTGGCGCTGGCACTGACGCTGGTATCGGACTACCGCTTGTTGCCGGGTATCTGGGTTGGTTCGCTAGGGCTCAATATCTGGGTTGCTTGGAGTCAAAATGATCTCACGCAAAATAGTATTCTGATTGCCGCGCTGTTAGGTATGGGTGCGATGCTGCAAGCCGCCATAGGAGCTTGGCTTGTGCGTAGATTCGTTCAGGATCGCTGGCGGATTTTGATGCGGGAACAAGAGATTTTCACCTTTTTTCTGCTGGGTGGTCCATTGGCATGCGTGATTTCAGCCAGTGTCGCGCAGCTGACATTGTTTTTTTCCAGTGCTATCAGCGCAGCCGATATCTCCTGGTCGTGGTGGAATTGGTGGGCTGGCGATACCTTTGGGGTGCTCGTCTTCGCGCCACTGTTACTGGCTTTTCTTGGTAAACAATCCTACTGGAAAACGAGAAAGACTGTTATTGCCCCCATTACGCTGATTCTGGTGGTGTTGATCGTGATGGGATTCGTTAACGCATCGAAACTCGAAAACAGGCAGCAGCAAGCGGAAATTCAAAGTATCGGGCAAAACATCGCTTTCCAGTTACAGGAACGTTTCAATGCCTACAACGAAACGCTATCGGCATTGCGGCGTTTGATGGAATTGAATCCGGACATGAGCTTCCGCCAATTCGATTACTTTACCCAAGAAATATTACAGGAATCTCAAGGCATTGCAGGATTGAGCTACAATTATTTGGTACGGGAACAGGACCGGTCGCACTTCGAGCGAGCCCAATCCGGAAATACTCGCGGGAAACCGTTCCGCATAACCGAGATGAATGCCCAGGGCGAGTTAACCGTTGCCAGCAAGCGTCCGGAGTATATCGCCGTGACCTATATCACGCCGCTTGAAAGCAACCGGAATGCAGTCGGATACGATATTTATTCCAATCCCATCCGGGCGGAAGCCATCGACCGCGCCCGGTATTCCGGCCGGCCAGCGGCCACTGGCATGATCAATCTGGTGCAGGATCAGCACAATAAGGCGGGCATATTGGTGCTGCATCCCGCTCACCGTCAGAATTTTGACCGGAACAGCCCGAAGCATCCACCGGAATTTATCGGTTTTGCGGTAGGCGTATTGAAAATTCCCGATATGGTCAATTCCGCCCTCGGCAGTGTCGCAGCACCAGGTATTGTTTTTCAATTGCGAGATTCCGCCGGACAGCGCGATAATCAATTGCTATTCAGTTCAGCGCCAGGCATTGCACCGGATACCAATCTCGATTGGCGGACAACGCTGATGATGGCGGATCGCAGCTGGGAATTGACCGTTTTTCCGGATGTGAATTGGTTGAATGCGCACCGGCCATGGCAAGCTTGGGCGCTTTGCTTCGCCGGATTACTCGTGGCCAGTATGTTGCAAATGCTGATGTTAGTCACAACGGGGCGCACCCTGCTGATTCAGGAAACTGTCGATGAGCAGACGGCGCAATTGCGTGCGAACAGCGAAGCGCTACGGCAGGCTAAGGTTGCGGCGGAATCGGCCAATTTAGCCAAGAGCCAGTTTCTGGCGACCATGTCGCATGAAATCCGCACGCCGCTGAATGGCGTTCTAGGCATGGCCTATCTGCTGCAAAGGTCGGACATCAAAGATAACGAGCGATTGGATTATGCCCGGGTGATCATGACTTCCGGAAAGAACTTGTTGACTATACTCAACGACATCCTTGATTTGTCCAAAATTGAAGCTGGACAGATCCAATTGGAAAGCCATATTTTTGACCCCGAACAACTGATGCTGGAAACGGCGGCGCTATTTGCCGAGAGTGCGAACATGAAAGGGCTGGCGCTCGATGTGTCGTGGCACGGGAAAGCGCGCATGCGATACTGTTCCGATTCGGTCAGAATAAGCCAAATGCTGGCTAATCTGGTCAACAATGCCATCAAGTTTACGCCGCAAGGTTTCGTGCATATCGAAGCGCGTGAGCTCGCAAGCGCACCGGCGGAAACGATGCTGGAATTTAGGGTAACCGATAGCGGCATCGGCATTCCTGCGGATAAACACGATAGACTGTTTAAGCCTTTTTCCCAGGTGGATGCCTCAACAACCCGGCAATACGGCGGTACCGGTCTTGGACTTTCCATCGTGCACAATCTGGCCAGATTGCTGGGAGGGTACGCCGGGTTCGAAAGCCAGGAAGACAAAGGCACGAGAATATGGTTCCGGATCCGTGCTAACCCGGCCAGTACCGACGATGCGAGCAATCTTGCCACAAATGATGCCGGCACTACCGGTGAAATACCAGCAAGAAAAACTTCTCCGCAAACCGGGTTGATTTTGGTGGTTGAAGATAATGCAATCAGCCGTACGGTAATCGTTGCTTTATTGGAAAATCAGGGATTCCGCTGCAAAGTGGTTGCAAATGGACAAGAAGCGGTGAATGCGGTCATGCAAGGAATGCAGCCCGCACTGGTGCTGATGGATTGCGAAATGCCGGTGATGAATGGTTATCAAGCGACAGAAAGAATTCGTCAATGGGAACGGGAAACCGGAAAAACGCATCTCCCCATCATTGCCTTGACTGCAAATGCCTTTGAGGATAACCGTCAGCGCTGCTTTGCGGCAGGTATGGATGATTTTCTTGCCAAACCCGTCAATACGAATCTTTTGGTGGTGATGCTCAATAAATGGGTCAATCCACCCACCGGTTCCAGCCGCTAGGAAAACGCTGGTTAATTGACGATACGAGCGAATCACTTCGTTGCACGGCACTCACACCCTCGCCTATCGGGTTGATAGGTCTCGGTTGCTGCGTTCCGTGCGCCTCGTGCTTTATCTCGTCCGCCGAATGAATCAGCGTTTCCCTAGGAAATTTCCGCTACCAGTAACGGAAATTGCCCGTGTCTAAGTGAATGAAATTGGAGGAAGGGTAATAACCGACGCCCCCCATTTGCAGTGACATGGCAGCCGCGCGGATATCGGAAAGTCTGCGGCCAGGCAGGCGGATGTCGATAGCTTTGCCGTGCGTATGCATGCTGTTCTTGGCGACACCGCCATTTTGTTCTGCCAGCTTGGCATTGGTGGCGGGTGAGCGGTAAGCGGAGACGACATGGAATTCTTGTTTGGTGCCTAATTTGTGCTGCAGCAGGTAGAGCAAGTCAAATAGCTGAGGGTCGATCGGGCGGCGGTCGCCGGTGCGGTGATCGCGCAGCACATAGTTGATGGCACGCATGCTTTCCGGAATATAGCGGCCGTTGGCCCAGAAGGTTGCGCGCGTGCGTTCGCCGGTATGTAAATTCAGAAAACTCAGTTTTTTCTCGAACGGTCTTCTGATCGCCGCGTGCGCGGTCGATGTACCCATCGGCAACGCCAGCACGGCGCAAGCGCCCAATCCAGCGCGTAAAAAACGGCGGCGGCTTAATTCCGGCGCTTGTTCTGATTCTGATAAGTTTGCTTGATTGAATAAACTTCGTATCATCAGCTGTTTTCTCCCTGAAAATCTTGCGAATGTGTGCGAATAATCAATTATTACCAGCGAGCATAACGCAAAGTGCTTGAATCCCTGTCGTAAATATCGGGATAAAAATGTACCAATTTGCCCGGCTCATCAATCCAGGCCGTAATATACACTAAGTAAATCGGTAGCGGTTTGGGTAAATGCTTGGTCATGGTTTTGTCACTGTCCAAATCTTCGGTGAATTTTTCCGGCAAACTCTGCTGATTCAACGCGAAAGCGGCCAATTCGAATGGTTTTTCCAGCCGGATGCAACCGGAACTGAAGGTACGGATATCGCGCTGGAACAGCGATTTGGACGGCGTGTCGTGTAAATAGATATCGAACGGATTGGCAAACATGAACTTGATCCGGCCCAGCGCATTGTGCTTGCCGGGATCCTGGCGCAAGAAATACGGAAACCCTCTTTTGAGGTTGCGCCAATCGATCGTTTCCGGGGCAATGGCTTCGGCACTGCGATTATTGCCGGGATATACCTTAAATCCGCCGTGTGTGAAGAACATCGGGTCGCTCTGCTGCTTCGGCAATAGATCCTTGGTGGCGATACTCACCGGAACATTCCAGTATGGATTCAGCACCATATGCGACAGTGCGCCGTTGAAGCTCGGCGTGCTGCGGTAGTCGCGCCCGACGATGATGCGCATGGTCAGCACCGGTTCAGCGTGCTCAACCGCGGTAAGATTAAAACCGGCAGTATTGACCAGCAAGTAACGTGGCCCCATATTGCGCGGCAGCCAGCGCAGCCGTTCCATATTGATGCGTAGTTGCCGGAGTTTCCAGTCCAGCGGAATATTCAACGCGCGAATGGTATTTTTTCCGATCACGCCATCGCTGTTCAATCCATGTTGCGCCTGAAACGCCTTGATGGCGGTAACCAGTGTGTTGTCGTAGCGCTCGCTTGCAGTATCCGCGATGTGGTATTCGGCGGCGCCGTCGGCGGCGTACGCTTGCACCATGCGCTGACGGATCAACGGAATGCTCGGGTGTGTGTCGCCCGGCCGTATCGAGGGTGAAGCGGGAATATGAGTCCACTCGGTATGATTACCGGCAAGCTGGCGGTAGTGCGCCAAGGTCTGCTTGAGCAGTTGATAAGCGGGATTTTTCGGCGGCAGATCGTCAAGCGCCTGCTGTAAGCGATCTTTCTTGATCGCTTGCTGCAAAAATGCGACCGCATCGAACGTCGGTTGCGCAATGTGCCAATCTTTATCAGCCGATGCCGCTGTCAGCCGTCCGCGGAACAAATCGCGCGCCAGCGTTAATACCGCATGCGTCGTGCGCGTCTCCAGTTCGCTGGCACTGGCTAGGGATTGACTGGCTTGCTGCTGCAACTGTTGCAGTTGATGCAACTGATAATCGCGATTGTCCAATCCCTCGTTTTCGGCATTGGCGATGAAGGCTAATGCAGTGTCGAGCAATGGTGAATGCGGATTCTTCGTCACCCACACCGGTTGATACTGGCGTGTACTATAAAATCGCTGCAAATCGCCCAGCGCGTTTTTGCTCAAGCCGAGTGCAGCGGGTTTTGCCAGTTGCTGCTCGATTTCATGCGCTTCGGCAATCAACGCATGCGCAACTGGTACATGAGACAGAAAAAACAGGTAATAAAAAAACGGTAGAACCGGCAAAAAAAGTTTAGGTCGAAAACGCGGCACGCGGCTAATTCCTTGGCTAAAGGCAAATGGTCATCGTAAAGTTGCCGGGATTTTATCATCAATGCCATGCTTTCATGCAGCAGTTGAACGATGTAATGACCGTTTATTTCTAGTTTTCTACTGTGCGGCCCATTTGACGGCAGCAGCAGCTTCCGTATATTCTGGCGGCGCAATGCAACCGCAGTTATCGACTAACCAACTGAGTTCGCAATATAAATCCAGATCCGAATCATGACAGCTAAACAACAAGTCAAGCATTTACTCGATTTCATCGACAACAGTCCAAGCCCTTGGCATGCGGTGACTTCGGTCGAAGCGGCGATGCAAAAGTTTCAATTCGTGCGCCTCGATGAAACCGCCAAGTGGACATTGCAAGCAGGCGGGCGCTATTACGTGGTGCGCGACGATTCGTCGATCGTGCTGTTTGTGGTGGGGCGCAAAGCGCCTGCCGAATCGGGTTTCAAAATCGTCGGCGCGCATACCGATTCGCCGGGATTCCGTGTCCGGCCGAACGGTGCAACAGTAAGCGATGGCCTGGCGCGGCTGGGTGTCGAGATATACGGCGGGCCGATTCTGGCAACGTTTACCGACCGCGACTTGAGTCTGGCCGGGCGCATCAGCTTTCTCGACGACGGCAAACAATTGACGCACAAGCCAGTGCGCCTCGATCAGCCGCTGCTGCGCCTGCCCAATCTGGCGATACACATGAACCGCGGCGTCAACGAAGACGGTTTGAAACTGCATAAACAAAACGAATTGCCACTGCTGTTTGCGCAGTTGACCGCCGAGCAGTTGCCAAAACCTTATTTCCTCGAACTGCTGGCACACGCATCTGGCATCGACGCCGCACGGATACTGTCGTGGGATCTGGCGGTATACGATACGCAAAAAGGTGCATTCTGGGGCGCGAATCAGGAGTTTTACACCGACAGCCAGATCGACAACCTCGCTTCCTGCCACGCCGCACTGCAAGCCTTGCTCGACGATACCATTCTGAACAATGCCGAAAGCACGCTGGTGTGTGCATTTTTCGATCACGAAGAAATCGGCAGCGAGAGCCATATCGGCGCGGGCGGCAGTTTTCTGACCGATGTCTTGCAACGTATCCACATCGCCACCGCAATCGAGCGCGAAGACAACGCGCGTGCACTGGCGCAGAGTTTTCTGATCAGCGCCGACATGGCGCATGCCTATCAACCCAATTTTCCTGCGGCGTACGACGCCGATCACCGGGTTTTCGTCAACAAAGGCCCGGTGATCAAATCCAATGCAAACCGCCGTTACAGCTCGGAGAGCGTATCGATCGCACACTTCATCCAATGGTGCGAAGAAGCCGGTGTTCCCCATCAACGCTACTCACACCGCAGCGACTTGCCGTGCGGCAGCACCATCGGCCCGATCGCCTCGGCCAAACTCGGCATCCGCAGCGTCGATATCGGTTGCCCGATGTGGGCCATGCACAGCGTACGCGAGAGTGCCGGTGTAGACGATCATGGTTATATGATCAAGGTACTGAGGCAGTTTTTCAGCGATTAGACGCGGCGAATATGTCCGATCCCTGGCTGAAGGAGGATAAAATCATGGAACCGCAGTATTGACACCGGCCCCGGAAGGCGGCTATGTCGCTTTCAGCCCAGAAACCGGTACAAACTATACAAGGCGAAACCGTTGAAGAAGCATTGGCCAATCTGGCTGAAGCAACCGAGCTTATCTTGAAGAATTCCCGATGACCATCACATCCCGTGCATTAACTAACAACCTTCCAAATTCCCGAACATGCCTAACTGCCCGTTGTTTCGGTAATGGAAGCAATCCGGGCATGAGGCCGCCGCTTTTACCCGCAACGATAAAGCGCTGAACGAGCCGGAATTCAACCGACGGCATCTTCTCAATGTGCCGTTCCTAGCGTCACATTGAGAAGCTGTACCGTAGCTTCCGTCGCGTTTTATATCCAGCCTTCGTGCAGCATCACACTACCGACCAAATGCGTGGCCGCCTCGTTGCTTTGTGCAATTTCGACCGTGAGCCAGTTGCGATCGATCGCGTGACTTTCCAATCGCACGAGCTGCTGACTGAGTTCATCGTCCGTCGCCGAACGTCCCAGCGTATGGTTGTAGATCGTCTGGATGTAATTGGTATCGGACAGTGCCTGCAAATCGGCGTGCTGCTGGAACCAATCCAGAATGGCATTGGCATCGTAGGGTTGGTGCAGTGTTTCGAGTCCGACTTGCCATTCCGCTACGGTGGCGTCGCGATCAAAGAAGCTGTGAACCAGGCGCGCCAGAATGGCTTCGACTTGATTGTGCGCGATCACGACGGTTTCATGGTTGTCGAACGCGATCATTTCCGCATTTTTCAGGCTGAGCATGGCGCCATCACTGAGTTGCGTCAATTCCAGGCGATCGCCGGAAAACTCCAGGTGCACATCGTCGCGGCCACCCGGCATGCGCAAGACATCGTAACCTGTGCCGCCGTCCGCATTTATCGCTAACCCGAGCGGCAAATAACCCTGATCGTTTTCAGCGCCGCCGGTTAAATCGCGCATGGCATCGATGCGAATGATTGTCGGATCAGTATCCCAACCAGCCAGTAATTCATCGCCGGTTTTGTTTTGCAAACTGAGTTTGATCGTTTCCGGCAAGCTGCGAAAGACCGTTAAAACATTCTCTGCCGTTGCGCCTGCCGCGTTTTGCACTGCATTTCCTTCCGCAGCCGTCAAGTCGCGCCCCAGCCAGGTTCTGACCAGATGATGCGCAACCGCTTCAGTTTCAGAATAGGCAATCGCCAAACTCGGGCCGCTAGCAAACCGGACTAATTCGACATCGGTCAGGGTATCGGTCTCACCATTCGCTTGTGTCAGTGTGACTGTGTTGCCATGCACATCAACCCGGTAATCGGATAATTGCCCTGCTTGAATGGCGCTATCGAAACCAAAGCCGCCATTGAGTTGATCATCGCCACTGCCGCCGCTCAAAATATCGTTACCGGCGCCGCCATAAACAATATCGTTGCCCGCGTCGCCGGAGGTTTGATCGTTGCCGCCCAAGCTGCCGACAGTGTCATCACCGCCGCCACCGGACAAGATATCATCATCAGCACCGAGCACGATAAATTGATTATGATCGTCGCCCACAACGAAATTTTGTCCGCTGCCACCGACAATCCGGGCAGCGCCGACAATCAATGCGAAGGCAACATTGTCCAATTGAATGACGGTGCCGGCAGGCAACTGACGAGCGTCAATCACCAGCATGTTGCCGGTTGTGCTTGCAGCCGCCAGGCTGCTGATAATAATCGGCAACGCTGGCGGTTGACCGCCGGTAACGTTCGGTGTAACGGTTTGAGTGTTGACTGGATTGCTGTCCGGCAGTTGTGCTAAAAACTCTCGTGCTTTCGCAGTCAGATCATTGGCGGCATCACTGCTCAAACCGCTGATCTGCGCCAGTGCGGTAGTCACGCTTGTTTCGGCCTGCGCCGGGCCGGTTACTCGCGGCCGTTCCGCAACAGTCAATCCGGTACCGGTTGGCAGGCTGACCGTAAGTAAGGAATTGCCTTTTGCGTCCGTTGCTACCGGAATATCCGCATAATCGCGGAACAACGAATCAGGATCGTCTTGCCGGGAAGATTGAATGGTCGAAACGGCGATAACGACAGTGCCGTCCGGTTGCGTGGTCTTCGTAGCGGCTGCACCGTCGATGATTATGTTAGTGCTGCCACTTCCACCACCGCCACCTCCACCTCCGCCACCGGAAGATGGGATCGATACGGTAATGCCGTTGCCGCTAGTGTCGGCGATTGTGACGGCAGCATCGGCACCCGTTGCCCAATCCTCGGCGGCGGCTAAGTTGTAAGTTGTCGCATCGCCGGAGGCCGTACCGGCTTTGTTCAGCAGAAGATTGACCGCAGCCTTGTCGGTATTGCTCAACGTCAGGGTGAACGTTGTACCGGAGGTGATTTCGACATCGGCGGTATCGGTCAGCGTGTAGGTCGCGCCACCATTACCGGTGAACGTGAATTTGGAAGCATCGATATCGTTGGCTGCGCCACCTACTTTTAAAAATCCCGATCCGGTTACGACCAGCACGCCAGTGCCGGTATTGTAGGTGGCCGAGGTGATCGCCGGTACGGCGACATTCGAAGCCGTGATGCCGTTACCGGTGGCATCGGTGGTATCGCCGCTGGTGATGTTGGTGTCCCAATCATCCGCCGCGGCCAGGTTGTACGTGGCGCCGCCGGTGGACGTAGTGCCGTTCTTGTTGACGATCTGATTGACGGCGGCTTTGTCGGTGGCGCTCAATGCGATTGTAAATTCCGTGGCGGAGGTAAGTTCGACATCGGCGGAATCGGTCAGTGTATAGGTACTGCCGCCTTCACCGGTAAACGTGAATTTGGAAGCATCGATATCAAGACCGCCGCTGTTGGCTTGCAAGTTGGTGCCGGTAACAACCAGAGTGCCCGATGAAGCATCGTAAGTGGCCGAGGTGATGCGCGGATTGACCGCCACCGTAACTGCGTTGGTGGCGTCACTGATATCGGTGGCGGCATCGGCGGCGCTCAGCCAGTGATTGGCGGCTGCCAGATTGTAAGTGGAACCGCCGGACGACGTGGTGCCGGTTTGATCCAGCAAGGCATCGACAGCGGTTTTGTCCGCACCGGATAGCGTTACGCTGAACGATGTGCTCGACGTGATCTCAACATCGGAAGAACTGGTGATGGTGTATGTGGCGTTTGCGGTTCCGCCGGTCAGCGTGAGCGTGGAAATGTCAATGTCGTTGCCGGCGCCGATCTTTCCGAAAAGATTGTTGCCGGTGATAACCAGAACACCGCTATCGGCATCGTACGTGGCCGACGTGATCGTGGGTGCCTGAACATTGCTGACGGTGATGCCGTTGCCGGTCAGATCGGCGGTAACGACCGAAGATGCAGTACCGGTCATCCAATCTTCGGCTGCGGCGACATTGTAGGTCGTTGCGCCGGAAGAAGCCGTGCCGTTTTTGTT
>JBDHRU010000262.1:0-2686 GCA_039807765.1 Nitrosomonas sp. | reverse complement strand
ACAGCGACGAGAAATCCGGTGTGGCCACCAAGAAAAGCGTCAGCCAGCAAATCGGTATCGAGCAGATCCGTAAGCTGAATGATTTCGTCTACCTGACTGGGCATCAAGGCGGTTACAAGATTGTCCTGATCTATCCGGCGGAAGCGATGAATACCGCCGCTGCCAACGCATTGCTGAAAAAACTCGAAGAGCCGCCGGAAAATGTGCTGTTCCTATTGGTGACACACCAACCGCAGCATTTGCTGCCGACCATCCGCAGCCGCTGCCAGCAACTGGCGATGCCGTTGCCGGATATTGCCGCATCGTTAGCTTGGTTGCACCAGCAGGATGTGAATGACCCCGAGGAGTATCTTGCCGCCGCCGGTTATGCACCGCTATCTGCGTTGCTGCTCGCGCAAGGCGGCGATGCAGCAAATTTTGAGCAATTCGTGCAGCATGTCGCCGATCCCAAACGGCTCGATCCGCTGCTGCTGGCCGAAACGTTGCAGCAAAACAGCTTGCCGGTGGTCGTTAATTGGCTGCAGAAATGGTGCTACGACTTGGTCAGTTACCGTGCTACCGGCAAAGTGCGTTATTTTCTGAAGCAATTGCCAGCGATTCAAGTGTTGAGCAGTCAACTGGATCCGCTCGCATGCGGAACATTCTTCCGGGAATTGAACCATAAGCAGCGGCTGGCGCATCATCCATTGAATCCGCGCCTGTTTCTGGAAGATTTATTCATTGCCTACGCTGCGATGATGCGGCAGCGGTAATCACTTCCGCTCGAAGGTATCGTCCGCTTTCAGAACTTTCAACGCCGCGCTGGCGCAGGCTTCGTCAAACTCGATGCCCGGTGCGCCGCCGACGCCGATACCACCGACCACTTCACCACCGATTTTGATCGGAAAACCGCCACCCAGCAGCAAAATGTTTTCGTTCAAGCGCGCTAGGCTTTGCAATTCCGGTTTTTGCGCGACCAGTACCGCGTATTTATGCGTCGAATCGCGCAGGCTGTTGGCGGTGTAAGCTTTGCGCCGGCTGCTATCCAACGTGTGCGGCCCGGCGCCGTCGGCTTTCAGTTGCACCTTGAGCAAACCGGCCTGATCGACAATCGCCACACTGACTCTGAAACCATCGTCATGGCATTTTTTGATTGCCGCCATTGCCGCCTGGGTTGATAATTCCAGCGGCAGCACTTTTTGCGCCGGGAAATGCTGCGCGGAAACGTGACCGGACAATGCCCAGAGCGACAGCGCCGTAACTGCGGTGGCAACAGATTTGCGAGTGTTGTTCATGGCTAACTCCTTTGGGTTTATTGGATCGAAATAGCATCTACGCCGCGAGATTATCACTACTTTCAAGGAAAGGTGGCAACATGATTACGAAAACGATCGATTATCACGATGGCAGTACGATATTGGAAGGCTATCTCGCCTACCACGATACTGGCGCGCCCAAACCGGCGGTGCTGGTGGCGCACGACTGGAGCGGGCGGCGCGAACTTGCGTGCAAAGGCGCGGAGCGCGTGGCGGATATGGGTTACGTCGGTTTTGCGCTGGATATGTACGGCAAAGGTATCTTCGGCGCCGACGGTGACGCCGACCGAAATGGCACGCTGATGGCGCCGTTTACGCAAGACCGGGCATTATTACGGCGCAGAATCAACGCCGCACTGTACGCCGTGCGGCAATTGCCGCAAGTTGACGCAACCCGGGTTGCGGCGATGGGCTATTGCTTTGGTGGACTATGCGTGCTGGAGCTTGTCCGTTCCGGCGCGGATATTAAAGGCGTGGTCAGTATCCACGGCATTTTTGCGCCAGGCAATGTGCCCAACGAAACCATCACCGCTAAAGTGCTCTGTTTGCACGGCCACGACGACCCAATGGTGCCGCCCGAACAAGTGCTCGCATTCGAAACTGAAATGACTAACGCCAACGTCGATTGGCAAATCCACGTTTATGGCGACACGATGCACGCTTTTACCAACCCGAAAGCTAACAACCCGGGTTTCGGTACCGTCTACAAGGAAGTTGCGGCGAATCGGGCGTACCAGTCGGTCGAGAATTTCTTGGGGGAGGTGTTTGAATAAATAGCTTATCGAGTATGCTGCACACACGAAGATTTTTATTATCCTCGCTGGCACTCAGTCAGTGCCATGCAAGATTCTTTGCTTTTTCCTTCGTATAAGATGGTAGATAGATGGAAAATAGAAGGTCGAGTAAAATTGTCAGTATCAATGTAGTCCCCGACAGAATTAGCTCAAGATCAGTCATCATTAACCTCAATAAGTCGGTTGGAAAAATTTACTTTTATTGGTTGCAACTCTATACGATCGCGTCTTGCAATTGCGCATAATGTTAAAAACTAAGGGTCTCAGGAAGTTAAGCACTTTTTAAAGTGTGTTAACTTGCTGAGATGAATGTTAAAAACAGATACTATTTTCGTTCTCGAATCAGAGAAGCAAAATTCAGATAACTCATTCGATATTTTTCGTTGGATTTCACAGCCACTAGCGCAGCCCAATTGACCGGCATTTCACTCCGATCCGTTAACGGTATTTACCTTAAAGTACGGCAATGCATTGCCCAGAGCTGCGAGCTTGAGTCCCCTCTGCAAGGTTCTGTAGAAGTTGATGAGTCCTACTTTGGCGCACAGCGTGTTCGAGGTAAAAGAGGTCGTGGTGCTTATGGCAAAACAATTGTCTTTG
>JBDHRU010000261.1:0-2691 GCA_039807765.1 Nitrosomonas sp. | reverse complement strand
CGATAGAGCTCGTTATGCGCCACCGCATGCGGGCGTGGGCCGACGATACTCATTTTGCCCTCCAGCACATTGAAGAATTGCGGAAGTTCATCCAATGACGTGCGGCGCAGAAAACCGCCGATTTTGGTCAAGCGCTGATCGTTCTGCTTGGCCTGCTGAATAGTGGCGCCATCCTCGGTAACCGTCATGGAACGGAATTTATACACAATGATCTCCTCGCCGTTGAGACCGTAGCGGCGCTGCTTGAAGATTACCGGGCCGGGCGACGTGATTTTCACCGCCAAAGCAATGCACACCATCAATGGCGACAGCAACACGATGATCAGCGCAGCCAGCACAAAGTCGCTGACGCTTTTCACCACGCCGTCGATGCCGATGAAAGGCGATTCGTTCATGGCCACGACCGGCACATCGCCAATGTACTCGAAACGCGCCTGCATCAAATCGAAGATATAAATATCGGGCAGGAAATAGATCGACGACGTGGTATCCGGCAACTCATCCATCAATTTCTGAATGCGCGGTTGAGACGACATTGGCAAACTGATAAAGACCATCTCGATATTATGCTTCTGGATGTAGGACACCACATCGTCCAATCCCCCTAAGCGTGAACCGAAATCGTTCGGCCGGGTGACGGTTGCGGTTGATGAAGGGCTGTCCGTTTCCTCGGACTGAGAACTGAAATTGCCGGCGATGCGCGAGCTGCTGCGCTCATCAAAGAAACCCTGATAATTGATCAGCAGGAAAGGCAGCTCGGCGATATGCCGGATGAACGACAAACTGTTTTCATTGGCGCCGATCACGATCGCCGAACGCAACTTGCCTTTGTTGTACAAACCGGCGACGATGCTGCGCACCGTCAGATGGCTTGCAATCAGCATGAGTGGTGTGACGATGAACCAAGTCAACAGAACCTGCGGAGAAAATTGACTGTGAAATTTGGTAGCGTAACCGAGAAACACCAAAATGGCGACAATCACTAACCAGCCCATCACCGTATCGCGTACATAGGCGAGCAAGCGCCCCTTGCGCCAATTGCGGTAAATGAGAATACGCTCGTAAATATAAGTGGAAACGAAGAAGGTGATAATGACCAGCACCAGATAATAGCTGGTGAAGTCTTCATGATAAAACCAAGCGGTCAGGATCAGCATGCTCCAGATGATGAAAGGGTCGAGCAGGTGCTTGAAAAAGGCGACGATAGGTAAATCGTTAATTATCATTGTTTTCCGTACGTATACTGCAGATTGACATTGACACCATTGGCGTTAAATCCACCCAATTTGTTATTGGTTTGCAAATCATTGTGATAGGCTGAGGCCATGAACTGCAAGCCGGGATAAGGGGTGTAGATGAGCTTTACCGTAGCATTGCGAAGCGTATTGTTTGAACCGATCGGTAAGAATGAATCGGTAAAAATTGAGAAAGTATCAAATTTCATATCTTGATAGAGTAAGTCTCCTTGAAGTCTTATTTTTCTTGTTATATCCCAATGCGAAGCAACACTACCCCCGGTATTAAGACTGAAGTTGGCAGTGAGCATTTGCATAGCAGCAGTCTCACGCCACCCGGAAACTGATAAACCGATCTTGCCGGTAGGCTGCCAGCTATAGGTTATGCGCGCATTGAATCCGCTAAAGTTGCGCGCCGTGAAGCTTGCGTTGGTTCGTTCCACCCACCCGCCTGTTCCAAAAAGGTTCGATTTTGCGGATACCGCCCAGTTGATTTTGGCTAATGCTTCCTTTTGGTTATAGCTATTATCTGTAAACGAGCCATTTGCTGTGCGCACCAGAACCGGAAAATCGCCGATGGTGTCGCGAAAGAGTACGCCGATGGTATTTCTGCCCGATGTCACGAAATCAATCCCGCCTTCAAAGCGATCTTCAATACGATTGAGAAAGCGTAAACTGGGGCTGTTTGAATTAAGATCATAATGCGTATAACTGCCATTCAGGCGCCAACGTGGATGGATACTCCAGCTCGCATTAATGAACTCGGTTTGTTCGGTTCTGACATTTTTAACGCCTGGTTGAAACACGAACGGCGCCAATGATTGCACATAGCTTGCACCCATGTTGCCTTCCAAGCGGTTGCCGAGAAACCAGCGCCAGCTGCCGCTGAAGTTTTTCAGATTGTTGTTCATTTGATCGAATTTCTCAAACCGGGTGTTTGTCCAGCTTAAATTCGCATTGAATTGCTGCCGCCCGATTTCTTTTCCTAGCAACACTCCGCCGGTAAAGCGATGGGAAATATCGAAAAGATTATTCGTGCCAAGTAGCGGCAAGGGATTCATTCCGTCACGGATACGCAAGATATTGTCGTCGGCGGTGAAGTTGTAACTGCCGTAAGGCTGTATGAGCTTGCCAAAAACCGCAGCAGATGCTGTGGAACTGAAAAGTAGCGATAAAATACCCGCGGAAATCAGTGTCTGCAGCCGGACGAGTCGTAAGAGGTGGATTGCGATACGTGTAACGGATTGAGTGGAGCGAGTAAATGTAACTTCCATGCGTTGATGTTTCATTAACTTGAGATTCTCAGAGTTTCCAGTGAATAAAGATCAGAACGTTCGACAGACCCTGCGCTTTCATAACATGTTCTCATAAAATTATTTCTAACAACACTTTTTCCAGTCTAAAAAATACTTTTTTACTTCATCCCCTTCCCTTATTCGATTTTTTTTATCTGTTG
>JBDHRU010000047.1:0-13099 GCA_039807765.1 Nitrosomonas sp. | reverse complement strand
ATTGCTGAAATCAAAATATGATTATCTGATTTTCGATGCGCTGATTTCCGCCGCGGAATTGGAATTGGCAACCCGTTCGGCGCGTAAAAAGGGTTGCGATGTGGAAGATGTGTTGATTGAGGAGTTCCAGATAAGCTTGCCCCTCATCGGCAAAGCGCTCGCTTCATTTTTTCAGGTCAAATACGAGCCATTCAAAGCCGACCGGATTAAACCGATCGATTTGCTCAGAAATTTAAAAAAGGATTATGTCGAAAGCAATTCTTTGTTGCCGATCGATGAGACCAAGGATGGATTGATAATACTCACGTTGGATCCTGAACGGATCAAGTCGCAACGTATCGCCAATACGATTTTTCCCAAGCACAAAATTATTTACGCGGTTACCACGCAGCGTGAATTTAATGCAACGATCGAACAGTTTTATGGCGGCAGTACGGACGAGATCGATACAGGCGACATCAATGAGATGCTGACCAATCTAGGTGTGGAAGATATTGAGGAAGCCAGTGCCGAGATAGAAGAATCTTCGGCCGCTACCGATAACGAACTGGTTAAACTCGTCAATAAGATCATTATCGATGCCTATAAGATGGGCGTGTCGGATATTCATATTGAGCCTTATTCAGGCAAGGAAAAAACCAAGATCCGCTTCCGCAAGGATGGTTCGCTGATGCCTTATATCGAAATCCCGGCGGGTTATCGCAATTCTTTGGTGACGCGGATCAAGATCATGTGCGATATGGATATTTCCGAGAAACGCAAACCGCAGGACGGTAAAATCAAATTCAGAAAGTTTGCGCCGCTGGATATCGAATTGCGTGTTGCAACGCTCCCTTCGGCAGGTGGCCTGGAAGATGTCGTGATGCGTATTCTTGCGGCCGGTGAGCCAATTCCGTTGGATAAGATGGGGTTTACTCCGCATAATCTGAAAGAGCTGAAAAGCATCATCAGTAAGCCTTACGGGTTGTTTTTTGTGTGCGGCCCGACGGGCTCGGGTAAAACAACCACGCTGCATTCCGTTCTGAAATATCTCAATCGTAACGACACCAAGATTTGGACTGCGGAAGATCCGGTTGAGATTACGCAAAGGGGATTGCGCCAAGTACAAATCAATGTCAAAGCAGGGTTGACTTTCCCGGTCATCATGCGCTCATTCTTGCGGGCCGATCCGGATATCATCATGGTCGGTGAGATGCGCGACAAGGAAACCACCAGTATCGGCATTGAAGCTTCGTTGACCGGTCATCTGGTTTTGGCGACACTGCACACCAACAGCGCACCGGAATCGGTGATTCGCTTGCTGGATATGGGTATGGATCCGTTTAACTTTTCCGATGCGCTGCTGGGTGTATTGGCGCAGCGGTTGGCTAAGAAGCTGTGCAAATGCAAGGAGCCACATGTGGCGAGCGAACGGGAAATCAACGCACTGCTGGAAGAGTATTGTGAAGAATTAAAAAACACCGAGCACTTTAAAGCAAATCCGGAAGCCGCTTATCAGGAAATTCGCCAGCAATGGTTCGAACGATACGGCGATGGCGATGGCCGGATTACATTATATAAAGCGGTGGGCTGCGATGATTGCGCTGGTACCGGTTACTCCGGTCGTGTGGGATTACACGAATTGATGACGGCTACCGATGCACTGAAAAAGGATATTCAAGAACGCGCTCGCGTTGCGGATATGCTGGTGACAGCCTTAGGAGATGGTATGCGGACGCTGAAGCAGGATGGCATCGAGAAAGTTTTGCAGGGAATTACGGATATTCATCAGGTGCGGGTGGTGTGTATTAAGTAAATACAGCAAAAATTAATTATTACACACTTGTGAAAGGAGAATGTTGTTATCGAGATCGCAGGTAATCATGATAAAAAAACCGCCCTTACAATAAAGGCGGTTTTTTTCTAAGATTTGTTAATGCAAATTAGCAAATGGCCCCGGCAGCACGAGTTAAGCAACCCCCACCTTTCTGCCATGAAATTTTTCCATCAGCTCCCATTGTTCCAGTTAACTGATATGTATCAGTAGCTGCTACCCCATTCACAGCATTTGGTGTGAGTGTCAGTGTTGCAACTGCGCCTGCTACTGTTAGAGCTACACCAGCTGGGTTAAATACGGTGCCGCTACTTGAAATTCCAGGAATACCGGCAGCAATTGCTGCAGCATCGGGGACACCTGCTGCTACTGATATCGCGGTAAAGCTACCTGCTGCAGAGCAACTTCCATTTTGTGAGCATACGTCCAATGCCAATTTATATGGAGAAGCTGCAGTAACAACTTCTGAGAATCGTGCCTTTACGGTGTAATTTTGATATGCAGGTACAGCCACCGCAGCCAGAATACCGATAATAGCGACGACGATCATTAATTCAATCAGGGTAAAACCTTTTTGTACTTGTTGCATTTGTTGTTCTCCTTTGGGTTGAGTAAGGCACACCGAGTGTGTGTGAGGTGTGTAAAGCAGGAATTGTGCCAGAATTATAAACCACATAATTAGTCTATTGTTACAGATCAAAGTTCAATTGGTTTGTAAGCATTTTTGGGGATATTTTATTTTATGTTTTAAAGAATTAGCAGAATTGATGGCATGAGCGTTCAGTTGCCGAAAACTTCCTCCCATAACTTCAGTACCGCCATGCGATCGTTTGTTGTATGACTGCTTTCCACCCGGGTAAATTTTTGCGTTGGACCATCAATGGGGGTATTGCCGGTCATATCGGTATCGCCATTCAGTCGCAAGCGGTGCTGAATGCGCCGGAATTCGCGGTATGCGGAGCGCACTTGTTCGGCTGTGCTCTTAGAGATAAGCCCTAACTCACCGGCAAGTTTCAGCAGTGCGATATTGCCGATATTGCCGGTCAGCTGCGGGTATAGGCTGGCATAACCCAGTACCAGATACTGCACGATGAATTCGACATCGATGATACCGCCGCGATCGTGTTTAATGTCAAACAGCGCGGTCGGATTGGGATGAACATCCAGCATTTTCTCGCGCATTTTCAGAATATCCTGCTTAAGTTCATCAAGATTGCGCGGTTTGCACAGAATCTCCTTGCGCGTATTTTCAAATACTTCACCTACTTGTTGATCGCCTGCGACGAAACGTGCCCGGGTCAATGCTTGATGCTCCCATACCCAGGCTTGTTCACGCTGATATTGCGCAAAAGATTCCATCGAGCTGACGAGCAAGCCGGAAGCGCCATTGGGGCGCAAGCGCAGATCGGTTTCGTACAGCAGACCGGCCGATGTGTGGCGAGTGAGCCAGGCGTTGACGCTTTGTCCCAACTTGGTGTAAATCTCCGCAGCATCGGGATGGTCGTCTGCATAGAGAAAAACCAAATCGAGGTCGGAAACATAACCCAGTTCTTTGCCGCCCAGTTTGCCGTAGCCGATGATTGCGAATGCGGGTTTTTCCCGGTGGCGTTTTTTTAAGCCGCTCCAAGCCAGATTCAGTACTGTTTCCAATATCAGATCGGCTAATGCGGTCAGATGATCGCTGAGGGTTTCGAGCAGTAACGAATCTTCCAAATCGGTGACAAGCAGCCGGAATGCTTGGGCGTGCTGAAAGTGACGCAGAACATCCATTTGCCACTCAATGACATCATCCTTGGGATTATTGACATGATTCAACTGATAAGCGAGTTCGTTACTGAGAGCATGCCAGTCGGGAACAGGGTGGGGGGAATCCTGCCGCAGTAATTCGTCCAGTAGAATAGGATGGCGCCCGAGATAGTCGCTCGCCCACCGACTGATGCTGGCGAGTTCCGCGACGCGATGCAGGGTGTGTGGGTGTTCCAGCAGGAGCGCTAGATACGATGCTTGCGGGCTGATTTTTTCCATCAATTGCAGCATGCGTTCCAGCGTGGTTTCAACCGGCGGTAGGGCGGCCACGGCTTCAATCAGCAAAGGGATTAAGGTATTAATTTGCTCACGGTTGGTTGCAGGCAGTTGCTGATAAAAACTGCTTTGATAAAACAATCGCAACCGTTCCGAGATTTTGACCGGATCACTGAATCCGAACGTGCTCAGTTGCATGGCGGCGGCTTCAGCTTGCGAAACATCCTGTGTTTCGGTTTGCCACAAATTGGCCAGCGTGTCATGCGCGGGTGATTTTCGCGGAGTGGCAAAAATGAGCTCAAAGTGACGCGTTACGTCCTTTCGGTGAATGTCGAGTTGCTTCATGAAAGCCGTATAACCGGAAAATCCCATGGCCGTGGCAATCAGCGTTTGGTCATCCGTATTCAGCGGCAGCGTTTGTGTTTGCTGATCGTCGAGATATTGCAGGCGATGTTCCAGTTTGCGTAGAAACAGATATGCATCGGTGAGTTCCGTGACGGTCTCTATCGGGAGTTGCTGTTTTTTTTGCAGACGCTGTAAAACACTGAGTGTCGGACGAATGCACAAATCTACATCGCGGCCGCCGCGAATCAATTGAAAAACCTGCGTGATGAATTCGATTTCGCGAATACCGCCCGGTCCCAACTTAATGTTGTCGTGCATTTCGCGGCGTTCGACTTCCTTGCGTAACTGCGCATGCAAGCGGCGCATCGATTCGTACGCGCTGAAATCGAGATATTTGCGAAACACGAAGGGACGGACAATTTTTTCCATCAAGATCGATTCGGAGTATGTATCCGCGTGATTTGCAATTACCCGGCCTTTGATCCAAGCGTGTCGTTCCCATTCACGTCCTTGCTTGATGAAGTATTCTTCCAGCATGGGAAAACTGATGGCTAAAGGGCTGTTCTCACCATGCGGGCGTAACCGCATGTCGACCCGGAAGACGTAGCCATCGATAGTCAAATCATTGAGGCTGGCAATCAGTTTGCGGCCAAGGCGGGCAAAAAATTCATAGTTTGAAATGGATTTTGCGCCATCGGTTTCGCCATCTTCCGGATAGACGAAGATCAAATCAATATCGGACGATACGTTGAGTTCGCCGCCGCCCAGCTTTCCCATGGCGACCACCAGCAGATGCTGAATAGTGTTGCTGTTTTCACCGCGCGGAAATCCGAAACGATCGGATTGGGTCAACCAGCGTTCGTGATACTTGAGTGCAAAATTGACGGCAACTTCGGCAAGATCGGTCATGCACGACATCACTTCGGTTAAATCGGCCAGGCCGCTGATGTCGCGTACGGCTAATCGGAGCATGACTTGTTTACGTAAATCGCGCAGGATGCGATGCAGCGTTTCTTCATCGGCGATTGGATCAGTCCGTGAATCCAGAAAGGCACGCATTTCATCCCTGCGGAAAGGGGTCAGAAGCGTTTCCTGCAGCGCGACTTTTCGTGCTGGTTCGCTGACCAATAGACGCTGGACATAACGGCTGAACGGCAGCGCGGCGGTTAATGCTGCAATTGTTGATTGGGCGGTTATCGGCATGATCGAAAGTTAAGAGAGATTAGTGAATCCTTTCAGATTAAGGAAGCTCTGAAAAAGGTAGCGAGCGACGGCCAAACAAGGCGAAATCAGGTGAAAAAGCGCAATTTACATGGAGTAAATGAGCATCCTGAACGTGATTTCAACGCAATGTGGTCGAGCGCAGTCGTTTCTCAGAGTTCCTTAAGCATAAATCAAAATAGAACGTTATCAGAGTAAATGCTAGAATCCGGTCTGCTAAGTGAAATCATTGTTCTCAATAGGGTGGCATTAAGAAAGAAAAATACCGGATTAGATTAGCAGGACTTTCCAGCAACGCCTGTTTCCTGACGGAAATATTTTGAACAATAGAGTAATCAACCAACGACTATGTTAAACAATAAACAGCAACAATCAACGATGGAAAACAAAAAACACCAAGGTTTTCGCGTTGCTGCCATCCAGATGGCTTCGGGGCCGAGCGTATCCGCGAATCTGGAGGAAGCTGCGCGTTTGATTGAAGATGCAGCCTCTCAGGGAGCAGAACTGGTTGTATTGCCTGAGTATTTTTGTATCATGGGGATGAAGGATACCGATAAGCTGGTGGTTAAGGAACAGCCGGGCGATGGGCCGATTCAGAAATTTCTCAGTGAAACGGCAAAACGATTGGGTGTATGGTTAGTCGGAGGATCGGTGCCATTGGTGTCATCCGAAACAGCTAAAGTTTACAATAGCTGCTTGGTTTATGCGGATAATGGCGCGCAAGTTGCGCGCTACGACAAAATTCATTTATTCGGCTTACAGCTCGGACATGAGCATTACGCCGAAGAGAAAACCATTAAAGCAGGCGATAAAGTGGTGACCGTCGATTCTCCGTTTGGCCGGATTGGTTTATCGATATGTTACGATTTGCGCTTTCCGGAATTATTCCGCTTGATGAATAAAGTTGATATTATCCTGGCGCCTGCGGCTTTTACTGCGATTACCGGCAAAGCGCATTGGGAAGTGCTGGTGCGTGCCCGTGCGGTTGAAAATATGGCGTATGTGATCGCACCGGGTCAAGGCGGTTATCACGTCAACGGGCGCGAGACCAATGGCGACAGTATGATCGTCGATCCCTGGGGGGTCGTGATGGCGCGCTTACCGCGTGGCTCCGGGGCTGTCGTGGCGACAATCGATCCCGAGTATCAAACCAGTTTGCGCACTAACTTACCTGCGCTGGATCATCGCATTTTGCAACCGTGTTAACCACTTCTCCCACGATTGATAGAACGGCATAGCATGACAACCGAATACAAAGTAGAACCGAAGGACTTCCTGGCAATCGCGGATCGTTGTCTGTTGTCGCCTTATGATATCGATGCAAGCGGATTGCAACAGGTTCTGGGGCGGATCCTGACACATAAAGTCGACTATGCCGATCTTTATTTTCAGTACAGTCGCTCCGAAGGCTGGATGCTGGAAGAAGGCATTGTCAAATCGGGCAGTTTCAATATCGAACAAGGTGTCGGTGTGCGTGCAATCAGCGGAGAAAAAACCGGGTTTGCGTATTCCGACGATATCAGCATGCCGGCATTGATGTCGGCGGCTCAGGCAACACGGGCCATTGCCAATCAAAGTGGCTTGCAGCCGGTACAGATCGCCAAGCGAGATTCGTTGGATCGGCGGGCACAGCTTTATTTACCGGAAGATCCGATAGCCAGCCTCAAAGATGCGCAGAAGGTGGCTTTGCTGGAGCGGCTGGAGCGTTACACCCGGCAGCTTGACCGGCGCGTAACGCAGGTGATTGCGTCACTTGCCGGTGAATACGAAGTAATTTTGGTGACTCGCAGCGACGGATTGCTTGCCGCTGATGTGAGACCGCTGGTGCGTTTGTCGCTGCAAGTGATCGCGGAAGAAAACGGCCGCCGTGAGCAAGGTGTGGCCGGTGGCGGCGGGCGTTTCAGTTATGCTTATTTCACCGATGAAATTTTACAGGATTACGCGAAAAAAGCTGTGCATCAAGCCACGGTGAATCTGGATGCGCGCCCGGCGCCGGCAGGCACGATGACGGTGGTTTTGGGAAGCGGCTGGCCTGGTATATTGCTGCACGAAGCAATCGGTCATGGATTGGAAGGGGATTTCAACCGTAAAGGCAGTTCAGCTTTTTCAGGTCGAGTCGGTGAACGTGTCGCAGCTCCCGGTGTCACCGTTGTCGATGACGGAACGATTCCGCGCCGGCGCGGTTCGTTGAATATTGATGACGAAGGCAATCCGACGCAATGTACTGTGTTGATAGAAGATGGCATACTGCGGGGCTATTTGCAGGATAGTCTGAATGCCCGGCTGATGGATTTGCCGGTTACCGGTAACGGCCGGCGTGAATCTTTCGCGCATATTCCGATGCCGCGCATGACCAACACGTACATGCTGAACGGCGATAAAGATCCGCAAGAAATCATCGCATCCGTGAAGCATGGTTTGTATGCGGCAAATTTTGGTGGTGGCCAGGTCGACATTACCAGTGGCAAATTTGTTTTTTCCGCTGCTGAAGCTTACATGATTGAAGATGGTAAAATAACCTATCCGGTCAAAGGGGCAACCTTGATCGGTAATGGGCCTGATGTGTTGACTCGGGTTTCCATGATCGGTAACGATATGTTGCTGGATCCGGGTGTCGGGACATGTGGTAAGGAAGGTCAGAGTGTACCGGTGGGTGTCGGGCAACCTACATTGCGTATTGATGGATTGACTGTCGGCGGGACAGGAATTTGACGATGCGATGATAATTAGAATGTTTTTATAACTTGTTGAATTGATATTGGGATGCAAAAAGCATGAGTGCGGAATTAACCGGTGCTGAAATTACCATACGCTGTCTGCAGGAAGAAGGCGTGCAGTGTATTTTCGGCTATCCTGGCGGTGCGGTGTTGTTTATTTATGATGAATTGTTCAAGCAGGATAAAGTCCGGCATATTTTAGTGCGCCATGAGCAGGCTGCGATACATGCTGCGGATGGTTACGCACGTTCCAGCAATAAAGTGGGGGTGGCGCTGGTGACTTCGGGGCCGGGTGTTACCAATGCAGTGACAGGGATAGCCACGGCTTATATGGATTCCATTCCGATGGTGGTGATCAGCGGGCAGGTGCCGACCAGTGCGATCGGTCTTGATGCATTTCAGGAGGTTGATACGGTCGGGATCACGCGGCCTTGCGTTAAGCATAATTTTCTGGTCAAAGATATAACTGAGCTGGCATCGACCATTAAAAAAGCTTTTTATATCGCGTCGACAGGGCGTCCCGGTCCTGTGCTGGTCGATATTCCGAAAGACGTGACGCAGCAGAAAACCAAGTTCGTGTATCCGGATAAAGTCAGCATGCGTTCCTATAATCCCGTGACCAAAGGACATGCGCGGCAAATTAAAAAAGCGGCCGAATTGATTCTCAGAGCCAAGCGTCCGATGGTGTATGCGGGGGGCGGGGTGATCTTAAGCGATGCTGCGCCGCAATTGACCGAATTGACGCAAATGTTGAATTTTCCTTGCACCAATACGCTGATGGGGTTAGGCGGATATCCCGCAACCGATAAGCAGTCGCTGGGTATGCTGGGTATGCACGGCACTTACGAAGCGAATATGGCAATGCAGTATTGCGATGTCCTGATAGCTGTGGGTGCTCGTTTTGACGATCGTGTCATCGGCAATCCGAAGCACTTTTTCAATGAAAACAGAAAGATTATTCATATTGATATCGATCCGTCATCCATTTCAAAACGCGTCAAGGTCGACGTGCCGATTGTCGGTGATGTTCTGGATGTGTTGAAAGAGCTGATCAAGTTGCTTAAAGCCGATAAAGAAAAGCCCGATCAAACTGCGTTGAAAGAGTGGTGGAAACAGATCGAGCTGTGGCGCGAGCGGGATTGTCTGAAATTTGACCGCAGCAGCAAGATTATCAAACCGCAGATGGTGATTGAGAAGCTGTTCAATGTTACCAAGGGCGATGCGTTTATTACTTCGGATGTCGGGCAACACCAAATGTGGGCTGCGCAGTTTTATAAGTTCGATAAGCCGCGTCGCTGGATCAATTCCGGTGGATTAGGCACGATGGGATTCGGTATGCCTGCAGCCATGGGGGTTCAGCTTGCTAATCCGAAAGGGAAAGTAGCGTGTATTACCGGTGAAGCGAGTATTCAGATGTGCATACAGGAATTATCAACCTGTAAGCAATACAAATTGCCATTGAAAATCATTAACCTGAATAATCGCTATATGGGCATGGTCAGGCAATGGCAGGAATTCTTCCACGGTAACCGCTATGCGGAATCCTATATGAATGCGTTGCCCGATTTTGTCAAACTGGCCGAGAGTTATGGCCATGTCGGAATGAAGATTGAGAAACCGGAAGATGTTGAGGATGCGCTGAAAGAGGCATTTAAACTGAAAGATCAGCTGGTGTTCATGGATTTTATTACCGATCAGACCGAAAATGTTTTCCCCATGGTACCGGGTGGTAAAGGTCTTTCTGAAATGATTTTGGTATAGAAAACTAAATGCGACATATTATTTCTTTATTGATGGAAAATGAGGCAGGGGCCTTGTCACGCGTAGCCGGCCTGTTTTCGGCGCGCGGTTATAACATTGAATCGCTTTCGGTTGCACCCACTGAGGATCCTACTTTATCGCGTATGACACTGGTCACGATCGGTTCCGATGAAGTTGTGGAGCAAGTCACCAAGCAATTGAATAAGCTGATCGAAGTGGTAAAAATCATCGATTTGAATGACGGTAATCACATCGAACGCGAATTGATGCTGGTCAAAGTCCGTGCAATCGGTCCGGATCGCGAAGAAATCAAGCGACTGGCTGAAATTTTCCGTGGCTCCATCATCGATGTGACGGATAAGTCCTATACCATTGAGCTGACCGGCACAAGCTCGAAGCTGGATGCTTTTCTCGAAGCAATCGAGCGCAGCGCGGTTTTAGAAACCGTCCGCACAGGCGCTTCCGGCATAGGGCGCGGAGAATGGATTTTAAAGGTATAATTCAAGTTATTGAAAAATCTCGGTCTTGAGGCTGGTAATCCAAGGTAATTCATTTGCTTGAATAGAATTTTATTAATTGCCGAGCTGTTTCCATCCTATTTTTGTTTAAAAGGAAAATAATGAAAGTTTATTACGATAAAGATGCAGATCTATCCCTCATTAAAGGAAAGAAAGTAACCATATTGGGTTACGGCTCGCAAGGGCATGCGCATGCTAACAATTTGAGCGAATCCGGTGTGAAAGTGACAGTAGGGCTGCGTAAAGGCGGGTTATCCTGGGGTAAAGCGGAAAAAGCCGGATTAAAGGTCTTAGAAGTTGCCGAAGCCGTTAAGGATGCCGATGTGGTTATGGTTCTGCTACCCGATGAACAAATTGGCGCGGTATATAAAAGAGAAATCGAACCCGGCTTGAAGAAGGGTGCGACCCTGGCGTTTGCCCATGGTTTCAGTGTGCATTATGGGCAAGTGACACCGCGTGACGACTTGGATGTCATCATGATTGCGCCTAAAGGACCGGGTCATCTGGTGCGTTCGACCTACTTGCAAGGCGGCGGTGTGCCGTCGCTGATCGCCGTGCATCAGGATAAATCCGGCAAAGCGCGGGATCTGGCGCTTTCTTATGCGGCCGCTAACGGCGGTACCCGTGGCGGTGTGATCGAAACCAGTTTCCGCGAGGAAACCGAAACCGATTTGTTCGGCGAACAAGTCGTGCTGTGTGGCGGTTTAACCGCGTTGATTCAAGCAGGTTTTGAGACGCTGGTAGAAGCCGGTTATGCGCCGGAAATGGCATATTTCGAGTGTCTGCATGAAGTGAAATTGATTGTCGATCTGATTTATGAGGGCGGCATCGCTAATATGCGCTATTCAATTTCCAATAATGCGGAATATGGTGATGTGTCACGCGGGCCGCGCATTATTACTGATGAGACCCGCGCGGAAATGCGCAAAATTCTGCGTCAGATTCAAACCGGTGAATATGCGCGGGAATTCATTCTGGAAAATCAAGCCGGCGCACCGGTACTGAAAGCAAGCCGCCGTATCGCATCCGAACATCAAATCGAGCAAGTGGGCGCCAAGCTGCGCGATATGATGCCATGGATCAAGAAAAATAAACTGGTTGATCAAGGGAAGAACTAAAGAATTACACGGTTCTTTATTATTCCGGTTTTGGTTTTTTTACCTTTCAAGTTTTTGTTGTAATTATTTTATGGCTCATTATCCTCACCCTATTATTGCCCGTGAAGGCTGGTTGCATATTGCAATTGCATTTACTGCCGCCATTGGTGCGACAGAATTTCTCGGCTGGCTTTGGGCGATTCCATTCTGGGTAATTGCGTTGTTTGTTTTGCAGTTCTTTCGTGACCCGCCGCGCGAAGTGCCGGCCGATCGCAATGCGATATTGGCGCCTGCGGATGGCAGAATTGTGGCGGTAGAAAAAACGCAAGACCCCTATCTGGATCGCGAAGCGCTCAAAATCAGCGTGTTTATGAATGTATTTAATGTGCACTCCAACCGCAGTCCGGTTGACGGTGAAGTACGCAATAAGTGGTACTTTCCCGGTAAATTCATTAACGCGGACTTACCCAAGGCTTCGCTGGAAAATGAACGCAATGCGTTATGGATCAAAACGGATCAAGGTGCCGATGTGACTTGTGTCCAAGTGGCCGGTTTGATTGCCAAGCGGATACTTTGCCATGTGTCGCCGGGCGATCATTTGGCGCGTGGTCAGCGGTTCGGTTTTATCCGTTTCGGTTCGCGGGTGGATGTTTATTTGCCGCTGAATACTAAAGTGAATGTCAATATCGGTGACAAAGTGTCGGCGACACTGACTGTATTGGCGGAATTTCGCGAAGAAGCCAAAGCCGTAGCTTAATAAAAGAGATACGGGTCTAATTTCTGTGCGCGCCTCACGCCTGTATCTCGGAAAACTATGTCTGCCGTTAATCGAGCTCTCTTGGAGGTTCTGTTTTAATTTTTTGTGTGATTTCCGTTATTCCTATTCTTTTATGAAACGCTCATGATGCCCGATTCTCAACCAGAACGTACCGTACTGAAGGCCAGGTTGCGGCGGCGCGGCATCTATTTGTTACCCAATTTATTTACTACGGCTGCACTGTTTGCCGGATTTTATGCCATTGTGCAGGCGATGAACGGAAATTTTGAATATTCGGCCATCGCCGTTTTTATTGCCATGGTGCTGGATGGACTCGATGGCAGAGTGGCGCGATTGACCGGTACGCAAAGTGAATTCGGTGCGGAATACGACAGTTTGTCGGATATGGTTTCTTTTGGGGTCGCACCGGCATTGATCGCGTATGAATGGGCATTAAAGGAAATGGATCAATGGGGCTGGATCATTGCATTTATTTATTGCGCCTGCGCAGCCCTACGGCTGGCGCGTTTCAATACCAACATCGCAGTGGTCGATAAACGTTTCTTTCAAGGTTTGCCCAGTCCGGCGGCGGCTGCATTGATCGCGGGGCTGGTTTGGGTAACGATCAATTTTCACATACAAGGAAGCGATATTAAGTGGCTGGCTTCTATTGTGACTTTATTCGCGGCATTAACGATGGTCAGCAACATTCCTTACTATAGCGGTAAGGAGTTTAATTTGCGCCGCCGCGTGCCGTTTTTCTCGGTCTTGTTAATCGTACTGTTCTTTTTTGTATTGATTCCGAGCCATCCGCCGCTGGTATTGTTTATTTTGTTCGGAGCTTATGC
>JBDHRU010000260.1:0-2728 GCA_039807765.1 Nitrosomonas sp. | reverse complement strand
TATCCGGGTACTGATTTCACCTTTGCAGGCGGGATGCAACACTTACGATTTAAAGCGGATCGGTGGCGGTCTTCTGGTTCAAATACCGGATATTCAGAACATCACCGCCGTCGATTTAAAAATCGTCACACGTTTAAAACCCTCACCACAACAACTGGACGACCTATTATTTGCCTGGCGGGCTGCGAAATTCGTTAAATCGAATGCGATTGTATTCTGCCGCAACGGCCAGACCATCGGTATCGGTGCCGGGCAAATGAGCCGTGTCGATAGCGCGCGCATCGCATCCATCAAAGCACAGCAAGCTGGTCTCACACTGGCACAATCGGTTGTGGCATCGGATGCCTTTTTCCCTTTCCGGGATGGATTGGATGTCGTTGTTGAAGCGGGCGCGACCGCGATCATTCAGCCTGGCGGCAGCATCCGCGACCAAGAAGTGATTGCAGCGGCGGATGAACACGGTGTAACCATGGCTTTCACCGGCATTCGTCATTTCCGTCATTAAATGATCGTATCATCATGAAACTATTAGTGGTCGGCGGTGGCGGCAGAGAGCATGCCTTAGCGTGGAAATTAAGCTTGTCGCCACGCGTGCATAAAGTATTTGTGGCACCTGGCAATGCCGGAACTGCGTTAGAACCAGGATTGCAAAATATCGCCATTACAGCGATTCCTGACTTAATCGAATTCGCAAAAAAAGAATCGATTGCAATCACCATAGTCGGCCCGGAGATTCCACTGGCTACCGGTATCGTGGATGCATTCCAAGCTGCCGGTCTAAAAATCTTTGGCCCAACTCAGCAAGCCGCTCAGCTTGAAACATCAAAGATCTTCGCCAAGGAATTTATGCAGCGGCATCATATACCGACCGCTGCTTATGCGAAATTCACAGATCCTGAGTCGGCGCACGCCTATATTGAGCAACACCCTGCCCCGCTTGTCATCAAAGCCGATGGTCTGGCAGCCGGAAAAGGCGTTATCGTCGCGCAATCGCAAGAAGAAGCGCATTCCGCTGTGAACGCACTATTAGTGGATAAAAATCTCGGTGACGCCGGAAGCGAAATCATTATTGAAGAATTTCTTCAAGGCATTGAAGTCAGTTTTATCATTATGACCGATGGGAATCATATCCTTCCGTTGGCAACCAGCCAGGATCATAAACGGCTTTACGATGGTGATCAGGGTCCCAATACGGGTGGAATGGGCGCCTACTCGCCGGTCTCTTTTGTTTCTCCCAGTCTGCAAGCGCAAATCATGCACTCTATTATCAATCCGGTCATCAATGGATTGAAACAAGATGGTATCCGCTATACCGGATTTCTTTATGCGGGTTTGATGATTGTTGCGCAAGATCAGGCGAAAGTATTGGAGTTTAACTGCCGGTTAGGTGATCCGGAAACGCAACCGATTATGCTTCGTTTAAAAAGCGACCTTTTGCCTCTCCTTGAACATGCAATAGATGGAACACTGGATGAAATTGATGCCGAATGGGATTCGCGCACCGCTCTTGGCGTGGTTATGGCGGCAAAAGGTTATCCGGAAAATCCGAGAAAAAATGATGTAATTTATGGTTTACAGGATTTGATTACCGAACAAAAAAGTGCCGGTGACTTTCACATTTTTCACGCCGGCACTCAATCACAAGAAAAAAATGGGAATGAAATTGTAACAGCAGGAGGGCGCATTTTATGCGCCACTGCCCTCGGTGAGAATGTTAAAGCTGCTCAGCACAATGCTTATAAAATAATCGAAAGAATTTGCTTCGACGGTTCACAGATTCGCCACGATATTGGTCATCAGGGTATAAACAATCACTAAAAAACACCCACAGATCCTAAATATAATTAAATAAAGATAATCCGGAAATTTTGATATAGGACTGCTGTGCAGCTTGCAAATAAAGCTGTTGCCGTTGCAGATCTGATGTTGCTTGCAAAAGATCGACATCTTGCAATTGTATACGCATCTGTTCAAATTGAATATTTTGATCACTACCCACGTTTTCCAAAGTATCGATCTCTTGCAATCGTGCTCCGATGGAAGCTTGTTTCGAAAGCACATGCTCCAAGCCGTTATTGATACTTTGCAACGTTGAGTTTAAATTGTTTGCCAGCCGAGTACCACCAGGTTGCCCGCTCGATGGAGTTTCAAGCGTGGTGATGAGATCGCCTATCGTTTTGAAAATGCTTTGATTGCTGCTTGGAGACACCGTAAATTTATCTCCATTAGCCGGATCTCCTTTAATACTCAATTGCATGCCATCGAAACTAATTGTATTGTTGCTGACATAAGGATTAGCGGATGAAACAAGCGATCCTGTCGTAGTGTTAACAATATCGTATGTTGTAGCACCGACTGCAGACACGGCAAATCTAATCTCATAATTATCACCGGTAAGACTTGAAGGGGTAAGCACCGATCCTCCGTCAATAACACCAGAACCTGTATTTGTGGAGTTAGCAGCTGTTGCAAAAACACCGTTGCCATTCTTGATCCGCTCGAAAACATCCGTTCCGGAATCACTAACGGCCAATTGCCGTGCAGAATCGACTTGGTTCAAGCGTTGTCCTTGATCTCCAGCATACTGCACTGTTAATCCAGTTTGAGTAAAGGGCTTTGTATTTGCCTGAAATCCTGAGAACAAAAATTGTCCTTTTTCATCGGTCGTGTTGGCTAGACCAACTAATGACTCTAATTTACTGCGCAATTCGGTAGCAAGCGTCTTTCT
>JBDHRU010000259.1:0-2766 GCA_039807765.1 Nitrosomonas sp. | reverse complement strand
GGATTCGATCACGTCGCACTGGCGGCGGGCGCCGGACGTCCCACGGTGCTCAACATGCCGAACGGCTTGGCGCGCGGTGTGCGTGCGGCATCGGATTTCCTGATGGGGCTGCAATTGACGGGCGCCGCGCAAAGCGATTCGATCGCCAACATGCAGTTACGCTTGCCGGTGGTGGTGATTGGCGGCGGCTTGACAGCCATCGATACGGCAACGGAAGCATTGGCATATTATCCGGTGCAAGTGGAAAAATTCCTGAAGCGCTATGAAATTCTCACAGCCGTACAAGGCGAGGCTGCAATCCGGGCGATTTGGGATGAAGAAGAAAAAGCCATCGCCGATGAATTCCTGAATCACGCGCGCGCCATCCGCGCCGAGCGCCAGGTTGCGGAACAGGAGGGGCGGGCCGCGAATATCATCGGTTTGTTGCAATCCTGGGGAGGGGCAACGATTGCCTATCGCAAGCGCTTGATCGACAGTCCTTCTTATACATTGAATCATGAGGAAGTTGAAAAAGCGCTAGAGGAAGGCATTTGGTTCGCCGAAGGCATGACGCCGGTGCGCGTCGATGTCGATGTTTGGGGGCATACGCAATCGGTACGTTTTGCTGTGCAAAAACGCGACGAAGCAGGAGAATGGCACGATGCCGGCGAGGTGCAATTGGCGGCGCGCGCCTTGCTGGTGGCGGCAGGCACGCAACCGAATACCGTACTGGCGCGCGAAGATGACAAAACCTATCAACTCGATGGCCGTTACTTCAATGCGTGCGATGAGGAAGGCAATCCGGTCAAGCCTGTGTATGCCAATCCCAAGCCGGATTATCCGGCAGTCCTATTGAGCCGCTACAAGGATGCGCAAGATGGCCGTTTTATCAGTTTCTTTGGTGATCTGCACCCATCGTTTTCGGGTAACGTGGTTAAAGCCATGTCCAGCGCAAAACAAGGTTATCCGGTAGTCAGTCGTGTGCTGGAGCGGATTAAGCCGGCATCCGGCGAATCTGCGCCACAGTTTTTTGCCGGACTGAACCGGCAATTGCGGCCGATGGTGCATAAAGTGGAAAGACTGGCGCCTAATATCATTGAAGTGGTCGTTCATGCGCCTATGGCGGCGGAACATTTCCAGCCCGGTCAGTTTTACCGTTTCCAGAATTATGCCACGCAAGCGCTGATCAGCAATGATACTCGTCTGGCGATGGAAGGCCTGGCGCTTACCGGCGCATCGGTGGATCTCAAGCAAGGTTTGGTTTCGCTGATCGTACTGGAAATGGGGGGGTCTTCGAATCTGTGTGCAATGTTGAAACCGGGTGAACCGGTTGTGCTGATGGGTCCCACCGGGACGCCGACTGAAATTCCATCCAATGAAACCGTGGTGTTAGCCGGCGGCGGTTTGGGTAATGCTGTATTGTTTTCCATCGGCGCCGCTGCGCGCGCGGCCGGATCCAAAGTGCTGTATTTTGCTGGCTACAAGAAATTGGTGGATCGCTATAAAGTCGCCGAGATTGAAGCGGCTGCCGATATTGTCGTGTGGTGCTGCGACGAAGCGCCTGGATTTACGCCGACTCGTCCACAAGACAAAAGTTTTGTCGGAAACATTGTGCAAGCGATGGTGGCTTACGCCAGCGGCGCATTGGGCGAACAGCCGGTGGCATTAGCGGATGCCGGACATATCATTGCCATCGGTTCCGATCGCATGATGGCGGCTGTCGGGGTGGCGCGTCACGATCAGTTGAAGCCGTATCTGAGAGCGGATCATTTTGCCATCGGTTCGATCAACTCACCGATGCAGTGCATGATGAAGGAGATTTGCGCGCAATGCTTGCAACCGCATGAAGATCCGGAAACCGGCGAGATTACTTACGTGTTCTCTTGCTACAATCAGGATCAGCCGCTGGATCAAGTCGACTTCCCCGGATTGGCAATGCGTTTGCGCCAGAATACCGTGCAAGAGAAGCTGACAGGCTGCTGGATCGATCGTTGTTTGAAAATCGGGGTGTGAACGGAAGTGATTGATGAAGTGGAAAATGGATCGTTTCCAAGCGAGTCATTACCGGTCGATATTGCCGTTATGCTCCGGATATTTCATAACAATCCGATACTGGTGCGTAAATTCGGCTCCAAATTCATTGAAGTGGCCACCGATACGTTAGCGGAAATGAGAGCAGCGCAAGCCGGGAGAGATTTATCGGCGCTAGGTCGCTTAGGTCATAAATTGAAATCATCCGCCAGGACGATCGGCGCTTCAGGTTTTGCCGATTTGTGCGAGGCGCTGGAAAGAGCGGGTGCCAACAATAGCTGGTTCGATGCAGAATCGTTAATGACTGAAATCCCTCTTTTACTGGAGCGGATTACACGGCAACTGGAAAATGAATTCAGCAAAATGAGCGAGTAAACATCATGGTGGACGCTTGTTGTTTTGATGACAGCTCAAGGATAAGCATTGTTTGATCGAGCAGCGGATTTCATCTATTCCGCTTATTTCATATGTTGCCATTGTCACTGAAAAAACTAAGCGAATTACCGGAGAATCCGGCTGTATCAAGTTTTTCCTGATCCAATTAATGCATTGCAAGGAAATTGATTTATAATCCGCAATTCATTAAAAAATTAAGCACAATTTGTTTTTATTTGCCAGCAGGCTGGCAAGAAAAGGGAGATCATCAATGCATATAGGCATACCGGCAGAGATTCGCGGCGGAGAAACGCGTGTAGCAGCTACACCGGAGACCGTGAAAAAATATACTGCCAAGGGTGTTCATAAAGTTTCAGTGCA
>JBDHRU010000258.1:0-2796 GCA_039807765.1 Nitrosomonas sp. | reverse complement strand
TCGGCTCTTTGATAGTCACGCACTATCTGTGCTTTTTGGTCGATTGTAACTGACATAAGTTGATTCTCCGGTGATTATAAATTACTGCCATTTATTAAAGAGCCGGAATTTTACTCTTTAATCTTGTTCTTGTCCAAATCAGATCAAGGCAATAAGTGTTTGCATAAAAAGCTTACGGTGATCCTGTATACGTGGTTATGCATCATGCCGGCATCGGCTATGGGATACCTGGTGATTCCCTTCGCCCCAGCGCTTGAATTCCGCCTCATCGTTGCGCTACACAATGCGGTCATACCGCTACGATGCTGTATATGCGGAAAGTGTGCCAATCAGTTCATTGTAAATACCGATGATCAGTTTGCGTGGGATGTTGCTAACGATTCAGATTTTTCCGTGCCCACGCGTCAGATAGTCTTGCGATTGCATTTCCGTTAGACGGGAGATAGTGCGTTCAAATTCGAAGCCGACATCACCGCCGGCGTATAGTAATTGCAGCGGTACGGCGGCGGAGCAGAGGAATTTGACACCGTGCTCGTATAAGGCGTCGATCAAATGGATAAAACGCCGTGCTTGGTCACTGTTTTCCCGGGTGAATTGCGGGATGGCAACCATGATGACAGTGTGATAAGTTCTGGCAATCGCGAGATAGTCGGCGGTGCCGAGCGGGTTGGCGCACAGGCGCTTGAACGAGAATACCGCGACGCCGCGCGCCGCTTTCGGCACAAACAATGTGCGTCCCTGCACGATCAATTCTTCGCTCGGCACTTTGGCACGATCCTCGACGCGCCGGTCGGTCAGGCGGAAGAACGTCGCCGATAATTGCGCAGAAGTTTCTGAGTTGACCGGAAAATAATAGGTTTCCGCACCCTGTAAGCGGTTATAGCGGTAATCGACTGGGCCGTTGAGCGGGATGATCTCCAGCCTCTCCTGGATATCCGCAATGAACGGCAGAAAGCGCTGGCGGTGCAAGCCGTCTTTGTACAGTTCATCGGGCGGGCGGTTGGACGTTGCAACCACAACCACACCAAGCGCGAACAATTCCTTGAACAGCCGGGTCAGCACCATGGCATCGGCAATATCGGTGACTTGCAGTTCATCGAAGCACAACAGCGCGGTTTCATTGGCAATTTGCCGCGCCACCGGCGGAATCGGATCGTCACCGCTACGCTGGTCATGCTGCACCCGCTCGCGTGTGGAAAGATCGTGCCAGGCTTTGAGCCGGGCATGGATGTCGAGCATGAATTCATGAAAATGCATGCGCCGCTTGGCCGGAGTTGCGGCCACGCTGTAAAACAGATCCATCAGCATCGATTTGCCGCGCCCGACACCGCCGTAGAGGTATACGCCTTTGGGAGCCGGTTTGCTGCCGAACCAGCGCAACCAGCCGGCAGTCCATGTATTGCCGCTTGGGCGGTATTCGATCAGTTCGCGATGCAGTCGCTCCAGGGTTATGATGGCGCTGGCTTGATGGGCATCCGGCTGCAACTCGCCCGCTTCGATCAGCGTATGGTATTCAGCTTCGGGGCCGGTTTTTTGCGGAGTTTGCGGCATGCTGTGAAAGGGTATGGATTATTCGCCGGAGTGCGCAAATTTTGCCTGCCCGGCGAGCCAGACCAGAATCAGTACCGGTAATCCCAACAGCGCGGTGGCGATGAAAAAGGTTTCATAACCGTAGGCATCGACAAATTCACCGCTGAAACCGGCGATGAACTTGGGCAGCAGCAGCATGACCGAACTGAACAGCGCGTACTGCGTTGCCGAATACGCTGAGTTGGTCAGACCGGATAGATAAGCGATGAAGGCGCAAGACGCAATCCCGGCCGAAAGATTATCGGCGGAAATGGTGAAAATCAAGCCGCTGACGTCATGCCCGCGCCCCGCCAGCCAGACGAACAGCAGATTGGTTGCGGCGGACAGCACGGCACCGAGAAACAGCGTGCGCATAATGCCGATTTTCGCCGTCAGTACGCCGCCGATGGCGGCCCCGGCAATCGTCATGATGACACCGTATACTTTGGAAATCGTGGCGACTTCGTTCTTGCTGTAACCCATGTCGACATAAAACGGATTGCACATGACACCCATGACGACATCGGAGATGCGGTAAATCGCGATCAAACCGAGAATCAGCAGCGCTTTACGACCATGACGCAGCAGAAAGTCGCGAAACGGTGCGATCAATGCGCCGTACAACCAAACCAGCAAAGACTTGATGCGCTCCGGCATGGTCCACTGTGCCAGTGCGTGCTGGGCGATTTGTTCGTTTTCCGAAACGGTGCGGCTGTAAGGTGTGTCGGGCTCACGAATGATCAATGTAGTGGCAATACCGACTGCCATGCTGACCGCCATCACCAGATACGCGAAGCGCCACGGTGCGTGATCGTATACATCGGCGCTGGCATCAACTGCCGCCGCAATCCACAACACTCCAGCAGATGCCAGAATCATCGCGACGCGGTAACCGGCCTGGTAGGTGGCTGCCATCGCACCTTGCAATTCCACCGCGACCGCCTCGATACGGTAAGCATCCAACGCGATATCCTGCGTCGCCGAGGCAAACGCTACGGCTAGCGCGAAAAAAACCAGATTCGGCAGATTGACCACGGGGTCGGTCAAGGCCATGCCGATCAAAGCACAGGCAATGACGATTTGCGACAACAACAACCACGCACGCCGCCGTCCCAGTAGCGATGTCAGCAATGGCAACGATAAACGATCAACCAGCGGCGACCACAGCCATTTGAAGCTGTACGCCAGACCAATCCAGCTTAAGTAACCGATGGTCGCGCGGTCGAT
>JBDHRU010000046.1:0-13545 GCA_039807765.1 Nitrosomonas sp. | reverse complement strand
CATCAGTCACATTGATTTAAAAAGTAATTGTATCAACTGACCCATGAACTGGGATTGAAATAGTGCAAAGGTCTCAATAAGTTTTATCTGAGGATGGTGGTTTCAATGCCACTAAGGAAGGTAGCGGGCGATGATCAGGCAAAGCGGAATCAGGTGAAGAAGCGCAATTACCCCTCGGATCATTCTCCGGATTCGCATCCACACTCTTTACCATCTTGTCCGGGATCGCTCCAAGTCAGCGAGTGGTAGTCAAAACCGTTTTCGATCGTGGGTTTAATGATGTCAAAGTAGGGAGAGATATCGAAATCGCGCGGCGTAAACAAACTATAGTTACGGATGTGATAGATGTCCGCGTAGCAATCTTTGTGCATCGGATTATCCGACCAAGTGCGCTGAATTTCCGGCAAAATCGGATAGCGCATTGCTTCAAACGCCTGCGCAATTAACGTCGAGCAGATTGCACGCGTCGGGTCGCCGCTGCCGAAAGCCAGCATGCGCCTGCGCAATCTTCTTGGTACCGGAAGGGTAGGAAGCAGATAACGTGCGAGATCAAGAATATGCTTGAGATCGTATTTCTGACCAATGCGCGCGATGGCATAATCCACCACACGCTTACGATCTTCATTGCTCAAGCCGACTGGACGGCAAATCCGAGTATGCATTTGCGCGTACTGCGCCAGCGGGATAGCACGCACACCTTCCTGCAAATCTGCTTCCACCAATACCAAAGGCAATTCCCACGGTGCCACGGGAGGCAGTGCATCGCCGATGTACAGCGCCGCGTGCGACCAGGTCGATTGGGTAAGATATTTTATCGCAACGCTAATGCGCGTATTTCCTTCCACCAATAACACATCACCTGGCTGCAGATATTCCGAAAGCTTTTCCTGACTGATGGTTGCAACCTGGATACTTTGCCGCACCGGTTTGGTTAAAAAACCCGCCAGTCCGCGGCCTATAATCTCAGTGACCCGCCCCATAAATTCTTCCTCTCATGCTTGAATACAACTTCATATATCTGACTACTGCGCTTTTTCGTCTGATTCCGCCACCCGACTATCGCTCGCTATCTTTTTCAGAGCTTCCTTAAGGAGAAACGCTGATTAATTCGGCGAACGAGATAAAGCATGCGGTGCATGGAATGCAACAACCTAGACATATCAACAAGATAGACGAAGGCGCGAGTACCGCGCAACGAAGTGATTCGCTCGTATAGTCAATTAATCAGCGTTTCCTTAAAGCAATAATTATCAAGCCAGTGATTAAGGATTGCAGCTATTTCAGCGCACTCAAATCCTGCTGATATTTAGTCTTACAGTGTTCCATCTTGCCGCTCAGATCTAGCATACCTGCGGTACGCATACATTCGTTATACTCGAACAAAATATCATTCCTTTTTTGCGCAATTTCGAGCGAAACCGACAGTTGCTTGACTTGCTGTGCGATATTTTTCAGATTTGTTTCCGATGTCGCGCCGACACCTTCGATACTTTCTTTCGTGTCGTCCAGTTTTTTCAATGATACTTGATTAATTTTATGGGCCTGTTCGGCGAATGCCTGGTTGGCTTTATTGGAATAGTTTCTTAATTCATCGACATTCTGTTGTGTAATGCCAGCCAGCTTGGTCTGGTAGTTATTAAGTTCTCCCTGAACAAAGGTACTGATGCTCTCTTTAAAACCATCCAATGAGCCGTCGACTTCCTGCTTGAACCCAAGCATCTTTTTCTCAATTAACACTTTGACATCGTCATCCAGTTTTTTGACGATCGTATCGGAAATTTTCTCAACCGGCGGGCGTGAATCGATGATTTCTGTTTTTGCTACCGCCAAGTTGGATTTAATATCATCGCCAAGTGATTTTTGTCTACTGTCAATTTTGCTAAGCGCTTGCTTCTCATTTTCCGCCATCAACCAGGAAATCAATACCAGTTCCTTTTTCTTCTCCTGATTCAAACCATGTATCATCTCATCCAGAATACCCGCGGCCGCCTCTTTATCCGCCATACCTTTGGTATGAGATAAATTGGCTGAATCAAGATAACTCTGCAAACCGCCTTGAATCTCCTTGATATTGGCATTTGCTTGCGCGTATACCAGCGACTGACGGTAAAACTCGTACGGCAGATAAACCAGCCCCAGAAGAGCGCACACAATAGAAGCCGCCGTTTTCCAGCGTTTATTTTGAATATAAAAACTCAATCCAAGAAATACCAAAGCTAACAGAAAAACAGGCATTAATATTTGCACCAGCTCCAGCCAACCTTTTTCCATCAACGCTTCCGGCGAGACAAATTTCAGCATTTTGGCGATAAACTCGTTCATCAATCACTCCCCATATAATGAATAGACGCAATTAAGGTAAAAAAACTAAAAAGTAGCGATAATTTATCATGGTATAGCCCGATGATTGTATAAACTTTAGCTTGCGGCGCCACCGGTCGATCCGGTGCAAAACTGCGATCAACGTTAAACTTTCAATAACCCGAAAACACAGTGCAAACAGCTTACATAAGTCACCCCAGCTGCCTTAAACATGATATGGGTTCCTACCACCCGGAGTGCCCGCAGCGACTGATTGTCATCGAAAACGAACTGAAGGCCACCGGACTTTTAGCGCAATTGCAATGCTACGAGGCGCCGCTAGCCACGACAGAGCAATTGGCGCGTGTGCACACCCCTGACTACATCGAAAGCATCCGGCAAGCTTCACCTGTTGCCGGTTTGATTGCATTGGATGCTGACACCGCGATGAATCCCTTTTCGTTGAATGCAGCATTGCATGCAGCGGGAGCGGTGGTGCTGGCAACCGATCTGGTTCTGGCCGGTACGGTGAACAGTGCATTCTGCGCCATCCGCCCGCCTGGCCATCATGCAGAGTCGGATCATGCCATGGGATTTTGCCTGTTCAACAACATCGCGGTCGGTGTGGCGCACGCCATTGCCCACCATCACCTGCAGCAGGTTGCGATTCTGGATTTTGACGTGCACCACGGCAACGGTAGCGAGGAGATTTTCCGTGACAACCCGCACGTCATGCTGTGTTCGACGTTTCAGCACCCCTTTTACCCCTACAGCGGCGCGAACAGCGTCACCGAGCGCATAATCAACGTGCCGCTGCCGCGCGGCAGCAATGGCGGCGTATTCCGTCAGGCCGTCACCGATCACTGGCTGCCGGCGCTTGGCCGCTTCAAACCGGATATAATTTTCGTCTCCGCCGGATTCGACGCGCACCGCGACGACGACATGGCGCAACTGCAACTCGAAGACGAAGACTATGTCTGGATCACGCGGCAAATCAAAGCGATCGCCGGAAAATACTCACAAGGCCGCATCGTCTCGGCGCTGGAAGGCGGGTATGAATTGAAATCGCTGGCGCGGTGCGTGGCGGCGCATGTTCGAGTGTTGGCAGCGAATTGAGGTGTGAAGTCAAAACTTTCGCTCCGGTAAATACCGCTGAGATGACGGGTTAGTTACCCGTACGGCCGCATAGCGGTTAACCAGGTTTTCTATCCGGTTGTTTGGATTACAGGTAGTGATATACACTGCAATTCCGCACGCCGGTTGCCAGGATGGCTGATAGTTTTACCCGCTCGTTTCACAGGATAGCTTGACGCCAATACGGATATTCAAGAAAGAATTCTGAGGGATTACCGGTATTTTAACTATTTTTCATAGGTCCACGAGTCAATGAAGTTTTTTGCCCTTATCTTGTTAGCAATGATTTCCGGACTGGCAGGTGCTGTCGAGCCGGCATCGTCCGGAATACCCGATACCCTGGAGGAGCGGGTAAAACCCTGCATCATCTGCCACAGAGACGCCGACCTAATAGACCGGGATGCCTATTTCCCGCGTATTGCGGGCAAACCGGCTGGTTATCTCTACAATCAATTACGTAATTTTCGCGATGGGCGGCGCTTTTATCAGCCGATGGCCATTTTGCTCGAAAACATGTCGGATGAATACATGCGGGAAATCGCGGATTATTTTGCTTCGCTACCCTACGTCCATCCGCAGCCGATAGTGCCTGCCCTATCATCCGCTGAAACAAAATCCGTGGAAACGTTGATGTATTCCGGCGATCCCGAGCGCGATCTTCCGGCATGCAGCGCTTGTCATGGCGAAAAACTGATGGGCGTGCAACCGGCAATCCCCGGTCTGCTGGGATTGCCGCATGCCTATCTGGCTGCGCAGTTCGGCGGTTGGCGCAATGGCGGAATCATGCGCGGCCAGATACCCGACTGCATGTCGGAAATAGCCAAAAAACTGACACAGGAAGAAGTCAATACGCTGGTGCTATGGTTGCCCGGCTTGCCGGTATCCGGGCAACCGGCCGGAGCGGATGTGCTTACCCCGGAACTGGCGCAGCGTTGCCGCACCGTACTGTCCGGGAAGGAAATGGCACAATGAGAAATTCAAATGGAGCAAGGTTTATGAGCAAGTGGCAGATTATTGCTTGTTGGGTTACGGGTAGTTTACTGTCTTTGGCGCAAGTGGCATCGGCCGAGACGCCGGCTGACTCCGGTGTGGAACAAGTCCGGCGCGGAGAGTATCTTGCTCGTGCAGGCAACTGCATGGGATGTCATACCACGCGCGGCGGGGAACCTTATGCGGGTGGACGCAAGCTGAATACGCCTTTCGGTCAATTCGTCACACCGAATATCACGCCGGATAACGAAACCGGCATTGGCCGCTGGAGCGGAGAGGATTTCTGGCAAGCGCTGCATTACGGAAAATCGAGGGATGGCCGCTATTTATACCCAGCTTTTCCGTATACCGAATATACCAAAGTAACCCGGTCGGATGCCGATGCAATCTTTGCCTATTTGCGTTCGTTGCCACCCGTCGTACAGACCAATCCACCCCACAAGATCAGTTCACCTTACGATAATCAAGCACTCCTGTTTCTCTGGCGGACGCAGTATTTCAAGGAAGGTGTTTATCAGTCGGACAAATCGAAAAGCGATGAATGGAACAGGGGTAAATATCTGGTTCAGGGACTCGGGCACTGTACCGCTTGTCACACCTCACGTAATGCATTGGGAGCGAGTCAGGACGATAAGCTGTCCGGAGGTAAAATCATGGGCTCCTACTGGTATGCGCCCTCTTTGATATCTCCGCTGGAAGCCGGGGTGAGCGAATGGTCGGTCGAGGACATCGCCGAACTGCTATCCACCGGAATAAATGGTCATGCCGTGACTTCCGGTCCCATGGCAACGATTGTCCGGCAAAGTCTGCAGCATCTGTCGGACTATGATATCCGTTCGATGGCGGTTTACCTGCAATCTGTGGGCAAGAAGCAAGACAGCGCCAAACCCAGAAAAATTCCGAAAATGCCGGAACACGTGCGCCAATATGTCGCTCTCGGGGAGCAGGTCTATAAAGAACACTGCCAGGATTGCCACGGCGAATCAGGACAAGGTGTACCGGGAATTTACCCCCCGCTGGCGGGAAACCGGAATGTGACCATGAGCTCCCCGCTGAACACCATCCGCAGCGTGTTGTATGGCGGGTACCCTCCTGCCACGGCGGGCAATCCAAGGCCCTACGGCATGCCACCCTATCAGCATTTCATTCGCGATCCTGAAATTGCCCAGGTGGTGTCTTACATCAGGAACGCATGGGGAAATTTCGGCAGCCTGGTGTATCCGGATGATGTCGATAACAGCCGGGGAAGCGAATTCTAGGGAAGCTCTGAAAAACGACTACGCTCGGTCATGCTATGCTGAAATCAGACTCAAAATACTCATTTACACCTTGTAAACTGCATTTTTTCGTCTGATTCCACCTTGCCTGACCGTCCGCTTTCTACTCTTTTCAAAGCTTTCTCCAAAACAATTACCTTCGTCTTTCATAAGACATTTCATACAATCAATCCAAATTCGTTTCTAGAAAAATAAATTAAATGAATCACTTATAAAAATTTTCTAAGTGATTCATTTAAATAGCTCGTTATCAAATCATCCAGGGAAGTTCTGAAAAACGACCGCGCGCTCAAACTGCGTTGAAATCAAGTTCAAAATGCTCATTTACTCAATTTTTCAGCGCTTCCCTAATTAAAGAATTATCGATAATGGAGTAAACGCTATGACACTATTAAACCAGATGAAAATGCCCCATAAGCTGGCAATTCTTACGGTATTTTTGTTAATGATGGCAGCAGTGCCGATGACCCTTTACATCAACACAGTGATCGCCGAGCTCGATACCGCAAAGCGCGAAACAGCCGGTACAGGGCCAGTGATTGCTTTGCAGAGAGTCGTGCAGTACGTTCAACAGCATCGGGGTATAGCTTCTGCAGTACTTAATGGCAATAATTCCATGACCGGCCGCTTAACGGAAACCCAGCAGGAACTGAACAAAGCTGTTGAAGCCGTCGACACCAAGATGAAAGAATCGAGTATATCCGCACAAAATACATCGCTCTGGTCCGCGCAAAAACAGCGCATCGCCGAAATTCAACAAGCTGTCTCCACACGTCAACTCAAGGCACCGGATAGCACTGCACAGCACATCAAAATTGTTGCAGACCTGATGCTGATAAATGAAGAAATCATTGAAGAATCAGATCTGCTGCTAGACCCGGTTAAACATACTTATTTCCTGATGAGCGCATCGATGCTGAATGCGCCGAAATTAGCTGAAAATTTAGGATTAATGCGCGCAGCCGGTACAAATTTCCTGACGGCGGGAAATATAAACGACGAAGGACGCACCAAGCTGGCAAGTATATTCGGCAATATCAATATGTTCTTTTCGGATTTCATGCGTAATATCGAAAAAGCAACCCGATCCGATGCAAAAATAAAAGCCGCTCTGGAAACAAAAGGCAATGAAGTAAAAGCGCTGATCGACAAGGCGTTACTTATGGCCAATCAAGAATTGTTACAAGCAAAAGAATTAAAGTTGCCGGCAAATGAATATTTCGCCGAATTCACGCGTGCTATCGATAGCATCTATGCCTACAATTTCATTGCCGCCGACAATCTGGTGCAAGCGCTTCAGGATCGTCAGCAAAAGCTGCAGCAGACCGTCTATTCCTTGATCGGCATATTGGCGGTTGTATTGACTTTAACGATTCTGCTCGCAATCTTTATCGTTCGCAGCATCACCGGGCCGGTGCAGGAAGCGATCGATATCGCCAATGCCATAGCCGCCGGCGACCTCACCAAGCGGATCGACACTACCTCGACCAATGAAACCGGACGGCTATTGCAAGCCCTGAAGGTGATGAATGAGAATCTAGTCGATTTAATCGGTAAAGTACGCACGGGAACCGACCAGATCACAACGGCATCGGGAGAAATTGCGTCGGGCAATTCGGATTTGAGCCAACGCACCGAAGAACAAGCATCCAGCCTGGAAGAAACCGCATCGTCGATGGAAGAACTAACCTCGACCGTCAAGCAAAATGCGGACAATGCACGTCAAGCCAATCAATTGGCGGTTGGCGCCTCTGAAGTTGCGGTAAAAGGAGGAGCGGTCGTCGGTCAAGTGGTGCAAACCATGAGTTCGATCAATGAAAGCTCGAAGAAAATTGTCGACATCATCAGCGTCATCGACGGCATCGCATTCCAAACCAACATATTGGCGCTCAATGCCGCAGTCGAGGCAGCACGCGCCGGTGAACAAGGGCGTGGATTTGCGGTGGTGGCGACAGAAGTACGCACATTGGCGCAACGCTCGGCGGCGGCGGCGAAAGAGATCAAGGAATTGATCAGCAATTCAGTGACGAAGGTGGAAGACGGCACGCGCCTAGTTGATGAAGCGGGCGCAACCATGAATGAAATCGTCAACGCGGTAAAACGTGTAACGGACATCATGAGTGAAATCTCAGCTGCATCGCAAGAACAAAGCTCAGGTATTGAACAAGTCAACCAGGCGGTCACGCAAATGGACGAAGTCACGCAACAAAATGCCGCTCTGGTGGAAGAAGCCGCAGCGGCAACGGAATCCATGCAAGAACAAGCGCATGCGTTAACGCAAGCGATAAACGCCTTTAAATTATCGGGAAGTCATTTTGAGTCACAGATGATAGTTAAAAGGAGCAATCGTCCTGCCGCAGTCTCCAAGTTACCAAATCGCGGCCCCTCGACAAGAAAAGCTGCGATGAAATCCAGAATGACCCCGAAAGCTGCTTTATCCGAACAATCGCGCAAGGTTGCCGCCGGTGGCGGGGATGACTGGGAAGAGTTCTAGGGAAACGCTGAAAAAGGTAACGAGCGATGACCAGACAAGGCGAACAAGATTGGCGAGAGTGCGAGCACCGCGCAACGAAGTGATTCGCTCGTATAGTCAATTAACCAGCGTTTCCCTAAAATACTCTGCTTCCATTGATTGAACCAATCCACTGGTAATTCTCAATCACCAGCCAACGCGCCCTGCAAAGATACACAGGCGCGTTGGTAAGCCAATCCGGCAACGGCCAGATCCCCCAGCGCCAATCCCCTAAACACGAATGCCGTGCGCTCATCCGCAGTGCAGCGACCAGCCGCATCGCCGGTTACCAATCCGGTCAGATCACCACGCACCAATGTCGGATCGACCAATGGTTTAGGCATGCTGGCTTCCTGCTCCAGATCATCGACGATGATGCGATCCAGCGCGGATAAGCTGTCAGCCAGCCACGGCGCGGCTAGGTCGGTCATGGTGACAAAAGCGCCGGGTTTCAGCCAGCGTGCATCCAAAAAGGGAATCAGTTGCGGCGACAAGGTCACGGACGAAACGATCAAATCCGCATCGCAAATCGCTTCCTGTGCAGTTTTGCTCGCCACCGCCGCCAACCCCATTTTCTCCGCGCTGCGGCAAAAGGCATCGCGGCTGACCGTTCCGCGCCCGAAGGCATGAATCCGCTTGAGCGGAAACAGCGCAGCGAAAGCCTGCAAATGACTGTGCGCCTGCACGCCGCAACCGATAAATGCAGCAATGGCAGCATCCGGCCGCGCCAGCCGCTTCGCCGCAACCGCGCTCAACCCGGCAGTGCGCACCGCAGTGACCCAATTACCGTCGATTACCGCCAGCGGCAATCCGCTGCAGCTGTCGAGCAAAGTGACCAGCGCATTGATGCTCGGCAAACCGTGTTTTAGATTATCCGGATTCAGTACCAGCGCCTTGACAGCCAGAAACGGCGGATCGTCGGCCGCCGCCAGTGTCGCCATCATGTAGCGGCCATCCGGCGGTGTGATCACTGCTTTGGGTGCATTCCAGACTTGCTGGCGCTGGCAGCCAAGCAACAGATGCTCGATACTGAGCGCAATTTCCTGCGGCGCCAATTGCAAGGATTGCAGTAAATCCGCAGATAAATAGCGGATACCTGAACTTTGTCGCATGTCATCGGGTCTGTGCATGATCCTTGGCGGGCTTCCGGGAATTTTGAAAATTTGTCATCGTTTTTTAACCACCGGCTGCTATAATACCGCCCCCATAGCAGCAACTAACAGCTTATTTCTTGAGGAATTATTATGTCTCGTCCAATCCGCAATATCGCCATCATCGCGCACGTCGACCACGGTAAAACCACCATGGTCGACAAGCTTTTGCACCAAGCCGGCACCTTCGCGGCGCATCAGCAAATCTCCGATCGCGTGATGGACTCCAACGATATTGAACGCGAACGCGGCATTACCATTTTAGCCAAGAATTGCGCCATCGACTACGAAGGGGTTCATATCAATATCGTCGATACGCCGGGTCATGCGGATTTCGGCGGTGAGGTCGAACGCGTGTTGTCGATGGTCGACGGCGTATTGTTGCTGGTCGACGCCGTTGAAGGCCCGATGCCGCAAACCCGCTTCGTTACCAAAAAGGCGTTGGCGCAGGGCTTGCGTCCGATCGTCGTGATCAACAAGATCGACCGTCCGGGCGCGCGTGCCGATTGGGTAGTCGATCAAACCTTTGACTTATTCGACAAACTAGGCGCTAACGACGAGCAACTGGATTTTCCCGTGGTCTATGCTTCCGCATTGAACGGTTTTGCCACGCTGGATCAGGCAAAACCCAGCAGCGACATGCGTCCGCTGTTCGACACCATCCTCAAATACGTTCCCGCTCCCGAGGGCAATCCCGATGAGCCGTTGCAACTACAAATTAGCGCGCTGGATTATTCCAGTTTCGTCGGTCGTATCGGCATCGGCCGTATCCGCCGCGGCAAACTGCGGCCCAGCCAGGAAGTCATGGTATTGATGGGCGACAAACCGCCGAAAAAAGCCAAAGTCAACCAGGTGCTCGGCTTTCAGGGTTTGGAACGGGTGCAAATGAAAGAAGCTTTGGCCGGCGACATCGTGCTGATCAACGGCGTGGAAGAGCTCAGCATCGGCGCCACACTCGCCGACATCGACAAACCCGAAGCGCTCCCGGTTCTTGCCGTGGATGAACCGACCCTGACCATGACCTTCCAGGTCAATACCTCGCCATTCGCCGGACAGGAAGGCAAATTCGTCACCAGCCGCCAGTTGCGCGAACGCCTGGAAAAAGAATTGCTGACCAATGTCGCGCTGCGCATGGAAGAAACCAACGAAACCGATTCGTTCCTAATTTCCGGGCGCGGTGAATTGCATCTGACCATTCTGCTGGAAAACATGCGCCGCGAAGGTTATGAGCTGGCGGTGTCGCGCCCGCACGTCGTGATCCGCGAAATCGACGGCGTCAAGTGCGAACCGTTTGAGATGCTCACCGTCGACGTCGATGAAGCCAATCAAGGTGCAGTGATGGAAGCCCTGGGCGCACGCCGCGGTGATTTGCAGGACATGGTATCGGATGCCAAAGGACGCGTACGTTTGGACTATCGCATTCCGGCGCGCGGCCTGATCGGTTTTCAATCGGAATTCATGACCATGACGCGCGGCACTGGATTAATGAGTCACGTATTCGACGAATTCGCACCAATGCGCCCGGAAATCCCGCCGCGCCGCAATGGTGTGCTGATTTCCTCGGAACATGGCGAAGCGGTAGCGTACGCGCTGTGGAAACTGCAAGACCGCGGCCGCATGTTTGTCAGTCCCGGCGACCGCCTGTATGAGGGCATGGTGATCGGCATCCATACGCGCGACAACGATCTGGTGGTCAATCCGATCAAAGGCAAGCAACTGACCAACATCCGCGCATCCGGCACTGACGAAGCCGTAGTGCTGACACCGCCGATCCAGCTAACGCTGGAATCCGCGATCGAATTCATCGCCGATGACGAACTGGTGGAAATCACGCCGAAAACCATCCGCATCCGCAAACGCTTTTTGCTCGAACACGAACGCAAACGCGCTTCGCGTGCAGCCGCCTAAAAGCTGATCTTCAAAAAAATAAGCGCGCCGGTATGATCGCGTACCGGCGCACTTTTTTCTTTCTGCTGCAATAATCCGTTAATTCGCTTTACTGCTCTTCAGTAAATTGGGTGGCGGGCCGATCGGCTCGAAGTTTTTCAGCAGAGGCACATCGCTTTTGTTAATCGAGCGGATATCCATATCGTACGAGCCGTGCGGCCCCCAGCTACCGGTGAACTGTTTGCCGTCCGGCGTGAAGGTCCAGCACATATCCTCGCCGCCGGTATTAATGGTATCGCCGAGATTCACCGGCTGCTGCCATTCGCCATCGGCATTCTGCTGTGCAATCCACTCGTCATGCCCGCCGCGCGAACCCAGATCGGTGCGCATGCTGGTGATGATCAAACTCTTGCCATCTTTCGACAGCCCCGTCCAATGCATGTGATCGCGCTGTGGTGAATTGATTTTCGGTCCAAGACTGACCGGTTTTTGCCATGCGCCATCTTTCTTTTCGACCTTCCAGATATCGCTATCCTGCGTCACGCCGGGTTGATGATAACTGAAGTAAATCAGGCTGTCGGACGCGATGATCGGGCAATGCTCCTCACCAGTCGACGTGTTGAGGCTCGGCAGCTCCGGCACATCGTTCCAGTTTCTGGCCGCTTGCCATACGCCATCGACTTTCTGTACCACGTATAGATCGCCGGACAGCATATTGCCCGCTTCGTAGCGAGTGAAATAAATCACGTTACCATCGTCGGAAAAGCTCGGCTCCAGCTCCCACGCCGAGGTATTGATGTTCGGCCCCACCGTGGGATCGATTCCCGACCCCAAATGAACCGGTTCCTGCCACTCGCCATTGACTTGACGTGACATCCAGATATCGAAACTGTAATTACCACCAGGCGACGGAATGCTACCCTCACGCGTCGACACAAAAATTGCCGTCTTACCATCAGCGCTATAGGTAATCTCCATCTCCGACCCGGACGTATTGATCTTCCCGCCGATGCTGTTGGAAACCCGCGGATGCTCCGTCACCGCTCCACCGCCGGAATCGTGCATGCCGGACATGGCGTACGAAATACCCTGCGCCAGGATGAGCACGAGTGGGATGGAATAAAGTTTTGGCATAAAAAGATGCTTTCTCATTGATTCACCTCATGTTTCAGCAAAGATGTTTTTAAAGAATAGGCTGGTGCGATTGATATTGCAATGTGCTCTTGACGAAGAGGGCGTCATTACCGATCAAATTTCAACCTTTGATTTCAAACCGCAAGAAATCGTTCAGATGTTTTGACTCGGTAATCTCGTCATGTGGTACAAGCAGATATTTCCAAGGCTTATTGCCAATCGTTTTTGCATAATTCGATGCGTGTTGGCACCAGCGGACTGCCGCATTCACCTTGATTTTAACCTCCTGAGTTTCCATGTCGGTACGCGCTTTGGTTTCGACCATCAAGATTGCTGAATCAGTTTCAGCAACGAAATCGGGAATATATTCGGGCTGTTCGGTGCCCAGTTTGTAATAGATCTGGAACTGCCCCTTCGCCGGTTTAATCCACTTAAGAGCGTCACGTTCCAGAATAATGGCGAAGCGCCGCTCGGTGTCCGAATCGAACTTCTGCAGCGGATACAAGCAATGCGTAAAACCGCCGAACAGCATCTGCTTGATGCGGCTGGTATCAGCCACGGTTTCCCGGAAATGGTGCGCGGTCTGTCCGGCAATCGCGGTATAGTTGCAGGGCTTGAGTTCGGTAAAACCACGGCTGACCTGTACTTCGTAATCTGCCGCTTCCTCCCAGAAGTGCGCCATCATCTGCGCGTGGATCTCCCGTGCGATCAAGCGGCGGTCACGATCGAGGACGCTGATGGCCTCGTCCTCGGACAGATAGCCGCGCAGGTGCTGCACCATCTGGCCCGCCAGGTCATAGAGCAGATCGGCGTGGGTGAAGTAGTCGATGTCATCGAAGTCCACGAGAGCGTGGACGATGTAGTCCTCCGCGCGCTGCTCCTTGAGCCCGACCTCGGCGGCCAGGGTGAACTGCTCGTTGGTGCGCAGCATCTGCCCGACGATCTCGCGCTGGCCCGGCTGGAGGTGGAGTTGGCTCACGTCCAGCTTGAAGGGGTGGAAGCCCGTCGTGACCTCGCCGGTCGGCACCACGGCGATGCGCGGGATGTCGATGGTCTGCTGCACCACGATCTCGGTGGTCTTGGCCACCACGGCGGACAAGTCAAGTGCGGGGACTGATTCATCCACGCCCGCCAGCAATTCGCCTTGCAGCGGCTTCAA
>JBDHRU010000257.1:0-2802 GCA_039807765.1 Nitrosomonas sp. | reverse complement strand
GCGCCGCCGTTTCCGCCGTGGTATCCGCCAGCAATGGAAATTGCAGCTGAAACTTTTTAGCGAAATCGGCATGACTGCTCGTGTCATCGACACTGACACCGGCCACGGCGGCGCCTAAGTCCACCAATTCCTGCAGACCGTCACGAAATGCGCAGGCCTGTTTGGTGCAGCCGGGCGTGTCGTCTTTCGGGTAAAAATACAACGCCAGCCATTTACCGCGAAAATCAGCCAAGGTGTGCGTGTTGCCATGTTGATCGGCCAATTTGAAATCCGGTGCAGGCTGACCCGGTTCGAGCGATTTCTTTTTCGTGAAAAAAAACCAGAACATGAATCCCAATGCGATGATCGATAAGATGATAGTGAACCATTCCATAGTGCCATTTGCTCCTATTCGTTAAATGGGCGTTTCGCCGGCCAGGCCCATAGCCGTAATAACGCGATCGATAGTAACGCCAGCAACCCGGCGAAGGTAAAAGCCGCCGCTGCGCCGTATACCTGCCATATTACCCCGAACAACAATCCCGCCGGAATGGCGGCGATACCGCTGACCAGATGATACCAGCCGAACGCGGTGCCCCGTTCATCCGGTGACGCATAGTCGCTGATCAACGCGCGCTCCGCGCCTTCGCTCAGCCCCATCAACAAACCGTAAAAAATACTGGCGATCCATAAGCCAGGGCCAGTTGTAACCTGACTCAACGCCAGAAACGATGTGGCAAGCGCCGACCAGCCGATCAGAATCAGTGCGCCGCGGCCGAAACGATCGGCTAATTGCCCTCCCTGCGTGGAAGTAACCGCCTTGGCGAGATTCAGCGCCGCCCATAACAGCAGCAATTCAACAACGCCGATACCTGATTCATGACCGAACAACAAAATAAAAGTTTCAGAAGCGCGCGCAAAGGTAAACAGCATCAATACCCATAAGTAGCGTCGCATCGGCTCAGATAGCATCGACCAGCGCAACGGCGCAAGCACGCGCTGCGGTTCCATCGATTGAGTAGGAGAATTTGCTTTGGTTTCTTGTACGCCCGCACCCAAAAGCGCCACTGCGGCAAAACCAGGTACCGCCGACCACAGGATCACTTCACTCAAGCTTGAATCCGACCAGGCTAAAATCGCCGCAGCCGCCAGCGCGCCCGCTACCGCTCCGGCGTTATCCAACGCGCGATGGAAGCCAAATGCATAGCCGCGCATCGGTGGCGGCGTAGCATCGGCGACCATGGCATCGCGCGGCGCACCGCGCAATCCCTTACCGACACGATCGATGCTGCGCAGCAATAGTACAGTCACCCAGGAACCGGCTAACCCGAGCAACGGACGCGCGCAATTGGAAAACGTATACCCGGCTAACGCCAAGCCTTTACGCCGCCCGCTCATGACATCGGAATGCCGCCCCGCCCATAACTTGAGAAAACAGGCCAATGCATCCGCCACGCCTTCGATCAATCCCAGCGCAACCGGCCCCGCCGCCAGCACAGTCGCCAGCAAGATCGGAATCAGCGGCACCACGATATCCGAGGCAAAATCGTTGAAGAAACTGACGAATCCGAGAACGACAACGGTCCTTGGCAATTTTTTTGCGGCGCTCAAGCTTGCAGAGTCCGGTTGATCAGGTTTATTCATGTCGTCATATTAGCGTAAAATGCCGAGTCCGCCCTGGTAGCTCAGTGGATAGAGCAACCCCCTCCTAAGGGGTAGGTCGCACGTTCGATTCGTGTTCAGGGCGCCACTGTAATATTAATAGGTAAAAGTACGCAATGAAGCATTCTGACTCGTCAGTATGCCGCAAGATGGATGAAGAAGGGATTATTGTTAGATTTTAACCGTGCCAGTTTCTGATTATTAAAAAGTTAATCAGTAGTAAAGACGACTTCATTTGTTTGCACGGACAATCCTCAACCGTATCAGACTTAAGTTATTACATCTGTGGCAAAAACAGGTAGGGTTGTGACACCAGTCAATTTGATGAATACATCGTCGGCGGCTACGCCGGTATCTACTCCAGCGGTTTCATACAACACATAGGTATTTCCACCAAATATTGCAAAAGAAACGCCTTGATCCGTTGTATTTGCGGTTGCCATAGCCACGGCAATCTCTACACTCGTTGCAGTTGGCGCTAAAGCGGTTACAGCTGTTTGAACAGCCGCTTGTTGATTGGATGCAACATCTTCGACACCTAAGAATTGCAGCTTATCGATGTGAGTTCTGAAGTCGGTGATGACATCTGCAATTTCGGCAGCTGCACCACCCGCATGAGCACCTGGTGTTGCAGTAAACGAGAAAGTATCAGCACTTTCTCCACCCGTCAAAGTATCCGCACCGCTGCCGCCGTTTATGATGTCAGCTTCGTTACCCCCTTTGATGATATCGCCGGAACCCAAGTTGTCGCTGCCATTGATGATCAATTTGCCGTTAAACGCACTCGCATCCACTTGGCTGCCTAGTGCGGAACTAGTGGCAAGACTCATGGACAGATCTTGGTTACCGGTGATGGTGAAGCTGGAGTTGTCGCTGCCGGTGATTGCTGAAATGGTGTTGGCAACCGCACCATTCGAGGAAATCTTGATGCCGGTAAGTCCTGTTGTGACTAACGAGCTGATCGCATGAGGATTCAAATCATCAGTGCTGCCCAAGTTAATTGATACGTCATTCACACCCGGAGTGCCTGATACTGTCAGCGATGTTGCCGTGAAGGCAGCTTTGGCACCTCCGCCAACATTGATTGAGACTTTTGCAAAATGACGCAAATTTCTCATTCCAGAGTAACTTTGGATTAATTTGTGAGGGAATTGGGCATTT
>JBDHRU010000045.1:0-13698 GCA_039807765.1 Nitrosomonas sp. | reverse complement strand
GAACCATCAGTAAGGTAAACATTAAAACAATTTCTGCATCTTGCATTCCTCATCCTCTTTTATATATTAAACAAATGTCTTTTTCGTAAAAAAGATAGATTACCTCAAACCAAGCGGTTTGATAAAGATTTTTCCAAGTTACAAAAAACATTATCCCAATAATCTCACTGTCACTGACCTGTCTTGGCGTCAGCATTTTTTACTTTTTGAAAATCAATAAAATTACGCTTTTATATTATTATCAGATATTATCTGGCAATTTTTATCATCACAAACAACCATGAAATGGCTTGATCTCCCGCTTGCCAAGAATGCTCAAGGTACTGTGCCATTACCCGGATCGAAGAGCATTTCGAACCGGATTCTGTTGCTTGCAGCCTTGGCCGAAGGTGTAACGGAAATTCACGACTTATTGGCTTCCGACGATACCGCGCACATGCTGGATGCACTGACCAAGCTGGGCATTACCGTCACACAAACGGACAGAAATAATTATACGGTCACGGGCGGCAACGGTCTCTTCCCCATCAAGGAAGCGGATTTATTTCTCGGCAATGCCGGTACCGCTTTCCGGCCTTTGGTGGCGGTATTGTCCTTAATGCAGGGACATTACCGTTTATCCGGCGTGCCGCGCATGCACGAACGCCCTATTGCCGACTTGGTCGATGCCTTGCGGCAATTGGGTGCGGACATCCGTTATCTAGGGAATTCCGGTTTCCCGCCCCTGGAAATTAAACCGGCGGCATTGCACATGCCGGATGACACACACACCGTTACTGTCAAGGGTGATGTTTCCAGTCAGTTTCTGACCGGATTACTCATGGCGCTGCCATTGAGCGGAAAGAAATCCGTCATCACGGTATCCGGCACACTCATTTCACAACCATATATCGAACTCACACTCGCGCAAATGCGCCGTTTTGGCGTGCAAGCCGAGCATAGCGACTGGCAGCAATTTGTGATACCGGCGCAACAACAGTACCGCAGTCCGGGCCGCATTTTTGTCGAGGGGGATGCATCTTCCGCCTCATATTTCCTGGCGGCCGGTGCGATTGGGCAAGGCCCGGTGCGCGTTCAAGGCGTAGGCTGCGACAGCGTGCAAGGGGATATCCGCTTTGCAGCCGCGCTAGAATTGATGGGTACAAAAATATCCATGGGAGAAAATTGGATTGAAGCCAGCGCCGGCAAAACAAAACCGCTGCGCGCCATCGATCTGGATTGCAATCATATTCCCGATGCCGCTATGACTTTAGCCGTTGCCGCCTTATTCGCCGAAGGCACCACCACATTGCGCAACATCGCCAGCTGGCGTCTGAAAGAAACGGATCGTCTCGCGGCGATGTCAACCGAATTACGCAAACTTGGCGCCATCGTGGAAGAAGGCGCGGACTATTTGCGCATTACACCACCCGCGCACGGCTTAATTCCAAATGCCGCGATCGATACCTACGACGACCATCGCATGGCCATGTGCTTCGCCTTAGCATCCTTCGGAGCACCGGTGCGTATCAACGATCCCGGTTGTGTCGCAAAAACATTTCCTGATTATTTTGAGAAATTTTCACAAATAATTCACCCTGAAATGAAATAATTCCCACCCTGTTATTTGATTAATCACCGCATCGTTTCATGAATATGAACAACATCCCCGTCATCGCCATCGATGGCCCATCTGCATCCGGTAAAGGCACCATCGCCCAATTGGTCGCCCGCAAACTCGGGTTTCATTACCTCGATAGCGGCGCGCTTTACCGTCTGGTGGCTTTGAAAGCGATCCAACTGGATGCGGATATGCAAAATTCCGATCAACTTGCGGAAATTGCCAGAAACTTGAATGTTTTTTTCAAGGACGAACAAATTTACCTGGACGGTAACATCGTCACAGATGATATTCGTACAGAACAATGCGGCATCATGGCTTCCCAGCTGGCTGCCTATCCGCAGGTGCGCGCAGCACTTACCGAACGCCAGCGTGCATTCCGCCAACTGCCCGGACTGGTCACAGATGGCCGAGATATGGGCTCCGTTATCTTTCCCGATGCCGATCTGAAAATTTATTTAACCGCCAGCGCCGAAGTACGCGCGCAAAGACGGTATAAACAGTTGATAGAGAAAGGAATGAGTGCTAATATCGCTAACTTATTGCAGGATATCCAGAAACGGGATGAACGCGACAGTAATCGCAGTATCGCGCCCCTGCAACAAGGGATTGATGCCAAATTACTGGACACGACTTCATTAACCATATCCCAGGCGCAAGACGCCGTTCTCTCCTGGTATAATGGCATCTTTGCAAAAACCCACATTTGAACACGAAATCTAGCCGCTTTTCTTGATATTTCCATGCAAAAAAGAAAAATGCAGTAATCGTTTCAAATATTTTATTAACTAACCCAGTCCGCAGGATGCCAATCCGCGCGGCATGAAAAATCAGGTATTTTTATAATGACTAAAGCTTCCACTGCAAATCAAATATCTCCCGAAAGTTTTGCCGCACTCTTTGAAGAAAGCCTTTCGCGCCAGGAAATGCGCGCAGGCGAAGTAATTACCGCCGAAGTGGTTCGTGTTGACTATAACATCGTTGTCGTTAACGCCGGCCTCAAATCCGAAAGTTTTATTCCCATCGAAGAATTTAAAAACGATCGTGGTGAAATCGAAGTTAAGCCGGGAGATTTTATCAGTGTAGCCATTGAATCTTTGGAAGACGGTTATGGGGAAACCCGGCTCTCCCGCGATAAAGCCAAGCGTCTGACTGCCTGGCATGATCTGGAAGAAGCCATGGAAAGCGGCAAAATTGTGACCGGTATGGTTAACGGCAAAGTAAAAGGCGGTTTAACGGCCATGATCAATGGCATTCGCGCGTTTCTTCCCGGCTCTCTGGTCGATATCCGCCCGGTTAAAGACACCACTCCCTATGAAAACAGGGAAATGGAATTCAAAGTTATCAAGCTGGATCGTAAGCGCAATAACGTCGTGGTTTCACGCCGCGCGGTATTGGAAGCGACACAAGGCGCCGACCGCCAAACCCTGTTATCCAATTTGCAGGAAGGTGCAATCGTGCACGGTATCGTTAAGAACATTACCGACTATGGCGCATTCGTCGACCTCGGCGGTATTGACGGTCTGCTGCATATTACCGATCTGGCATGGCGCCGCGTCAAGCACCCATCCGAAGTCGTCAATATCGGCGATGAAGTTACCGCCAAAGTTCTCAAATTCGATCAGGAAAAGAATCGCGTCTCTCTCGGTATGAAACAGCTGAGTGAAGATCCGTGGGTTGGTTTATCACGGCGTTATCCGGCACGCACCCGCTTGTTCGGCAAAGTCACCAATCTGACCGACTACGGCGCATTCATTGAAATCGAGCAAGGTATCGAAGGCTTGGTGCATGTATCCGAAATGGATTGGACCAACAAGAATGTCTATCCTTCCAAAATCGTGCAGTTAGGCGACGAAGTTGAAGTCATGATTCTTGAAATCGATGAAGAACGCCGCCGTATTTCACTCGGTATGAAGCAATGCCAGACCAATCCATGGGAAGAATTTGCCGCCACACATGAAAAAGGCGACAAAGTTCGCGGACAAATCAAATCCATCACCGATTTTGGCGTATTCATCGGATTGCCCGGCAACATCGACGGCCTGGTGCATTTGTCCGACCTATCTTGGCACCAACCGGGTGAAGAAGCCGTGCAAAACTACAAAAAAGGGGATGAAGTTGAAGCTGTTATCCTTTCTATCGACGTTGAACGGGAACGCATTTCACTCGGTATCAAGCAAATGGAAGGTGATCCATTCACCAGTTTTGTCGCCGAGCACGATAAAAACAGCATCATCGAAGGTACGGTAAAATCCATTGATGCCAAGGGTGCCGTCGTTGCCTTGACCAATGATGTGGAAGGTTATTTGCGTGCTTCCGAAGTATCGCGCGATCGCGTTGAAGACATTCGCACGTATCTGAAAGAAGGCGATAAAGTCGAAACCATGATTATCAATATTGACCGTAAGAATCGCACCATCAATCTTTCCATCAAAGCCAAAGACAAATCGGATGAATCGACCGCTATGCAAAAAATCAAGGCGCCTGCCAACGCTGGAACCACCAGTCTGGGCGCTCTGTTGAAAGCGAAAATGGATAGCAAAAACACCGAGCAATAAGGAAAATTCATGACGAAATCTGAATTAATTACTCGGCTTGCGGCGCGGTTTCCGCAGCTGGTAACTAAAGATGCCGAGCTCTCAGTCAAAATGATTATTGATGCCATGGCCAAAAGCTTGGCGCAAGGTCAGCGTATTGAAATACGCGGGTTTGGCAGCTTTGACTTAAATTACAGACCGCCGCGGATCGGGCGTAACCCGAAGTCAGGTGAAAAAGTCAAAGTGCCCGAGAAATACGTTCCGCACTTCAAGGCAGGCAAGGAAATGCGTGAGCGCGTCGATTACAAGGAAAACAAATAAAACGTAAAAGAGTGCTTCCGGATACCCGAAGCACTCTTTTATATTCCTGATCGCACAACTGATCACCCGCGAATTAGCAATTGTGAATTAATTAGTTTTGTTGGTTTAAATAATTAAAATCTATCAACTCGTAGGCGAACTCATCATGATGAATCTAATTACCTGGCTTTTGCGCATTGCTGTTTTTGTTGTTCTCGCCGTATTCGCTTCAAGAAACTCCCAACCCGTAACACTCCAATACTATCTAGATCAATCCATTGAGCTACCCTTTAGCGTGGCGCTTTTGATTTTTTTTGCGCTAGGCGCTCTCATCACTGCACTCTTTGTCCGTTGCCGCTGCCACTCCGGCGAATAAACTAACGCCACTTTCATGCAAGACCCTCGTATTATTGTGGCGCTGGATTTCTCTAGCGCCGAAGAGGCGTTGCAGCTAGTCCGAAAACTGAAACCCCACTTGTGCCGCCTGAAAGTTGGCAAGGAGCTTTTTACGGCAGCCGGCCCGCAGTTGATCGAGCAGTTGGTGGCTAGGGATTTTGAAATATTTCTCGATCTTAAATTTCACGACATTCCCAATACCGTCGCCAGCGCTTGCAAAGCGGCCGCCAATCTCGGCGTATGGATGATCAATGTGCATGCGTTGGGCGGAAGGAAGATGATGATGGCGGCGCGGGAAGCGATTCCACACGATTCAACCAAGCTTATCGCCGTCACTTTGCTGACCAGCATGGACCAAAACGACATCGCGGATATCGGTTTGCAAGGAGAACCGGAACAAATCGTTGCGCGCCTTGCAAAACTGACCAAGGACTGCGGATTGGATGGCGTGGTCTGTTCAGCGCTGGAAGCCGCCAATTTACGGCAACAATTCGGCGCGGATTTCTACCTGGTCACACCCGGTATCCGCCCGGCGGATAGTCAAGCCAACGACCAGAAAAGAATTACCACACCGCAACAAGCTATGCGCAACGGAGCCAGTTATCTGGTCATCGGGCGGCCTATTACACAAGCCAGCGATCCGCTTCTCATGTGTCAACGATTGAACGCGGAGATTGCTACCGCTGACTAGAGTCCGTTTCTGGATTTCTAAATCTTCGATCTTCACGAATCTTCTTCTGCAATACTGCTACGATAAACATTAAAAATGCAGTAGTTCAAACGATCTATTGAAAAATCTAGTTCTATGCCAAGGCTGGTTTATATAGAAAAAGTTTGAGCATACGCCTAAGGTATTTCGGATACTTGCTTTTCTAGAGATTTCCATAACCCCCCAGGTCTTATCCGAATTTGATGCTCTAAGTTTATTATTTATACACAATATTAAAAAAGCCCCAACTTGCGTTAAACAAGCTGAGGCTTTTTGTTACGACTACAACTGATATTACCTGAAAGCTACCTAATCCTTAAGGGAAAGAGAGCTCATTTAAAAATTAGGCAATGATTGAGAAATCACCCACTGCCAAGTCTGTAACACCAGCCAAAGTAGCAATTTGTATCAGACCACCGGCAGTAGCGCCATCTGTATTATAGTAAACATTACCATTGGTTTGATCAAATACAATCTCATTAGCACTAACATCAGTTGCCGGATTAACCAAAGCTGCTGAACTGGTAAAATCACCAGCGTTCAGAGGACCGCCAGCTAACGAAGCACTCAAGGCAAATTTTGACAACGACAACACGATTGTATCATTTGGTCCTGTATACCCCGCTCCATTTGCAGCTGTATGAAAAGTGTCCAATGTAACAACACCACCGGATGGTGACAATTGGATACTATCGGCTGCACCGCCTCCACCTGATTGATCCAATTTTACATTTACGGCTGTTTTTGTCGTCAAAGCAGAAGCATCCAAAGACAATCCCATATTTGCAACCGGTGCAGCAATATCAGTTGGATTGTTCAGTTGAACATTGAGTGTTTCAAAGTTCCCAGCACCCGCAGCAGCTGCATGATAGCTATCAACCATGGCATCGATTACATCATCATTCAATTGCAGATCAAGGGTTTGTGCAGTCGCTTGATCGTTGACAGCTGCGATGGTACCGACATTGGAAATACCTGCCAAGTCACCAACGGTTACTGTTGCTGTGTTACGAACTTCCATGATGTCAGCATTAGCCGGACTGTTGGTATCCGAAAGATTATCCACTGCGCCACCATCAATCACATTTCCACCGTTGATATTAGCATCAGTAAATATAAAGCGGTCTGCCGTACGAGAAGCACCTTCTTCACCATTGTATGTGAAATGATTTGATGCATTCAGTGTACGAGCATCCAGAGTAACCCCCGATTCCACACCTGTGAATGGAGTGTCCAGATAGTTCGTGCCTGTCGAAGTACCTGACTTGTCATTATTGGCGTCATTATCGTTAATGATATGCAGCATTCCTGTGCCGTTGGCTTGAATCAGATCATTGGTCAATGTCAGATTGTATGCATTTTGCCCCAGCAATGTTGAAAGAGGTGCAGCACTGGTGCCAACAAGTTGCAAGTTTTCAAAGTTTTTAACATTGGTCCATTCGGATGCGCCCAAGGAAATACGGACACCGTTACCGTCAATCACTAGAGTGTCATTCCCGTCACCGCCATCAACCTTATCGGAAATGGACAATCCTGCACGAGAATCGTTGAGATTGTCAAAAATAACATGATCATTTCCGCTGCCCGTTGTAATGGTCTGCGCACCGGTTGCAGAAGCTGCATTGGTGCCGACACGCAAGATCACATCGGATTTTTCACCACTCGCATCAATCGTTGCAGCACCCAGTCTTACTTGGGATGCTGTACCACTCACATCGAAGAAACTTCCAGCGGTAACATCTTGAGAGTTAGGTGTAAAGCCAGCAGGAACTGCCGTACCATCTGTATTGATACCCATCAAACCTTGTTGCACTTGACCATAATCAGGTGTGGCTCCTGCTATATTGGTCCCCCCATCCATAAAGGCTGTCCTATCACCACCCGCAGTATCCACGTCCAGATTGATAAAGTTGCCTGCACTACCACCTGTCAAAGTAATTGTTCCGGTATGAGTGGCAAAATTAGTCAATTCAATCGAATTGGATTCTGTATCACTATCCGTTATTGTTACATTCTCGATGGTTGAATCGTTTCCAGGAATTGCAGTAACAATCGAAAAGTTAAATCGGGGATCAACGTTATTACCATCAACAATGGTCACACCCAACGTATCACTCGATGTATTGGCTTTAACGGCTGCCGTGAGCGTTGTATTCTGAATCTGGTTATTACCCGTTGTCGAGTGTTGAACTGTGATACCGGTTGCCTGCGCAGCCGACATATTGGTTAATTTAACATTAACCGCAGGGTCAGCACTATTCTCTAGAACGCCATCACCGCCGAAGCCAGGAACGTCAACATCAGAACTGATATTGCGCACTGTAGTACTCGTCACATCAGGCAGATTGTTGAAATCGATCGAAGCATTACCGCCAGCGATCGATCCATCCGCTAAAACGTTAGCATTCTCAATACTTTTAGCCGAACTATCCAGCGAAGAACCAGAGTAGAACAACAAGGTATCATTACCGTCACCGCCATCAATACTATCACCGGCTTGCACGGCATCATACAGAACAAAGGTGTCATTGCCCTTACCACCCGTTACTGTCACATTCTGGTCGGCTCCAGAAGTATCCGCCTTACCTACATCCAGAATATTGTCAAGTACCAGAGTAAGATTTCCATTAAAGCCGCTTGCATTAATCGTAGCAATCCGTCCGCCTGCCTGTGCAATACCTGAACCCGCCGTGTAGAGATCCTTGACCTCGGTCAGCGCATTATTTTGAGCATTTACCACATCACCCTTTGCACCAATGGTCAAATTGCCGCTGCCCTCAATAACCAAACTACCGGCCGTACCGGTATCCATTGGTAAATTCAATGTGCCAACTGAATTGGCTCCACCTGTACTTGTCAACGTTACGTTCTCATAACCTTCCAATCCAACACCCAGACCATTAATACCGGAGGTATTTTGTCCAATATTCAAGGCTCCAACTTGGACATTATCCAATCCCAAATTAACGGCATTATCACCTGCGAGCACACCAGCGCCATACGAAAACTCGACGACACCCGCTTGATTGGCATTGGTATCGGATAACGAAAGTTTATTTACTGTAGCATCTTGAATATTACCAATTTCAGCGCTATTAACAGACTGCGAAACACGGGTAATATTTACCGCATTAAGACCACTCGCGTCTTGCATATCCAGAGCAGTCACTGCACCGTTCGCCGCCAAACTAGAACCTGTAAATGCAGCATTCACAGTTCCGATATTATTTAATTCTGGTGTAATAACGGAGCCACCATTATCGTTAGCATTTCCCAGTGTAGCCGTAAGAGATGTATCGTTTCCCACACCCGTCAGGATATCTTCATCCTGAAGCGCATTAATTCGATTATCACCTCCCGGTGTATATACTAGTCCTGCTACAAAATGATGAGCCGTTGCAACATCAGTTCCATTCGTCAGTACAAAAGTATCGGGAGCACTATAAGGCGCCACGATCGCAGCAATTTCAGCGTCCGTAAGGGCATGGCTGCCATCGACCGAAGCCAAAACACTTTGCAGCGTACTCAGATCCGAGCTTGGCAATGTTGCAGAGAATGCAGCCGAAACCGCCGCCTTATTCGATAACAAAGTCGCTGCTTCATTGAATATCGCAGGAGCCGAACCCGAAGAAAGGAAAGTCACTATGTTGTAAGCAATCACCCCAAAATCGACTTTGGCTGCAACATTATCTGCGATGTATTTTTGCGCCTGCGAACCAGCACTTGCCGGATCACTATCAGCAACGAACCCAAAGTTTTTCATCAAAGCCGCAACATCTGCCGCATCATCGCCGCCCACAATTGCGCTATTAAATAATGGTGTTGCTGCTAATGCCACCGCCAATGACTGAACACCATTTGCAGTAGCATAATCATTCATCACACCCAACAATTCCTTACCAGGCGCCGCATTAAACATCCCTGCAACAACTTTTAAAATTTGAGTTTGTTGACTATCCATGGAAGCTCCCTTGATTTAAATTAAAAAAATTCACAAAAATAAATTACTTGCAAGTCGTTCACTTTGTCTTCTTGTGATTCTCTGCTGTATAACCATTACACCCTCAGAGTATACCATAAAGCCAAGTAAGTGGCATTTTGCCCCAAAAGGATTATTACTTGCAAGCTTACTAAAGCTTTTTTTCAATACCATGTTGTCTAATTACAACACTTGATCACAATCCGAATCCGCTTTTCACTCAATATCATACTGCCGAACAAGAAAGGAAAATCTAAAGTAGAGCAATTCATGCAACAAGCCTCAGCAATAAACTATAATAATGACGATTATTGCAATTACTTTGCGACTTTGGTAAAAAATATTTTCTGCTCCTTGGCAAACAATAATCACCGTTGCACTCAAGACATCCCGTATTAGCAATACATACATTTAATATCAAATTTCTCACCCCCTTCACTTATTCATTGTGCTACACAACATTTTTAGCAGCTCGATTCAGTATTATCCGCTCGTCTTGCAAATGACAAAGCGCGAGATAATTAGCCGTTATCGCGGATCTTTCCTGGGATTATTATGGTCATTTATCAATCCTATTCTAATGCTTTTCATCTATACGTTTGTTTTCAGTGTAGTGTTTAAAGTACGGTTAGATTCGCAAAATAGTGACATATACGACGATAAATTCGCTTTTGCTTTATTACTGTTTACCGGATTGATTCTGTTTAATCTATTCTCTGAATGCCTTGCCCGCGCCCCTGGATTGATGCTCGCCAATGTAAATTATGTCAAAAAAGTTATTTTTCCTTTGGAGATCTTACCTTTAGTTTCGCTAGGCTCCGCGCTATTCCATGCCGGCATTAGTTTTCTGGTGTTGCTTACTTTTATGCTCGTTATTGGTCATCCCATTTACTGGACACTCATTTTCCTGCCAGTCATCGTGCTACCGCTGCTTCTACTCATCACGGGATTGTCCTGGATACTTGCCTCGATCGGGGTTTTTATTCGCGACATTGGTCAATTTATCGGTCTGATTTTGACTATGCTGCTGTTTATGAGTCCAATTTTTTATCCAACTTCCGCCCTGCCGGAATCCATTCGGGATTATTTGTTTCTCAATCCCCTTACTTTTATCATCGAGCAAGCACGCGGAGTGATTTTATACAACCAATCACCGGATTGGCATGGCCTCATCATCTATTATCTATTTGCTTTGCTCGTATTTTGGGCTGGTTTGTCATGGTTTAATAAAACACGCAGAGGTTTTGCTGATGTCATTTAAATCTAACCCCGTTAGATCAAATTTTTATGCCATTCAGGCACAAAATTTATCTAAATGCTATCAGCTTTATAATCAACCGATGGATCGCTTGAAGCAATTCCTGTGGCGCAGCAAGCGGCAATTTTTTCGCGAAATGTGGGCATTGCGCGATGTTGATTTTAGTATCATGCCGGGCGAAGTAGTGGGCATTGTTGGACGCAATGGCGCGGGCAAATCGACACTGCTGCAACTAGTTTGTGGAACACTGTCACCATCATCTGGTGAAATAACCGTTAATGGAAGAATTGCCGCCTTGCTGGAGCTGGGCGCAGGATTTAATCCGGAATTCAGCGGACGCGAAAATATTCTCATGAGCGCCGCTATTATGGGATTGAGCCAGTCAGAAATTGCCACACGTTTAGAAACCATTATTGACTTTTCTGAAATACGCTACTTCATTGACCAGCCAGTCAAAACATATTCTAGCGGCATGTTTGTGCGTTTAGCATTTTCTGTAGCTATTAATGTTGATCCCGATATTCTGGTGATCGATGAAGCACTATCAGTCGGTGACGGTGCTTTCGCACGCAAATCTTTTGACCGGATCATGCAATTGAAGAATGCGGGCAAAACGATATTATTTTGCTCACATTCCATTTATCAAGTTGTAGCAATATGTGACCGCGCCATTTGGTTAGATCATGGCAAAATCGCCATGATCGGAACAGCGGATGATGTTGCCAATGCATACAGTCAATCACTTATTGATACAGATCATTTCACTACAGAAAATGCACCACTGAAGCATGCATCAAAGCCCCCCCCTTCAAACAAGGGGGTAGCGCATATTACAGCCGTACAAGCAAGTGTGGATGGCATTAGCGGTACTTTTTTACAGGCAAAGAGTCAAAAAAGCACGGTGACAGTTGCTGTGCAATTTGATTATGACCCCGAACTACCAACTCCGAATCTTGCAATTACCTTTTCCACTCTCGATGGACTTGGCATTAGCAGCATGTCTTCTTATCATGATCATATAGATTTAGCGGATTACCTCAAGCAAAACAATAAAGTTGAAATCAGCTTTCCCTCGATTCCTTTACTTAAAGGCGATTATTCTATAAGTGTTTATCTTTGCTGCGAGAATGCCATTCATTGTTACGACTCCGCTTTAAATATCATACACTTAAAGATAGAACAAGAAAGCACCGAACAAGGCTTCGTCATGCTGCCACACTATTGGAAATAATGATTATTTGCTATCTCCTTGAATCTACTGAATTGTCTGGTGGAGTACGTGTTGTTTTTGATCATGCACGATTATTAACAAAAAAAGGACACAAAGTAATTATTCGCGCCAAATATGGAAATCATCAGTGGTATCACCATGCGATTGATGTCGACTATGTTGATGACTTGGCGTCATCCTTCCGAGCGAATACTGCCGCCCCCGATGTCGTGATCGCAACATTCTGGACTACAGTGCAAGCGGCTATTCAGCTCAACTGCTGCAATGTATTCCATTTTTGTCAAGGCTATGAAGCTGATTTCCCAGAATACGCCAGTCAGCGCAAACAAATTGAACAGGCATATCAACTCCCGATCCCTAAACTTACTATTGGAGATTGGTTAACAACCCGCCTCCAGCAAATTTACGGCTATTCCGATTTTACTGTGCATACTATTGGTCAAATTGTCGACACAGCGCTATTTACTCCTCCGCATCTTTCGTTTAACCGAATACTGCGCAGATTGTTGCGTCGCCCTGTGAAAATTTTATTGATTGGTTTATTTGAAAGTAGTGTCAAGGGTATACCCGATGCTTTGCATGCAATCAGGATACTGAGAGAGCACAATATGCAGCTCTGTGTCACACGCGTCTCAAGCCAACCCCTATCTGAAAAAGAAAAAAATATTACCCAGATCGATTGTTATTTATCGATGCTATCACCCCAGGCGGTCGCCAATTTATATCGCACACATGATTTGATGCTGGCACCCTCTCTTGCACAAGAAGGTTTCGGATTACCTTTCGTTGAAGCACTAGCAAGTGGCTTGCCGTGTGTAGCTACCGCCATCCCTTCTCACTTAAGTTTTGATCACTCGCATGATTATGCAGTATTTGTACCGCCGTCGAATCCCAGCACCATGGCTCAAGCCACCTTCACACTACTCAACAACCCGCACAAACAAGCTCTTCTTCGCAAACGAGGACCACAACTTATGCAGAAGCTATTCTCTTCAAATGCCGCTGTTACGCAACTGGAGCAAGTATGCTTAAAATCGTTAAGTCATTAGTGTCTTCGTTTCCCATGTGGCGCTATTTTTTTTGGGACTTGCCATGCTGGGCAATCGGTTGGCGCTCGCAACGACGTTGGCAGCGAATACAATCAATACTGAAAAATGATGCACTAGCTCTCAAAAATAGCCTACAGACATTTTATAGCAGTAGAGAAAATGTCATTGATATTGAAGATGCTGTCAAGAAAGCACTTCTGATTAGAGTAATAAGAAATAGTGATGCGTATGCTTGTTTGGGTATTAATAGAAAAAATTTACATAAAAACTTTAATATCTCAGGTATAGAGCATGTACACCATGCACTTGGAAAAAACCGCCCTATCATTTTATTAACAGCGCACACGGGTAGCTTTTACACAATATCCATTGCATTAGCTCAATTGGGGATTCACACTGATCCGATCGCACGTACTGTTGATAACTCACAACACAATCCTCTTCCACAACAGTATTTTGAACGCAGCAATTATTATCTGACCCAAACCAAGATACCGGGAAGATATATTTATACCAACAATTCAAATAAAATAGACAGGCATATTATTACGGCCTGCAAAGAAAACAGGATATTGCTGGTTTCACCTGACATTCCCCGGAAATTTATACCTTCCAACCGCTGCTATGTGAAATTTCTTG
>JBDHRU010000044.1:0-13710 GCA_039807765.1 Nitrosomonas sp. | reverse complement strand
CCCGCCGAATTCATGGCGGCGTGTATTTCCGCCGATATGGACGACACCGACAAGGTGCAGATTTTTGTCGAAGACAGCATCGCCAACGGGTTGACGATCCTGCCGCCCGATATCAATCTTTCCGCTTACCGTTTCATCCCGGTCGACGGCAAAACCATCCGCTTCGGTCTCGGTGCCGTCAAAGGTACCGGAGAATCCGCGGTCAACTCGATCGTCGCGGTGCGCGAGCAAAGCGGCCCTTTTACCGATTTATTCGACTTCTGCAACCGCGCCGACCGGCGCATCGCCAACCGCCGCGTGATGGAATCGCTGATCCGCGTCGGCGCGTTCGACACCCTCGATGCCAACCGCGCCAGCCTGATGGCTTCCGTCGGCATCGCAATCGAATCCGCCGAGCAACAAAGCCGGGCGGTTAGTCAAGCGAATTTATTCGGCGCAAACGACGGCGAATCGCACCTGCATACGCAACCGGTAACAACGGAACCTTGGTCCGACCGGGAAAAACTGCGTCAGGAAAAAATCGGCCTGGGTTATTATTTCAGCGGCCATCCGTTCGATACTTATGCGCCGGAACTGAAGCGGTTCATCCGCACTCGCTTGGACCGGCTGAATCCCAGCCGCGAACCGCAACTGCTCGCCGGCATCATCCACTCGTTGCGCGTGCAAATGACGCGCCGCGGCCGCATGGGTGTCATCAACCTGGACGACGGCAAAGCGCGCCTCGAAGTGGTCGTTTTTAGCGAGTTGTTCGACGCCAGCCGCGCCTGGCTCAAAGAAGACCAGCTGCTAATCGCCGAAGTAAAAATCAGCAACCGCAACTACAATGGCGAAGAAGGCGACGAACTGCGCATCACCGCCGAACAGCTCTACGACCTCGCCGGAATCCGCTCGCGCTTCGCCAAACAACTGAAAATCCACTGCGATGCGTCCACCATCGGGCAAACCGCCAGCCTCAAAGCTTTACTGACACTCTTCACCCCCCAGGCGCAAAAACCGTACGCAAATTACTGCCCGGCCACACTGGTTTACCACAATGATTCAGCCAGCGGCGAACTGGAATTGGGGAATGACTGGCGGGTTTATGTGCACGACGATTTGCTGGAATCGTTGAAAGCGCATTTCGGGGATGGGAATATTGAGGTTGGTTATTGAACAGAAGGAAATACTTTTGCCAGGGAACACGTCAATAACGCCACGGGAAGAAACGCAGCACTATCTCGCAAATTGACTCTGCTTTGCAGTTTTCTGAATTTCCCTATAGCGGGCGAGTGGCTATCAGTACCATACGCACCAACTCGGTAATGCGCCGAACCCCGGTTTTTTGCCGAATGTGCTGAATATGAGAGCGTATCGTTGCGAGGCTCACATTCAGGGTTTGTGCGATTTCTTCAGGCGTAGCATCTTGCATCAGACCGAGCAAGACTTGTTGCTCGGAGGTCGTCATGTTAAACAATGTGCAAAATGCACGGAGTGTCTCTCGTTTGATTTCTTGGTTTTTTTCGATCAAAAGTAAATAATGCGCACAATGGGTTAATGGCCAAATCGCCGCTTCTTTAAGCGGTGCTAAGCGCGCATGGTGTGTTTCTTTGATTATGCCGAGTTGCATGGAAGTAAACACGATTTCCGCATAATGTCCACGGTCCACCAATGCGATCGCTTCCTCAAGGCTTGGGCTTGCGTGATGCCCCAGTGCGATGAGCCGCTCATGCCTGATCTTGATTAAACCCGGATGGCCACTTAAAAGTCGCGTTGCAGCGGCATTGCATCTTATAATTTTTCGATTTTCATTCAGCACAAATAGAGCGTGGCCGATCGAATCGACAATGGATTCTTCCAATACATTTCTCTGCTCTGAAAGTTTGAGCTGGGAAGTGATACTAAACGCGCGGTTAAGATGTCGTGCGAGGTGATGCAAATTCAACCGGTCGCTTTCCTGGAAATTATTTTGACCGACACCACGGAAAAAACAAAGTATGACTTTCGGTGTATTCGGATTGTCATCCCATAGATTGGTGGAAAGCACATCACCGATGTTTTGCTCCGCCAGCCATTCATTATAAAAAGCACTTTTCAGAAAAGTACGCCGATCCACCAGCATGTCGCCAGTAAGCGTCTTACCGCCGCCATTCAGACCTTTGTCGATCCCCGCTTGCACCCAAATATCATGCTCTCGCCAGTAGCTTCGATAATCTTTGCCATAGTCGCTTGGAATATTTTGACTGAGTAAAAAAGGATTATCGTAATTTTGCACCTGCAAACCGATCATATTGATCGCACTGGCATTAAGATAAACGCTCAATTGATTAAGCGTATCTTTCCATTTGACCGGATTAAGCGCTGATTCATAAATAGCATCAACCAGCGCATCATGCGTAGGTCTGTTGTTATTCATCGTGACTCCCCTATCACAAATTTTCCTACAAAACAACATCAAAATTGATGATGCTGAGCATATCACAGTATTGAGAGAATGGGCTTGCGGTGGGGTAAATCACTTAGGTTCTCCGAATCGTTGGTCTGTGAAATTCCATTCGCTGTTTTATTCTTGTTTATTTGTTCGCAATCAACTAAGGAGGATATAAATGATGGCTACTGAATGTAAAGACTGGCAGGCTTGGTTAGACAAAATGCCGCCGAAACCCGATGAGCTCCATGTGGTTGGCGATATTATGGTTAGTAATCCAGGAGTACGTCCGACGCTAGCCATGCGCAATCCACAAGGATCCAATCCGGCAGTTCTGATACTCGACCTCTACTTGATTCAGCAACCGGGCATATGGCCTCAGGTAGAGGTGTGCGCCCCGGCACGATTTGACAGGATCATGCCTCCAGGTGCTTTAGATTACACCTCGGTTGAAATTTACTCGGATGGAAAGCAGATTGCGCAGATTGATGTTTCTATCGTCGAGTAACAATACTGCCAGCCAGAGTGTAAAGCCAGCAGGTTGCGGATTCACACAATAGTTGCAGCAAATTATGCAGCAAGTAAATCAACTTGCTGCGATTAAATTTATATAGGGGGAATAAAATGAAAAAGCTTCTTCTTGTCTTTTTAGTCACGACAAGTACGTTAACCGGTTGTGCAAGTTTTATACAAACTAAGCATGCGAGTTTAGTTAGTATCAACACGGGCATCTCATATTATCTCCCTAAAAGGATGCATCGCCTGATCGTAACTGCTGAGAATCTTAATGCAAAAAAAGAAGAGGAAAAGTTTAAAGAGGCAGAAGATAACTTTCTTACAGCCAACAAAGAAGCAAAGCAGCTAGAAGCTAAAATGAAGAATCTTAAATCTATTGCTGCCAATACGCCCGGAGAGGAAAAAGCCAAAAAGAAAGCAGTGGAAGCGGCTCAAACAGCCGAAGGTATTTATTTAGCGGCTAAAGAGATCGCCGACAAAGCAAAGAATGATATGGATACGGCAAAGAACCGATACGATCAAGTAAAAGCTGAAAAGGATTCTGAGCAATGCAATTATTCTATTGCGATGAGTATTATCCCTCAGGCACTTGAACCGGATACACAATATCCATTTCTATTGAAGCTAAATAATTCGCCGTTAAGAGATGATGAGCTCAAAATAAAAACCACTCAAACCGGGTTATTGACGAGCACCGAAGTTACCAGTTCGGATAGAACCGGAGACATTGCAGTAGAGATCTCAAAAGCGATAGCCATGTTCGGAATCGGAATTCCGACTTCGGTTCCCACCCAGTACAGTCTGCTCTCGCAAAAAAAAGTGGGGACATGCTATCCATCCATTTTGAAACATGATCAAATTGTCGATTTTGGTTCAAGTGCTGATATACAAATCATCTTTAAGGATAGTAGCGGTTTCCCGGTTAAAAATAAAAATGGCGAGTATGTAGTACCACCAAGCTTGAAGCTGACTATCGATACTCCAAGAAAAACAGAATTGGGATCTATTTATGATACTGATGCAGAATTGAAGGAGGCTTCTTATCCTCTAAAAGGCCATTATGGAATTCTTTACAGAAGGGATACAACGTATTTAACCAATCTTTGGGCTACAATAGATGGGGTAGACACAATAGTCACAAGCGAGCAAATTTCCATGCCGAATTTGAGTCCCGTGACTTTGGTTCCGTTTGAATACCTCTCACTGGTAACCACAAAGAATAATGCAGCATTTGAAAACGGCATGTTGGTTTCATATGATACGAATCGACCTAGCTCTGCGTTAGCGCTTGCCAATCTACCTGCCAGAGTCGCCGAAGGTTATATCAATGCACTAACCAATTTCTTGCAGCTAAAATTTAACTACTCATCTAAAGCAATTGACGCCGTAAATAAAGAAAAAGAACTGGCCGATCTGCTAAATACCATCAAAAAACAGGTGGCTCCATGATGTTTAAAATAATTGTATCAACAATACTGATCTTATCCGGATGCAGCACAAACCCTGCAAAATTTCAGAAGGATGAAAGCTTGATTACCGATAAACAATATACGGATGTACTTTTTGTGCCCGGCATGGGAATGGGATTGCGGGCATCAATAAGTCCCGAAAAGCATGAAGCGGAGAATTACCGAAAATGGAAAGAATTCAATCAGTTGTTCAAGGAGAATGGATTTAATCTCAAGGTTGCGGAAATTCCTGCGATGGCATCAGTGGATGAATTATCGAAAGCGCTCATAGAATATATAAGAAAAGAGTTTCCTGTTGATCAAGGCAGGAAATTTCATATTGTCGCAAAAAGTATGGGAGGACTTGCGGTTCGAAAGGCTTTGTCCGATTCTCTCAACGACAGTAAGAAAAACCCAGCGATTAAGCCTATTTCCAATCAAGTCATCACATTCACAACCATTGCAACGCCACATAAAGGTTCGCCGATCGCCAATAAGCTCATGGATAAGTGGACCTGTACTTTCGAAGAAAAGATGATTGCTATGATTGCTGGGCTTTTTTCTCCACTTGGAAAAGTGTTTAATCATGGAAAGGGCTTTGGGTTTGAAGCTGCGGGTAATGATTTAAAGACTGATTCCAATGCGCTAAAAATTGAAGACGACCCGAATATGAAAGGACGTGCCTTTAGCTTCGGCGCCAATTTGAATTGTGATGCTACCTGCAGATCCGAGTTTCATGATAGAAAAGAAACTGTCCCTAGAGTCCTGGCATGTTGGCACGACAAGCTCGTTACTGATTACGGACAACTAGAAAACGATGGTCTAGTACCGGTGGAATCTGCTGCAGCCTACGGTACGTATGTTGAAACTTTCGATGGAGATCACATCGCAATTTCTGAAGACGATCCTTGGTATAAAGGAGAGCCAATCTGGCAAAAGGTTTTCTCTCGGGTTTTGGAGAATATTAAAGAATTTGAAGCGGCTTCCCCTCAAATAAGGGCTGATTCCCGCTGATATCAATCAGCGATTCCCCAGGAAAGCTCTGAAAAACTACTGAGTTTGGCCATTGTGCTCGCTACCTTTTTTAGAGTTTCCCTGGTATAGGGTTTATTACAACCGGAATAGCAAGTAACCATTGCTTCCTTCATGCCATCAGCTTCAACACCGCTTCACGGCGATGGAAAATGCGATGACTGCAGGAAGCGCCGGATAATTCATGAGCCGCATGGAATCCAACGTATAGCCCTAAAAATTCTCATAACGGTTAATATCGAAAATACCGGCGATCAGGGGTTCCCGTTCTTTCTGCCAGGCCGTAATATCGTGCAGAATCTCCCAGAACTGCGGGTGTGTGCGCCGTACACCCCATGTGGTCACAATATGTTCGAAGTGTTCTTCCTTTTTCGCCGAGCCAAGCTGCGATGCAAAATTTTCGATATCCGCAGCAGGCACATCGAAAATGAAATTCGGATAGCTGCCGGTAATGCCGGGATATACAGTCAGCCGATCTTTTTCCGGCTGATACCGCAATTCCTCGCCCAGGATGAATGCAACGTTACTATGCGCACGATCGCGCAGCAAGGTATAGACTGTGCGGCTCTCCTGACCGTGCTTGACTCGCACGAATGTCACTTCCGGCAACCGGTTGATGCCGGCCAGATCGCTGGCCGGGCGGGATGCGATGGCGGATAACGCTTGATCCGCTTTTTGTATCCACAGCGGCTGATCGGATCGAGTGCACTTCTCCGCCAGACAGCGATTGACCGGATCGTCCGCCATTGCATTGACGGACTGAAAACGCTGGAGGATCCGCAAGGCAAGTTCCCGTTTCGGATTTTCGGTTGTGAAGTTCTCCGCCGAAGGCGATACGTCGTCGATTTTTTCGTAAAAAATACCGAATTTCAGTTTGCCCGAGTGCTGATACCAGTCGTGCAAAATGACCGAACGTTGACCCTCCGGTATCAAGCGCAGGAAGTTATGTTCCGAACTGTTACGGATCAGATCAAAATACAGCCTGGTCAATAATTGATGGGCAACATTGCCGAACACGTTGTAATTCACTACCAGTATGTAATAAGTGCGTTCCAGCAACGGATAATCCATCAGCCATAGCGTCTGCGGTATGTCGCCAATCAATCCCTTGGCAACCGAAGCGCTATCGTAGTGGCGCGCGATGGTCAGCAAGGCATCGGTATTCCGGTTATCACCGTCCCAAACATGATCGAGCGATGCGCCGCCGGGGTATTGCGCTGCATACTGACTGCGGCGTTGCGCCAGATAATTATTATGATGGTTGAGATAGCGGAGCCATTCTTCACCCATTGCCAGCAGATCGTCGTTTTGCCCGGGCATCTCCAGTAACGGAATCGCTTGATGCCGATAAGCGTTATTCGTGATGAAAGGATCGAATTCCGGATTCTGGAATAACACCCAGAATCGATCGCGTATCACGTCGGTGGCGATCTGACCGTGGCATACCGGCCCGTGGATGACATTGCGCACATAGTACTCAGCGTTATCCAGCATGAAGCGGTAGCGTGCATACGCCGGAATGGCCGCAAACGTTGCGAACGGATTCACCCGTTCCACATAGCTGTACCCCGGCAAATCGCCCGCCGGCCATTCTTGAGCGAAAAATAATTCGTTGATACGGCGTTGTTTAGCCTGGCTGAGTGGGTATGGAATCCGCCGCTTGTGCAGAATGCTACCGCTAATCGGGCGAATGCGATAGAAAAACGGCTGCTCGGGATCGTCATTGGGAAATACGGTGGGGATCGGAATGATATCCTTGCCGGGCGGTGTCGATGAGCGAATTAACTCAAAAAACTGCAGCTCCCCATCCAGATCCGGAAAATACAGCGTCGCCATAAACAGATGCTCATACAGCCAGCGCGCCACCAGTTTGCCGCGATCATCAGTGCGATTGAAAAACGATTCCCATTGCCGCAGCGACTCTTGCTCACTCTTGCTAAGCGCTACTGGTTCGTCGGTGATCACCGCACCCTGTTTGACCCATCCGGCCAGCAGTGCATACTCCTGATCACTGAGCCCGGTAACAGCAAATGGCATGCCGCTACGTGGATAATCACGCGCATAAGCGGAAAATTTCTCGCTGGAAACACACTGATTTTTCCGGTTAATGCCCAGCTCGATCGAATCGGGTATTTTGCTGTTCGGCGTAAACGGATACTGTTTCGCCAGCGATATCATTCCTGCAATCAACGGTTCGGACTGTACATCGCCGGATTGCAACACCGAATGAAAACCGCGCTCACGCCATCCCGAAACGGTCAGCTCATCGATTCCGATCCGGGTAGGCGGCATGGCCTCGGTTCGCGCGCCGCCATAAATCGATTCGCGAAAAGCGCCGCGCAGCAATCCTTCGGTGCTCTCCAGCTTGAGCTGGCACGGCGCATCGTAACAGCTATGACACGACAAGCATTTGGCCTCCAAAATCGGACGGATCTCTTCATGATACGAAACCGATCTTTCCACAGCGGCAGGTAATGCTACTGGCGCTGGCAGTTGCTCGCGGGGAGCTATCGGGTTATCGCCGCCTTGACAAGCGGATAACAGAAGAAAGAAACAAAAGAAAAGATTGGTTGGGCGGAATAATTTCATGAAAATCCCCGGGATATGAATTCAAAATATTACTTGCCGCTGACCGCAGGGATCGCCGAGGTTACCGGAAGCGCCAATCAAACCTAACCGGCGTGTTACTTAAATCTGGCAATCCTGACTCAGGAAGTTGATTGCACGATAAAAAACATTGGGGAAACTGAGCTCTGAATCTAAATCTTAAAAAAACGGGCGTCTCGAGCGGGAATGGATCGATTATCGATCCATTCTTTCCTCACCGCTCCAGCAATGGACTCATCGGATATTCCAGCACTTCCTTCATTGCGACCAGCGACAATACCGCTTCACGGCCGTCGATGATGCGGTGATCGTAGGATAACGCCAAGTAGTTCATCGGCCGGATGACGATCTGGCCATTTTCAACCACCGCACGTTCCTTAGTGGCGTGAATACCGAGAATGGCGCTTTGCGGCGGATTGATGATCGGCGTCGACAGCATCGAGCCGAACACGCCGCCGTTGGTGATCGAGAACGTACCGCCACTCAGTTCTTCGATGCTCAGTTTACCGTCTTGCGCACGTTTGGCGAAATCGGCGATTTGCAGCTCGATTTCCACCGTCGACAGTTTGTCGGCATCACGGATGACCGGCACGACCAGTCCGCGCGGACTGCCGACGGCGATGCCGATGTCGTAGTAATCGTGATAGACGATCTCATTGCCTTCGACGGAGGCATTGACGATCGGGTATTTCTTCAGCGCTGCGACAGCCGCTTTGACGAAAAACGACATGAAACCCAGCTTGACGCCGTGTTCTTTCTCAAATTCAGTTTTGTAACGCGTGCGCAAATCAATGATCGCTTGCATGTTGACTTCGTTGAATGTCGTCAGAATCGCTGCCGTCGATTGCGATTGCACCAGCCGTTCGGCAATGCGCTGACGCAGCCGCGACATGGCGACACGGCGTTCGGTGCGCCCGCCTGTTGCGCCTGTTGCGTCACTTGCGCTGCCGCCGGTTCCGGCTTTTGCAACCGCAACGGTTCGGCTATCCATGTACACTTGCACATCCTCCTTGGTGATACGGCCACCGAGGCCGGTGCCCTTGATCGCAGAGGTTTCCGTGGTTTTCAAGTTGTTTTCTTCCGCCAGTTTGCGCGCTGCGGGCATCAGCATCGGAATCGCAGTATCGACGGTTTCTGCATCTATTTTTTCTACACCAGTCGCAACAGGCGCTTGCGTTTGTTGACCGGCGGCAGGTACCGGAGCTGGAGTTTCCGGTTTTGCGGTTGACGCGACCGCTTCCGTTTCGATCATCGCAATCACTTCGCCGCTGACCACGGTGGCGCCATCGCCTTTCAGCACTTTGGCCAGTACACCGGCGTTCGGTGCGGGCAATTCCAGTACAACTTTGTCGGTCTCGATATCGATCAGATTTTCCGATCGGTTGACATACTCTCCCGCTTTTTTATGCCAGGAAATTAAGGTAGCTTCCGCTACGGATTCGGATAATACGGGAACTTTGACTTCAATCAGCATGGCGCCCTCTTGCTAAATTTTTTCTCGGAATGCTGCGACGATTAATTCATTTTGTGTAAATTTGTGCCTTGCCGTGTAACCGACTGCGGGAGAAGCCGAAGATGCCCGCAGTGCATAGGCCAACACTTGGTCCGCTTTCATGTGGCGCAATAAATAGTGTTGAATGCGATGCCACGCACCTTGATTACCGGGCTCTTCCTGGCACCAGACGACTTCTTTGGCGTTGCTGAAACGGTCGATTTCGGCTTGGAATTCTTCGTGCGGAAACGGATAAAGCTGCTCCAGACGAATAATCGCCATATTGGAGATCTGCTGTTCTTTGCGATAAGCCATCAACTCGTAATAGATTTTCCCGCTGCAGGCAATGATACGTTTTACTTTATTACAATCCAGATTGTCAGTTTCGGAAATGACCGGATAGAAATGGCCGTGCGCCAATTCGTCCAGACTCGATGCCGACTCTTTGAGCCGCAACATGCTTTTCGGACTCATGATGACCAGCGGCTTGCGGATCGGACGGATCATCTGACGGCGCAACACATGAAACATTTGTGCCGGTGTCGACGGCACGCACACCTGAATGTTGTAATCTGCGCACAATTGTAAATAGCGTTCCAATCGCGCCGACGAATGCTCCGGCCCCTGCCCTTCGTAACCATGCGGCAACATCATCACCAAACCACACAAGCGTCCCCATTTGGCTTCGCCGGACGCGATGAACTGGTCAATCACCACTTGCGCGCCGTTGGCGAAATCGCCGAATTGCGCTTCCCAGATCACCAATTCGTTCGGCTGCGTCGTGGCGTAACCGTATTCAAACCCGAGCACCGCCTCTTCCGACAACATCGAATCAATGACGACAAAATCCGGCTGTTCGGGATATAGATGACGCAGCGGTACATAAATACGCTCGCTTTGATCCATCGCAACCTGATCGTGCAGCACGGCGTGGCGGTGAAAGAAAGTGCCGCGCCCTGAATCCTGCCCCGACAATCTGACCGGATAACCTTCTTTCAGCAAGGCTGCATACGCCAGATTTTCCGCCATACCCCAATCTAGCGGCAACTCGCCTTTCCCCATCAAGCGCCGGTCAGCGATGATCTTTTCCACGCGTGCATGCAGCTTGAAACCCTCGGGAATATCCGTCAACCGCAGGGCAAGTTGTTTCAAGGTTTGCAGCGCCACACCGGTTTTAACTTTCTTATTCCATTTGAACGACCGGATAAAAGGCTCCCAATTAATGGTATACGGCGATTTGTAGTCATAGCAAACGGTCTTGTTCGGATTGTCACCTGCATCCATCGCATCGCGGTACGCTTGCACCAGTTGTTCCGCATCCTCCTGCTTGATAACCTTTTCTGCGATCAATTTATCCGCATACATCCTGCGCGTGCCGGGATGCTGGTTGATGATTCGATACATGTGCGGTTGCGTCACCATCGGTTCGTCCTGCTCGTTGTGCCCCAGGCGGCGGAAACACACCATATCGATCACGACATCTTTGTGAAAGCGCATGCGAAAATCGAACGCCAGTTCGGCAACCATCAGCACTGCTTCCGGATCGTCGCCGTTGACATGAAAAATCGGCGCTTCGATCATTTTGGCGACATCGGTGCAATACAACGTCGAACGGCTATCGCGCGGATCCGATGTAGTAAATCCGATCTGGTTGTTGATGATGATATGCACCGTACCGCCGGTGCCGTAACCGCGGGTTTGCGACAGGTTCAGCGTTTCCATCACCACACCCTGTCCGGCGAAAGCGGCGTCACCGTGAATCAGCACCGGCAGCACCCGGTCGCCCAGTTTATCGTTCAGCAAGTGCTGGCGCGCGCGCACCGAACCTTCCACCACCGGATTAACGATCTCCAGGTGTGACGGATTGAACGCCAGCGCCAAGCGCACGATACCGTCCGCAGTCTTGATCGCGGAAGAAAATCCCTGATGATACTTCACATCGCCGGACGGCAAAGCCTCCGGTTGTGTGCCTTCGAATTCGCGGAACAGATCGGCGGGCATTTTTCCCAAGGTATTCACCAGCACATTGAGCCGGGCGCGATGTGCCATGCCCATGACAATTTGCTGTATACCGGCTTTCCCGGCGCGGTGAATCAGGCAATCGAGCAACGGAATCAGGCTTTCGTTACCTTCCCCGGAAAAACGTTTCTGCCCGACATAGCGCGTATGCAGATATTTTTCCAATCCTTCCGCGGCGGTCAGACGCTCGAGAATATGGCGTTTATAGTCGGCGGAATAGTCCGGGTTCGAGCACTGGCCTTCGAGTCGCGCCTGAATCCAGCGTTTCTGCTCCACCGAGGAAATGTACATATACTCGGCGCCGACCGAACCGCAGTAGGTTTCCCGCAGAATTTGCAGAATCTCCCGCAATAAAGCCCTTTCGGGGCCGACCAGCGAACCGGTATTGAACACCTTATCCATATCCGCTTCGGTAAAGCCGAAATGCGCCGGATTCAATTCCGCCACATCCGCATGCTGTTTCAGTCCGAGCGGATCGAGCTTAGCTTGGTTCAAACCCAGATAGCGATACGTGTTGATGAGTTGCAACACGGCTACTTGTTTGCGTTCATCAGTATCCGCGCCAACCACTTCGGGCAATGCGGTTTGCGTTTCCATTGCGACAGCTTTTGCACCCGCAGCCGCTGGCGTCTCACTGGCTGGAATTTGCGCTTGTTTGACCGGGATAGTTTCCGGCTGCTTTACCAGCCGATCAAAGTATTCGCGCCAGGCGAGCGCGACCGAGTTGGGATTATGCAGATACTCGTCATAAACCGCTTCGATAAACGCGGCATTCGCGCCGGATAACAACGTATCGTCCAATAACGGTTTGTTCATAGGATAAGCGACTCGAAGTCAATAAACGGTTATTTCTTGCGATACGAATCGGGTACGTCGCGCATCGTCGTACCGGTATACAACTGACGCGGACGGCCGATTTTATGATCCGGATCGGACACCATCTCACTCCACTGCGCCACCCAGCCAACCGTACGCGCCATGGCGAAAATCGCGGTAAACATACTGGTCGGTATACCCAATGCACGTTGCACGATGCCGGAATAAAAATCGACGTTGGGATAAAGTTTGCGCGAAATAAAATAATCGTCTTCCAGCGCGATTTTTTCCAGTTGCAGCGCCAGTTTGAACAAGCGATCGTTTTGCAGTCCCAGTTCGTTCAGCACTTCATGGCAGGTTTCGCGCATCAGCTTCGCACGTGGATCCATATTCTTATACACACGGTGACCGAAACCCATGAGCCGGTAATTGCTCTCTTTATCCTTGGCGCGCCGGATGAATTCATCGATGCGCGATACATCGCCGATTTCTTCCAGCATATGCAGGCACGCTTCGTTCGCACCGCCGTGCGCGGGTCCCCACAAGCAGGAAATACCGGCGGAGATGCAAGCAAACGGATTGGCGCCACTGGAGCCCGCCAGCCGCACCGTCGAGGTGGAGGCATTTTGCTCGTGATCGGCGTGCAGAATCAGAATTCGATCCAAGGCGCGCACAATTACCGGATTGGCTTCGTATTTCTCCGTCGGCACGGAAAACATCATATGCAGGAAATTTTCCGCGTAACCCAGTCTGTTTTGCGGATAAACATAGGGTTGGCCAATGTTGTACTTATACGCCATGGCGGTAATCGTCGGCAATTTCGCGATCAAACGGAATGCCGATTGCTCGCGGTGCACCGGATCGGAAATATTCAACGAGTCATGATAAAACGCCGACAACGCACCGACCACGCCGACCATCACCGCCATCGGATGCGCATCGCGGCGGAAACCGCTGTAAAAACGCACCAACTGCTCGTGCAGCATCGAATGGTTTTTAATCGCGGCGTCGAAGGTTTTTTTCTGCTCGTGTGCGGGCAACTCGCCATGCAGCAACAAGTAACAAACATCGATAAAATCACAATGCAGCGCCAGTTGCTCGATCGGATAACCGCGATACAGCAGAATCCCTTTATCGCCATCGATGAAGGTGATCGTGGAACTATTGCTGGCCGTCGACACAAATCCGGGGTCGTAAGTAAACATACCGCTTTGTGCATGCAGCTTGCGAATATCGATGACATCCGGACCCATGGTTCCCGATAAAACCGGTAGCTCGATAGGCGCACTGCCGTTATTCAGATTCAGCGTCGCTGTGCCTTTTTGTGCCATATGACTTCTCCACTTAATGCGAATGATTGATTAGTATGCACTGTT
>JBDHRU010000256.1:0-2870 GCA_039807765.1 Nitrosomonas sp. | reverse complement strand
AAACTTCCACCCATTGAAGGCAGTGTCAAAGCATTCGTCATTGTAATAATCTCCTGAATATGGGTTTTCACCCAATTAGTCTTTCAAACCGGCGTTATTCTAGCACTCCCGCAATGAGAGTGCCAAATATTTGAAAAAGTTCGCCGCTAGGATTTTGCTTATTTGGGTTCAATCTGCCAAAGATGGTTTGCAACCGAGATGCGTGCCCCCAACCATCCCAGCCAGCCTGAAAACAGCAATAAACTGATGCTGTCTGCCGTAGTGAGCGGCTGCAACTGTAAATCAATGGCATAAAGTTGCGACAGCGTGATGAGCTGTTCATTAAAGGTGCGAATGGCCAGCGCCATGATAAGCCATGCCGTAGCACCTCCCGCCAATCCTTGCAGCGCGCCGAAATAAAGGAATGGGCGCCGGATAAAGCTGTCCGTTGCGCCAATGAGCTTGGATAATTCGATCTCATCCCGCTTGGTAAGAACTTGCAGGCGAATGGTGTTGAACATGATCGCGATGATCGCAACGCTCAGTAGCATCGCCAGCATCAGCACGGCAAAACGGCCGAGCTCGAGCAACGCATTCAAGCGCTCGATCCAAGCGGAATCGAATTGCACATGTTCGATTTCCGGCCAATTTTGCAGGGTCAGGCGCAACTGTTCCAGTGCTTCGACCGTATTTTCCTGGGTATGGATAACGAAGGCATCCGGCAGCGGATTACGCGCCAGCCTTGCGGCGATATCCGTGAGTCCGGTGCTTTGTTGCAACTGCTGCAGCGCGGCGTCTTTCGGAATAAACTGGATAGACTGGATTTGCGGATTTTCTTCCAGGCGCTGATTGACTTTCTCGATACCATCTTGCGGCGTATCCAGCTTAAGGAACAAACTCATTTGCGGAGAACCCGCTGTTTGTCCGGAAAAAGCTTGCAGGTTTAGCATGAGCACATAAATGCCTGCCGGCAGACTGAGCGCTATCCCCATTACGATAATGCTGAATAAGCTGGTAAGTGGCGTTGCAATCAGCCGTTTGAGCGTGAGAAAAAATACAAACCCATGTTGCGTCAACCATGCGCGTATCATGCCGCCAGTTTTCCTTGTTTCAGTGACAGAATACGATGCTGCGTGTCTTCCAATAGCGAAGCATCATGCGTTGCGATCAGCACCGTCACGCCCACTTGATTGAACGACGTGAACAGAGTCATGATATCGCGGGCGTATTCCACATCCAGATTACCGGTCGGTTCATCGGCGATCAGAATAGCCGGACGATGAACCACCGCACGTGCAATGCATAGCCGTTGCCTTTCTCCACCGGATAGTGCGATCGGCATGGCTTTTTCTTTTTTTAACAAACCCACTTTATCCAATGCGGCACGGACACGGGCGGCTACCGTATCGTGATCGAAGTTGCTGATTTGCAGTGGCAGCAAGACATTATCAAATACAGTGCGATCGAACAGCAGCTTATGATCCTGAAAGATGAAACCGATCTTGCGGCGCAGATAGGGAATGGCAGCCGGTTTGAGCTGGGCGATATTCTGTCCGCTGATCGTAATGACACCGGAAGTCGGGCGCTCGATCGCGGCGATAAGCTTTAATAACGTGCTTTTGCCCGCGCCTGAGTGACCGGTCAGAAACACCATTTCGCCGGATGCCACCGACAGATCAACGTTATTTAATGCCACATAGCCGTCGGGATAACGTTTCGAGACATTTTTGAAGACGATCATGTCAGTAGTTTCAATCAAACAGTGCATCAACGAATTGTCTGGCATCGAACGGTCTTAGGTCATCGACACCTTCACCGACGCCGACAAAACGCAATGCCGGCGGATTTTCCGGATATTGTCCGGCAATTGCCGCAACTACACCACCTTTGGCGGTGCCATCCAGTTTGGTCAGAATCAGGCCGGTGACATCCAGCGCTTCATCAAATGCTTTTACTTGCATGATAGCGTTTTGTCCCGTATTCGCATCGAGCACCAACAACACTTCATGCGGTGCATCCGACATGGCTTTGGCGATCACGCGTTTTACCTTCTTGATTTCTTCCATTAAATGCAGTTGCGTGGTCAGCCGCCCGGCGGTATCCGCCAGTACGATATCGATGCCGCGCGCTTTGGCTGAATTGACCGCATCAAAAATCACCGCTGCGGGATCGCTTTTTTTGTCCGGATCGTTATCTGGCGCGATGACCGTAACATTGTTGCGTTCCCCCCAGGCGATCAATTGCTCGCGCGCCGCCGCGCGGAAAGTGTCGCCGGCAGCCAGCAATACCGATTTGCCTTGCCCCTGAAAATATTTGGCCAGTTTGCCGATCGACGTGGTTTTGCCCACGCCATTGACGCCGGTGATCATGATGACAAACGGTTTGTGCGCCGTGGTATCCAGAGGTTGCGCCAGCGGCTCCAGCATGGCAACGAGCAATTCTTTCAACGCCTCTTTCAATTGCGCCGAATCGGTTAAGGCGTCGCGTGTGACACGTTTACGCAAATTTTCGAGTAACTGCTGCGTTGCACTGACACCGATATCGGAAGTGAGTAAAATCGTTTCCAATTCTTCGTAAAGTGCCTCATCGATCTTGCCGCCGCCGAACAAACCCGACAGCTGTTTGCTCAGATTCTGCCGGGTGCGCGCCAATCCTAGCTTGAGTTTGGCGGCGAAGCTTATCGGCTCTTCCGGTTTGGCCTCGACTTCAGCTTGTGCATCGGTGAAGGGCGAAGCCGGTGTTCCGGCTGAATCTGAGGGATCCTTTTTGGATTTAAAAAAACTGAACATTCTGGTAGGCTCTTTTGCTGATAAGCATTGGAAATTCTCAAAGTCTAATTTTATTCTGTTTACTTACATTTTGGTTGGTAAAAATGAAACCTAATGATTGTT
>JBDHRU010000255.1:0-2871 GCA_039807765.1 Nitrosomonas sp. | reverse complement strand
ATCATAATGAATTTACTAGAGAAAATTGATGCGGCCGCTGCTGCAAGAAAGGCGCTTTTGCCTAATGGCGTGGGTGCGTTTGGTATTCCGATTGAAGAAGTTTATTCTGCGACCGAGGCGAGAATCGGCGATCGCCGTGTACTTTTGCTTGGTACAAATAATTATCTGGGGTTAACTTTTGCCTCTGAATGCATTCAGGCAGCCCATGAGGCCATTGATAAGGAAGGCACGGGAACTACAGGTTCGCGAATGGCAAATGGTAGCTATTTTGGTCATCGTGCACTCGAAAAAGAATTTGCTGATTTTTATCAATGCAGCTCCAGTATTGTATTTACAACCGGCTATCAAGCGAATTTGGGTACAATTTCCGGCTTGGTCGGCCCTGGGGATACAGTATTGATCGATGGCGATTCGCACGCGAGTATTTACGATGGCTGCGTTCTCAGCGGCGCGGATATCATTCGTTTCAAGCACAATGACGTAGTCGATATGGAAAAACGGCTGCGCCGTTTGGGCAATCGTATTGAGACTACGTTGATTATCGCAGAAGGAATTTACAGCATGCTGGGCGATCAGGCGCCTTTGGCCGATATCGTTAAATTAAAGAATGCCTATGGCTGTATCCTGCTACTGGATGAAGCGCATTCACTGGGCGTGCTGGGCGAAACCGGTCAGGGTCTTGTTGAAAAGACCGACCTGTTGCAAGAAGTCGATTTTATTACGGGTACTTTCAGCAAGAGTCTATGTAGTATTGGCGGATTTTGTGTGAGTAATCACCCGCAGCTTGAGCAACTGCGTTACATCAGTCATCCCTATATTTTTACTGCATCACCCTCTCCCGCAACAATTGCATCGACCCGTGCGGCATTGGAATTGTTACGCAAGGGTAATCACTTGCGCAAACAATTATGGAATAACTGTGCACAATTGTATTCGGCGCTCAAGGAAGCCGGCTATGTTCTTGGTCCGGATCCTGGGCCGGTCATAGCTGCTGTTGTGGATACGCCGCAACAAGCGCTTTTGTTGTGGCAGCAGTTGCTCGAGCATAATATTTATGTGAATTTGATTTTGCCGCCCGCTGCGCCCGAAGGTAAATCGCTGGTGCGATGCAGTGTGAACGCCGCCCATACCGAAGATCAGATTCGCTATGTGGGCGATACTTTTGCCAAGTTATACAGCGTGGTCAGTTTACATTCATAAGTTTCTGAGATCTTGATTGGGTAACTGTCAACTCGTATTCATCAATCGAGAGAACTTTTAAAAATATCGGATTTTTTGGTGAGTGACCAGACTTAGGTTTGGATCATTATTCAGGATACTTCTATGCAGGCAGTGCGGATATTGGTCTTTACACTTTTGTTTTTCTTATTGCAGAGCAATGTTTCTGCGCTAAGTATTACGTATGAAGGGTTTGAGTGCCAGAGTGCTATTGATACGGAAGATCCAACTCCGGATAGTGCAACATCAGTGCAAAGCAGATTTGAGGTCATAGAGGATTCTGGAGGCGGGGTGTATCGATTGCGTTTAACCGGCGGCATTCCCCGTTTTGTCGATAACAGTCGTACCGTTTGTATCGATAAAGCTACCGCAATCGGGTATTCCGGAATTCCGGGCGATGATGTTATGCCGCAGCCATTGGATTCCATTGATGCGACAGCTTATTTTAACGGGCAGGAGCTGATTGTTGCCGTCAGTTCAATGTATACCGACCTGAGTGCAAAGAGATATCCGTTTTCTGCATTTAGTACAAGTCACATCTTTGCTTTTACCAATACATTAGTGCTCAAGTTTAATCCCCTAATATCTTCGTTTAGCTTGATCAAACTGTTTCGTAACCGAGGGTTTACACAAACTGACGGTTCAATGAATTCATCAATACCATTTCTTGAGACGGTTTTGCCATCATTCAACAAAGAAGTGAGGGATAAACCAAGGATTCTGACTCCGCTTATCGCAATCGAATATAAATTGGAGAATTAATCGGGTCGATAAGCTTTCAAGCTAAAAGTCGGTTGCGATTTTTGAGAACATAATAGGGAAGTTTCTGGACTAGCACCTGATTTTCGTGCAATTGCATTGGTTGTTACCAAATAACGAAGGAGTCAGCTATCTCTTACTGCCGCACATGCCTGAAAATGGAATTGTTTAGAGTAGGCTACTAAGGAATGGCTGTGACCAGATCATCCCTCTGATCCAATACTAGACTGATCGCATCTAATTTGTATTCCTTTGCATATTGTTTCCTCGTTACCATTTCTGCCTCCGGCTTCAGAACCGGAGGCAGGTTTCTTCGGCCCTATTGGTGCATCATGAACAAAGTTTCACTTACGCCACTTAGATGCAGTCCTCGGATTAATACCGTACCGCTCCGTCAGAACGTTCAGGTTCTCTCGACTATATTGTATCGTTCGGCGCACCGCTTCCGTTGTGTGGTGGCTTTTATGTAAAATTTGTCTCATAGCTCCTCCCTCCGTAGCTGTCGTACATTACACCAGCATACTGCGGGACTAGATAGTTATTTCTATAAAATACTCACTGCTTATTTCAATCAACCTCTCTGCAAACAACCCTGAGTTTTTTTGCATTAATTAATTCGGATTGCGTTATAGCCAGAAAAGTGTGATAGTTCACATCGCAACATTATAAGTTAGTCCGTGTAACTATAAATAAAATCAAACATGTTGCTGTAGCTTCGGGGACTAATTGGGTAAGGCAATGAAGTTAAATTAGTTTGTCGTTGGAATGCACGCTCGGTGTAGATTCGATGGCATTTTAGAATATATATTATTTACTTTGGAGGGTAGCAATGAAATTTAGTAAGATCAGTAAATTAGTGGCTTATACTATTCTTTTGTTATCAGTCGGATTGTT
>JBDHRU010000254.1:0-2876 GCA_039807765.1 Nitrosomonas sp. | reverse complement strand
CTGTAATGCGCTTCGGTTCTTTTTATTTGGCTTAAATCATGGAATGGTGGCTGATTTACCTGTTGACCGGCGCGTTTGTGGGATTTTTCGCCGGACTGCTCGGCATTGGCGGCGGTCTTATTATCGTTCCGGTGCTGATTTCGCTATTTACGGCACAAGACTTCCCTGCTGACCGCATTATTCATTTGGCGTTGGGCACCACGATGGCGACGATCATTTTCACTTCGGCTGTCAGTTTGCGTACGCACCACACACATAGCGCGGTAAACTGGTCGATCGTAAAAAATATCACTCCCGGTATTTTCCTCGGTACATTCGGCGGTGCAGCGCTCGCGGGATCCATGACCGGACAACTTTTGAGTGTTATTTTTGTTATTTTCATTTTCTACGCCGCCACCCAAATGCTGCTGCAATTCCGCCCCAGTCCGTTGTTCCAGCTTCCCGGGCGAATCGGTTTGTTTCTCGCCGGTAATATTATCGGCGCGCTATCCAGTCTGGTTGCGATCGGCGGCGGATTGCTATCGGTGCCTTTTCTGACATTGTGTAACGTCAAACTGCAGCACGCTATCGGCACCGCAGCCGCCATCGGTTTTCCCATTGCATTGGCCGGCACCGCCGGTTACATCGCAAACGGCATGCTGCAAGCGGAAAAACTACCCGATTACTGCCTGGGTTATGTGTATTTACCGGCCTTGTTCTGGCTGGTAGCCGCCAGCATGCTGACAGCGCCGCTCGGCGCAAAGCTGACGCATTCCACTCAAACAGCCACTCTGCGGACAATTTTCGTGATATTGCTTTATAGCTTAGGCATCCGCATGCTGATCGGCATTCTTTGAGGAAACACCAGATAACAATTTTTCAATGATTTTTTCTTGTATCATGCTATAGTCACAATGTAGTAAAAAAGTAGGCGATGTATTTTTTTAAATTTTAAGGATATAGCTATAAATGAAACTCTCAGTATTTTTTGTTGTAACACTTTTAGCATTAACATTAGTCGCATGTGGCAAACCTACAGCGCCTGAAAGCGCAAGTTCAGAAAACTATGGCACCACCCATGAAGGTAAAGCACCTGAAGGCCGTAACGAGCTGCCAGGAAAATAACAGTTAATTTTTAACTATTCATCCGTTTACTGTTCATTGTTGTTGAGTAATACCCTGTAGGATCTGATGTTGTTCCTACAGGAGCCTTCAAAATCCCATCGTTCTACCCAGCAATTCTTTAGTACTCGATATTAGCCGCTTCACGCCCTCTTTTCTCGTCAACGCTGGTCAGCAATGCAAGGCCGAGAACAAAAAACACCAGCGTGCTGAGTAACGCGATGCGGTGATCCCCGGCAAACAGATAAACCATTCCGCCATAAGTCAACGGACCGACGATCGCCGACAGTTTTGTGGCCAGTCCCCATAAACCGAAAAATTCACCTTGCCGCCCGACTGGCGTGAATTGCCCCACCAGCGCCCTGCCCGCCGATTGCGCGCCGCCAAGCGCAGTGCCGATCAAATTGGCGGCAACCCAGAATAGCAATTCATCAACCGCAAAATATGCGCAAATAATCGCGGCAATCCAAATCACCAGCGTGATCGCGATACACCGCAGCGAACCGATACGATCCTGCACATGGCCGGACAGAAAAGCACCGATGGCCGCTGTCACATTCACCACCATGATCAGCACAATCGTATCCTGCGTTTTGAACCCCATCACTTCCTGCGCGTACACCGCCGCCAGCACGATGACGATATGGATGCCGGCATAATACGTGGTCAACGCCAGCAAAAACCGGAACAAATCGGTATGCAAACGGGCCTGGTGCAACGTAGCGCGCAAACGGCTGAACCCTTGCCGCACGATATGCGCACGGTCGAACGATTCCGCTACACTCGCGCGCTCGCGCAACCACAGCAACGTCGGCAATGCGGTGATACCGAACGATGCCGCGACGATCAGATTGGTCACCGGCACATAGTGCGCGGCTTCCATGCCCTGCTGTTCGGCGTACGTGACATAACCGAGACACAACGCCAACGTCAACAAACCGCCCAAATAACCCAGCGCCCAGCCATAACCGGAAAGCCGCCCGATCGTTTGCGGCGTGCTGATTTCCGGCAGAAACGCCGCGATCAGGTTTTCGCCGCTGGCGAACATCACCGTCGCCAGAATCACTAGCACAACCGCCAACGCGACATCGCCTGGCCCGGCTAAATACAATAATGCGGTGAACAACACGCAGCCAGCCGTCGTTGCAGCCAGAAAACGCTTTTTTGCGCCGGAATAATCGGCAATCGCACCCACGACCGGCGCGCTCAACAACACCAGCGCATTGGCGGTGGCCATGGTCAACGTCCACAGTAATGTCGCAGAACCGTTACCGCTGCCGGCTGCGATCACACCGACAAAATAAGCATTGAAAATGGCGGTCAGAATGACCGTGGTAAAGCCGGAATTGGCGAAGTCATACATGCACCAGGCAAAACGCTCGCGACGTGTGGCGGGTTCGAATAAATGGCAGGGCGATGTCATGATGCGGCTACTTACCGGTCATCTGCTCCGGCACCACCCAGGCATCGAATTGCTCCGCCGTCAGATAACCGGTGGCAATCGCGGCGGCTTTCAATGTCGTGCCCTCGTGATGCGCTTTTTTGGCTATTTCGGCGGCCTTGTCGTAGCCGATATGCGGATTCAGTGCGGTGACCAGCATCAACGAATTGTGCATCAGCGCATCGATGCGCTCGACATTGGCTTCGATGCCGGTGGCGCAATGGTCGTTGAAACTCGCCATCGCGTCCGCCAGCAGGCGCACGCTTTGCAGGAAATTGTGAATGATCAGCGGTTTCATCACGTTCAACTCGAAATTGCCGAGCGCGCCGCCCAT
>JBDHRU010000043.1:0-13926 GCA_039807765.1 Nitrosomonas sp. | reverse complement strand
TCATCAGTCACATTGATTTAAAAAGTAATTGTATCAACTGACCCATGAACTGGGATTGAAATAGTGCAAAGGTCTCATCACGTATGTACCGATGGAGAAAGGTTTTGGTTATCTCGTTGCCATCATGGATTGGCACTCGCGCAAAGTGCTGAGTTGGTGTTTATCCAACACACTGGATGCCGATTTTTGTATCCAAGCTCTGGAAGCTGCTATCCAGGACTACGGTTGCCCGGAGATATTCAACACCGATCAAGGTGCTCAATTTACCGCAGAAGCATGGATTTGTATCCTGAAAAACTATGGCATTCAGATCAGCATGGATGGCAAAGGCCGCTATCATGATAATATTTTTATCGAACGGCTATGGCGTACAGTTAAATATGAGCTCTTATACACCAGAGCATTCAGTAACTTAAAGGGGGTAAGACAAAGCCTGACTCAGTGGTTTGATTGGTATAATCAGAAGCGTTTTCATCAGAATCTTGATAACCAAACACCGAATGAAGTTTATTGGCAATACACCACAATTCATCAGGCCGCCTGAGCTTGATTAACCAACCTTGTCAGAGCTTAACTTTGCTTTCAGGTTGTACAGGTTAATGGCGCCACTTCAACCATTGATTGGCTATTGCTTCAGCGAGTGAAGCAGTAAAAGAGTGAAATTGTCTTTATGTGACAAATACTTGGAATATACCAGATATGGAATGTGAGATTCTTAAGTGTAAGAAATCTTATGATCATTTCTCTCATTCAAAACGATAAATAGCGGTCCATTTACCTGCTATTCCTCAGTTTCTTTTCCACGACCTGATTCTTTAATAGGGCTCTGGGCAACTTGTATCATCTATCCCCTAAGGAAGCTCTGAAAAACTACTGCGCTCGCTCAGCTGCGTTGCCTGATCATCGCTCACTACCTTTTTTCAGAGCTTCCCTAAGCAGTTTCCGGAATACTGAAAATTGATAGCACTTCGACTAAATTGCCAAAATTAATTCCCGGATCGTACAGGTTTATCCGGTTTACCCACTACAGATGATTATTTCAATTCCACCATCAAACTCTGAAGCAGCATGCGGAAAACGATCGTACTCCGCTCACTGGATAGGCTTCTCCAGCGATGATTTGAAACGATGATGAATCCAACCGGGTATCTTGAACCGGTAACGTATCGACTGCCAGCAATTCGCTTGCGATATCCGCAGGTTTCAAATCGCAGCGGGCGCCGCGAATCAAACCGATCAGCTTCAACGCATCCACACCAAAGGATTCCAGGCTTAGCGATTCAAAATAGACTTTTTTGCCTTTGGAGTCGATCTGACAAAAGTGATCGTGCAAGTGGCATATCATTCGTATTTCTTTTTCATAATTCCAGCTTGAAAATTTTGTCGAGATTAATTGATTCAAATCGGACTCATCAAAGCTGCCACGCCGGATCGCGGCCTCGGTATCCAACTTAAAATGCTCAGGCTGATAATCGATGCGAATCGCCTTGTCGTCCGGAATTTCAAATACCAGCGCAACACCGCGATGACCACCGGCATAGTGACTCCACAGCACCGGATCGTGATAGTTTTCGCAGAAACAGATAACGCCGTATCGTTCATTTGCCTGGCTTTTGAAAGCCTCCAGCTTGGTTCGGGTATCGCTATTGGAAAAATTCGCAACACAAAACTCAAAGGGATCATTCAGTTCGTTGATGCGGGCAATTTTCAAACGGCGGTCACGCAAGGCTCTCAGCGCGAATTCGGAAGAAGTGAAGTGATAGACAATCATTAATCAATTGCTTAGGAAGTGTTTTATGCTCCCGGACTTGAGCCGGAGACAGAGAAATCGGGAGATAGCGCTAATTAAAAATTCAGCTTCATCGCTGTTGCTTCAAGTCAACTCCGGAATGGCGCAGGCATTCCGGAGTACTCAGATCCAAGCTCTGCGTTATGTATGGGAGTAATCCATGAATCAAGGCTGTTTTACCTTACGCAGGTATGGTTTCACTGTTTCCCAACCTTGCGGATAAATCTTCTGCGCTTCCTCGTTGCTGACCGAAGGAACGATAATGACATCGTCGCCTTGCTTCCAGTTCACGGGTGTTGCGACTTTGTGTTTTGCGGTTAATTGCATCGAATCAATCACGCGCAAAATCTCGTTGAAATTCCGTCCTGTCGTCATGGGGTAAGTCATCATGAGCTTGATATTTTTATCAGGACCAATGATAAATACTGAGCGAACGGTTGCATTCGTCAGTGCTGTCCGCCCCGCCGCAGAACCGGTTTCATCCGCAGGGAACATATTGTAGAGCTTGGCAACGTGCAGATCGGTATCGGCGATCACCGGGTAGCGAACGGCTGAGCCACCGACATCTTCCACATCTTTCAGCCATTTCTCATGGTCATTCAGCGGATCAATACTCAATCCGATAATTTTAGTATTGCGCTTATCAAACTCCGCTTGAATGCTCGCCATATAACCCAGCTCGGTCGTGCAAACGGGCGTGAAATCCTTAGGATGAGAAAACAATACCGCCCACTTATCTCCGATCCATTCGTGGAAATCGATCTTTCCGTGGGTGGTTTCTACTTGAAAATTAGGTGCTTGATCATTAATGCGTAGTGACATGAATATCTCCTTGGCTTGAATTTACCACTATATTTTTGCATGGAATACCCTGATTGGGTATATCAATGGAAATGCAGCTTTGTTTTATGTGACTTCTATCTTTCTCGATGCTAGTAGCAAATCCAGGTTTGAATCTACCCGGATCATATTCAGATTCGAGTTGGATTATTTTGAGATGCAAGCAATTTTTTGCCTTAGAACTTCTCTTTCAGCTTATTCGACGCAATGTTATTGCACCCTACTGAACTCATCAATATATGCTTTCACCGCCGCTACATCCGCATCCTTCACCACAAACCGCTGCGGCAAGTCTTCCAGATTTTCAAATCCCGCCGGGCGTTCCGGTTCTCGTCCGATCGCTTCCTGGATGCTTTCGGCGAATTTGGCCGGTAGCGCAGTTTCCAGACAAATCAGCGGTACGCCGGTTTCGCGGTGCGCTTGGCCGACTTTCAGGCCATCGGCGGTGTGCGTGTCAACCAGCACATGGTAGCGTTGGTAGATATCGCGGATGGTGTTGATACGCGCGGCGTGATTGCTACTGCCGGAGATGAAACCGTAGTTCTGGATTTTGGCGAACAGCGGGGTTTGCGATAAATCGAACGCGTTACCTTTGTCCACTGCCGTCCATAATTCCTTGACCTGCTGCGCATTCCGTCCGGTCAGATCGAAGATGAAGCGTTCGAAGTTGGAAGCTTTGGAAATATCCATCGACGGGCTGCTAGTGTGCTGGGTCTCAGTAGTCGTGCGCGGGCGATAGACACCAGTGCAGAAAAATTCGTCGAGTACGTCATTTTCGTTAGTTGCCAGAATCAGGCGTTTGATCGGCAATCCCATCATCCGAGCGACATGTCCGGCGCAGATGTTGCCGAAATTGCCGGACGGCACAGCGAACGACACCTGTTCGTCGTTATTTTTGGTCGCGGCGAAATAACCTTTGAAGTAGTACACCACTTGCGCGACGATGCGCGCCCAGTTGATCGAATTGACCGTACCAATGCGGTGCGCTTCTTTGTACGCATGGTCATTGCTGACCGCTTTGACGATGTCCTGGCAATCGTCAAACACGCCGCGGATGGCGATGTTGAATATATTCTTATCTTGCAGCGAAAACATTTGCGCAGTCTGGAAGCGGCTCATTTTGCCAAGTGGCGACAGCATGAATACGCGGATACCGCGCTTGCCGCGCATCGCATATTCGGCGCTGGAACCGGTGTCGCCCGAGGTCGCGCCGAGGATGTTCAATTCGTTGCCGGCTTTATCCAGTTGATACTGAAACAGGTTGCCGAGCAACTGCATCGCGATGTCCTTGAATGCCAGCGTCGGACCGTTGGATAATCCCAAAATATGCAGCCCCGGCTCCAGTGTTTTCAGTGGCGTGATGTCCGGCGTGCCGAACACTTCAGCGGTATAGGTCTGGTTGATGATGCCGCGCAAATCGTCCGGTGGAATATCATCGACAAAACGCGACAGGATTTCGAATGCCAGCGCCGGGTAACTCAATCCCCGCCACGCGGCAAGTTCCGCTGACGTGATTTGGGGATACGCTTCCGGAATCGCGAGACCGCCGTCCGGCGACAAACCGCTCAGCAGGATTTCGGAAAATGGCTTGGGCAGCATGCCGCCACGGGTAGAAATATAACGCATGGTTGGTTTCTTCAGGTTATGCAACAGCGAGAAACCGGGGATACGGCAAACGCCGTCAAAACAGTTTGCTGCATCATCGCCGGTTCCCACGTTAGTTGTTCAATTCTTCAATACGCAGCCGGAACACTTTGCCGGTGACGACCGGTAACGCTTCGATGCGGCTGATGGCGGCATTGATATTTTTCTCAATCGTCAAATGCGTCAGCATGATGACACTGACTTGATCCGATTCGTCGCTGGCTTCTTTTTGCAGCAGCGCACTGATGGAAATATTCTGCTCCGCCACAATCCGGGTGATTTCCGCCATCACGCCGGGCTTGTCGATCACTTGAATGCGCAGATAGTAAGAACTTTCTACGTCTTCCATCGGAATCACCGGCGTATCGGACAGCAAATCCGGCTGGAACGACAGCGGCGGCACACGATACATCGGATCGGCGGTATGCAGGCGCGTGACATCGACCAGATCGGCGATCACCGAACTGGCGGTCGGTTCCGCTCCGGCGCCAGCGCCGTAATACAGCGTGGCGCCGACGGCATCGCCTTTGACCACGATGGCGTTCATTACGCCTTCGACATTGGCGATCAAGCGGCGCACCGGAATCAAGGTCGGATGCACGCGCAATTCGATACCTTTCTCGACGCGTTTGGTGATACCGAGCAATTTGATGCGATAACCCAATTCCTCGGCATAGCGAATGTCTTCACCGGTGAGCTTGGTAATGCCTTCGATATACACTTTGCTGAATTGCACCGGAATACCGAACGCAATCGCCGACATCAGCGTGATCTTGTGCGCTGCGTCGATACCCTCGATATCGTAGGTCGGATCGGCTTCCGCATAACCGAGCTTCTGTGCTTGCGCCAGCACCGTTTCAAACGGTAGCCCTTTGTCGCGCATTTCCGACAAAATGAAATTCGACGTACCGTTGATAATGCCGGCAATCCAGGTGATACGATTGGCCGTCAGCCCTTCGCGCAGCGCTTTGATGATCGGGATACCGCCGGCGACAGCCGCTTCAAACGCAACGATCACCCCTTTGGCGCGCGCTGCAGCGAAAATTTCGGTACCGTGATTGGCCAGCAACGCTTTATTCGCTGTCACCACATGTTTACCGTTGGCGATGGCTTCCAGAATCAATTCCTTGGCAATGGTTTGTCCACCGATCAATTCGACGACAATATCGATATCCGCATTGCAGGTCACTTCGTGACCATCAGAAGTGACGATGACACCCGCATCGGCCAGGTTTTGCGCTCTCTCCAGATTGGTGTCGGCAATCATTTTGATAACGATCTCCCGCCCCGCGCGGCGCGCGATTTCCTCGTGATTGCGTTTAAGAACGGTATACGTGCCTCCACCGACCGTGCCTACACCTAATAAGCCAACATGAATGGGTTTCATAAATTTTGGAATAAAAGCAAATTAATAATAAAGAGTGACCGAGATTATATACGAGCACGTCCTCGAGGAATACGCGGGCGAATTCAATAATCATCAGCCGCGTTCATATCCATTCTATTTTTCCGCTTCGTTGCTTTTCATTCCGGGTTTGGGCTAGAATTGAATCCAGATTCTAGAAACCCCATATATCCATATGATAAATATGGATAAATCTCCTGAATTTCAAAATAACCATTTTTATTCACTACCGCGAGGAAAAAAACACATATGACACAACATCTCACCAAATCAGCCGCACGTAACATTTTTTATGGTGGGTCAATTTTTTTTCTACTGATATTTGCGGCATTGACGGTTCATAGTCACTTCTACATGACCACCGTTGCCACGGACGAATCCACATTGACGGAATCAGTAGCGCGCGGGAAGCATGTCTGGGAACGCCATTCGTGCATCAACTGCCACTCGCTGCTGGGCGAAGGCGCCTACTTCGCACCCGAGCTGGGAAATGTCTGGATCCGCTATGGCGGGCAGCAAAGTCCGGAAGGTGCAAGAGCCGGACTCAAGGCGTGGATGCGTGCGCAGCCCACTCGTACCGAAGGACGGCGGCAAATGCCCCAGTTCAACCTGTCGGAACAGGAGCTCGACGATCTCGTCGATTTCCTGGAGTGGACGAGCCGCATCAACACGCTCGGCTGGCCTCCCAGTATTTCCGGCTAATCGCATCTAAATCAAGAAGCGCTGTATAACGCATCAGCAAGACAAATCACAAGATGGTGAAGCACGGAAAGTAACCGATTCGGACGATAGGAAAATTTTCCATCATCGGCGAACGTAACAGATCTCTTAAACGATCATTTACGCCGCTTTCACTCATCACGATCCCACTGGAGACTACCCATGAAGTATCAGACTCAGGCACTGGCTTACCCTTATTTTGTAGCCGCATTGGCAATTTTCCTGTTGCAAATCCTGGCCGGTGTACTGGCCGGTTCGATTTACGTATTTCCGAATCTCCTATCCGAAACGACACCGTTCCACATCCTGCGCATGATCCATACCAATGCGCTCCTGATCTGGTTGCTGCTGGGTTATTTTGGCGCCAGCTATTTCTTGATACCGGAGGAAAGCGAACGGGAGATCCACAGTTCCAAGCTGGCCTGGTTACAGCTCGGCATCTTCGTTTTTGCCGCACTGGTGGCGGTTGCCGGTTATCTCTCGGGCGTGCATGAAGGTCGGGAATTTCTGGAGCAGCCTTTGTGGATCAAGATCCTGATGGTCATTGCATTCCTGATTTTTATCTACAATGTCACCATGACCGTACTGCAAGGCCGCAAAACGGTGGTGTCGATCGTCCTGCTGCTCGGACTGTGGGGTGCAGCCCTGTTCTTCATGTTTGCCTTTTACAATCCGGATAACCTCGCCGTGGATAAGCTGTACTGGTGGTGGGTAGTTCATGTATGGGTCGAGGGGGTCTGGGAGCTGATCATGTCAGCCATGCTGGCATTCCTGCTGATCAAAATGACCGGAGTCGATCGTGAAGTGATCGAGAAATGGTTATACGTCATCGTCGGCTTTTCGCTATTCAGCGGACTACTGGGAACCGGTCATCACTATTACTGGATCGGCACACCGGAATACTGGCACTGGATCGGCATCGTCTTTTCGTTTCTCGAGGTCGTTCCGTTCTTCGCCATGATCCTGTGGTCGTTTTATCTGGTGCGCAAAAGTGGTCGCAATCACCCCAACAAAGCCGCGTTGTTGTGGAGTCTGGGATGCCCGATCATGGCATTCATCGGTGCTGGATTGCTGGGACTGATGCACAGTTTCCCATCGATCAACTTCTATACGCATGGCACGCAATTGACAGCAGCGCATGGGCATCTGGCGTTTTATGGCGCCTATGCCATGCTGAATCTGGCCTTTTTCACCTACGCCATGCCCGCTCTGCGCAATGTGCAACCCTTCAACCAGACCCTGAATATCTGGAGCTTCTGGCTCATGAATGCCGCCATGATCGGCATCACCTTCGCCCTACTGGTTGCAGGCATCCTGCAAACGCATCTGCAGCGCGTGATGAATATGGGTTACATGCAGGTACAGTCGCAACTCGAACTGTTTTATTGTCTGCGTCTGGGTTGTGGGGTCTTTTTCATCGTTGGCGCGCTGATGTTCATCTATTCGGCACTCGGACCTGTCCGTGAAGCATCCGCTACCGGCAAATACGCACACCAAACGCTCTGATGGCAGGCGGTCCGACACTTCTCACGACAGCAGGCGCAGTACCGGCTCAGCCTGCCGCAGAAATTCCTTTCTATCACGAGACCGGTAATGAATGCGCCCTGTTTACCGCAGCTTACCGTGAAGGTTTACCACTATTGCTCAAAGGTCCCACCGGTTGCGGTAAAACTCGGTTCGTCGCCCATATGGCAGCCCGCCTCGGGCGGAAACTCCATACCGTTTCCTGTCACGACGATCTGACTGCGGCGGATCTGACCGGACGCTATCTGTTGCAGGATGGTGAGACAAAATGGCTCGATGGTCCGCTGACCCGGGCTGTACGGGAAGGGGGCATCTGCTATCTGGATGAGATCGTTGAGGCGCGCAAGGATGTCACAGTTGTGTTGCATCCTTTGACAGACGACCGCCGGATTCTGCCTCTGGAACGTACCGGAGAATTCTTGCAGGCGCCAGATGAATTCATGCTGATCGTCTCCTACAACCCCGGCTACCAGAACATTCTGAAATCGCTGAAACCCAGCACACGTCAACGCTTTGTCTCGATCAGCTTTGATTTTCCCGCACCCGATATCGAAACCCGGATCGTCGCCACCGAGAGTGGTTTGCCGGAACAGCAATGCCGTGCATTGGTCGATCTGGCACAGCGTATCCGTGCGCTGAAGGATATCGATCTGGAAGAAGTGGTGTCCACGCGACTGCTGGTGTATTGCGCCACCTTGCTGAAGAATGGCTTCGATCCTTACCAGGCGGCACAGGCCACGCTAATCGAACCACTATGCGATGATGATGACGTCAAGCAGGGTTTGCTGGCGCTGGTTCGCGCTACATTCGGTTAGTCGTGCTCGGACTGGAATTCACCGAACTGGAAGAACAGGCAGGTCGGTTCTGGCACCGGCTGGTCGGTAAGGCAGCAAGTTACCCGCACTATCCACTAGCAGCCGTGACGCTGGATCAGGTACGTCCGGCTCTGGGTATTTTCTTTCGTGGACTGGGCGGTGCCGCAGGTATCGCCATCCAGAGCGGATCCCCGCAATCATCCGGGCATCGCCTGACATGGCGTCAGCGGCTGGGTTTGATGCAGGAGTCGCTGACAGATATTGACTGCACGGCACAGCGCATGCTGTTGCCCGCATCACTGGGCTACTTTCCGGATACCGACCTGAACCGACTACACTATTTCTGGCTTGCGGCTTTTTTCGCCAATGCCAGCAACTTTCCGCATCGACCGCAAGACACCAGTGCAAACGAATCAACGGGTACCGATCCGCTGCAGAAAGATCTGGCTTTCCTGCACCAAGCCTACTGGATCAGTTCGACGACATGTCAACATAATCCCGGACTGTTCCCCGTCTATCAGCGATTGTGTAATGCCATACTCGCACAGCGACCGCATCGATCGCTTCCGGATCAGGAACAGATGATTGAAGCCGTGATCCGGGCGATGCTCGGGCAATCCATTTTTTCCAAAGAAGCGAATACCTGCTGGCATGCCTTGCAACAAACCGTACCTGATTTTTCACCATGGCGAGCCGGCAAGTACTACCAGCCGTTCCTGCCAGTGCCGCTTTGGGGAAAAATGCACTCGGACAACACGACCGATTCCACCCGATCCGATGTATCGGCAGACCATACCGATACCCGCGAGGATGCGCATGCCTCCCGACACAAAAAACCGGCGCACCGACACAAACAGGATCAAAGTATGCGGGACGATCCCCTGCTTCTGAACCGTTTTGAGAAACTGCTGAGTTGGTCGGAAATGGTCAATGTCAACCGTCCCGTCGAGGATGATGAAGAACAAGCTGCAAAAGCAGCCGCGCAAGCGATTGAAAACTTCACATTAAGCCCGCACGAACAGCAGGCATCCACGCAACTCAAGTTCGATCTGGATCTCTCTCCGGACGATGTCAATCCGCAGGCGCTGATTGGCGAATTCACCTACCCGGAATGGAATTTCAAGCGCCAGCAATATCACCCGCGGCAATGCCGGGTGTTCTTTCAGCATGCGCAACCCGGTTTTGCATCCTGGACACCCGATCAGCAAACCCTAAAACGCTTATGCAAGATTCGCCGCCAGTTCGAAGCATTGCTGCCCAAACGGGAAGTGCTACGGCATCAGTACGAAGGTGACGAACTCGATATGGATGCACTGGTGCGATCACACTGCGATTTTCTGGCGACCGGTAATCATAGCGAAAGTGTGTATTGCAACACCCGCCAGCGGGCGCGCGATCTGAGTGTCGCCATACTCATCGATGTCTCCCTGTCGACAGATAGCTGGATTGATGGCCGTCGCATACTCGACATTGAAAAGGAAGCACTGATTACCCTGGCTACCGGATTGATCGCATGCCGCGATACCTTTGCAATCTACACGTTCACATCACGCAAGAAAGACTATGTGCGTGTCACCGAAGTAAAAAATTTTGACGAATCATACAATTCGCAGGTTCTGCAACGCATCGCTGCCTTGCGACCCGGATATTACACCCGCGTAGGTGCCGCGCTGCGGCATGTGCAACAACTACTGAACGAGCGCCCGGAACGCCATCGCCTGCTTCTGTTGCTGACTGACGGTAAGCCTAATGATCTGGATTATTACGAAGGCCGCTATGGTATTGAAGACACGCGGCATGCAATTTTGCAGGCCCGACACAGCGGTTTGTCCGTTTTTGGTATCACCATCGACAGCGAGGCGCAGGACTATTTTCCCTTTTTGTTCGGTAGAGGTGGCTACGCCATCGTATCCCGGCCCGACCGGCTATCGCATGTGTTACCAGCGATCTATCAGCAGTTGATTCGCTGAGCAAACGCTTCAGCGCTTTAGTTAGTGCCGTGACGCTTACGATAGCGTTGCAGAAAATGCGCAATGCGCCCGACGGCCTCGATCAGGTCATCGACATTGGGCAGGAACACCACACGAAAATGGTCAGGTTGATGCCAGTTGAATCCACTGCCTTGTACCAAGAGCACTTTTTCTTCCAGCAGCAGATCGAGCACGAATTGTTGATCATCCTCGACCGGGTAGATTTCGGGATCGAGGCGTGGAAACAGATACAGTGCTGCTTGCGGTTTGAAACAGCTTACTCCGGGAATCTCGGTCAGCAGGCTCCATGCCGTATCGCGCTGACGCATCAACCGGCCTGTGGGTAACGTCAGATCGTAAATACTCTGGTAACCACCCAATGCTGTCTGAATGCCAAACTGCGAAGGCACATTGGCGCACAAGCGCATCGATGCCAGCATGTTCAGCCCGGCAATGTAGTCGCGCGCATGGTTCTTTTCACCCGACACTACCGCCCAACCGGAACGAAAACCGGCGGCACGATAGTTTTTAGACAGGCCGTTGAACGTCACGAATAACACATCGTCGGCCAGCGATGCAATCGAAGTGTGTGTCGCGTGCTCGTACAGAATCTTGTCGTAAATTTCGTCAGCATAAACGATCAATTGATGCTGACGCGCAATCTCGATCAACTCAAGCAGCGTTTCCCTGGGATAGAGCGCACCGGTCGGATTGTTCGGATTGATGATGACCAAGGCGCGAGTTCTGGAATTGATCTTGGCGCGAATATCGTCGAGATCGGGCAACCAGCCTGATGCCTCGTCGCACACATAATGCCGTGCAACACCTCCAGACAATACCACCGCAGCTGTCCACAACGGATAATCCGGCATCGGAATCAACACTTCGTCGCCATTATCCAGTAGCGCCTGCATGGTCAGCACCACCAATTCCGATACACCATTGCCGATGAAAATATCGTCCAGCTGCACATTGCGGATCTGCTTTTCCTGAGTGTAATGCATGATCGCCTTGCGCGCTGCAAACAGCCCTTTGGAATCGCAATACCCCGAAGCATCCGATAGGTTGCGGATGACATCCTGCAGGATCTCTTCCGGCACATCGAACCCGAAAGTCGCCGGATTGCCGATATTCAGCTTGATAATGTGATGCCCTTCTTCCTCCATTTGCTTAGAGCGCTCCATCACCGGACCGCGAATGTCATAGCACACATTGGTTAACTTGCTGGATTTTAGAATTGGACGCATGGTAAGCAAAAGGACATCGCGAAATTGGATAAAGGGTAAAAAGTCAAGACCTTGTAATACAATTATATTTCAAGTCAATCAAAAATATTATAAAGCTATCACTGTATTTTTTTACAAAGAATACCGCGTATTCCATCTGCGTTTGGTTTTATGCTCTATCTTTATTAATGAGAACAATAGATAAGTGAATTAAGAAGCTTCGCTTTTTTTCTGCTTAATGATTGCCGGAGATATAAACAAGGCTGGTACCGGTCTTTTGGAAAGTTGCCGATGCGTTGTTTTCTTATTATTTAAGTTACTTGATTCCTCGATTAAAGCGTTTACATCAGCATACTTGGATATATAAGGTTGAGTGAATAACGGATCGTCAACTCTATTATCCGCACGCTTGGTGTTTCTCGTCACCATTTCTTTATTAAAGTGAATAACTTTCTCGCCGTGTTTTACAAACGAATTAGTTTTCTTACTTTGCCTAGATAATCCACCACGCTTGTTTCTTTGTTCTTCATTTGCCGTACTTTTTCTAAAATCGTGAACTTGCGTTTCTTTCAACTCGAATCCACTGATTTGCTCAGCTTTGATTTTAATCCCTAACAATTTCTCAATATCAATCAGTAAATTATTTTCTTCTTTACTGACCAGTGAAATTGCAAGCCCTTTCGCTCCGGCACGCCCGGTTCTCCCGATGCGATGCACATAATCTTCCGGGTTATTGGGTAGCTCAAAATTAATCACATGGGACAATTCCTCTATATCGAGTCCGCGTGCTGCAACATCGGTTGCAACAAGCACTCGGATTTGGCCTTGCTTAAAATTATCCAACGCTTGTGTACGTTGAAGCTGACTCCTATCGCCATGTATTGCTTCACTAGTAATTTCATGACGCTTTAAGCGCTGCGCCAGTCGATCCGCTCCATGCTTCGTTCTTGTAAAAACTAATACTTGTTGTAAATCTTCTTGTTGAATCAATCGGATTAATAATTCTTGTTTTCTGATGGATTCAACTGGATAAACAACGTGCGTTATCAATTCACTGACCGAGTTCTGTTTTGCAACCTCGATCAATACAGGATTTTGCAATAATTTGCTCGCTAGTTTCTTGATTTCCGATGAGAAGGTTGCCGAAAACATGAGATTCTGACGATGCTCCGGAAGCAGCTGAATAATTTGTTTTATATCGAGCAAGAATCCCATATCCAGCATACGATCGGCTTCATCTAGAATGAGTACTTCGACCTTTGCTAGTGTCAAGGTTTTTTGTTGAATATGATCCAGTAATCTTCCTGGTGTTGCGACCAGAATCTCTACACCGGAGCGCACGATATCGATCTGCGTATCGATGCTGACCCCTCCATAAACAACAGCCGATCGAAGTGCAGAGTATTTACTGTAAACTCTAACGCTGTCGTGCACCTGCATAGCAAGCTCTCGCGTTGGAACTAAAATTAATGCACGGATTGGATGCTTGGCTGGCGACATGCTGGTATTTGCATGAATCTGCAGCCTTTGCAGCATTGGTAGGGTAAAACCTGCTGTTTTTCCGGTACCCGTTTGGGCACCGCCCATCACATCTTTACCTTCTAAAATGACGGGGATTGCCTGTTCTTGAATTGGTGTGGGTTTTACATATCCCTGATCAGAGATCGCGCGCAATAAATCGGTCGATAAACCGAGTTGCTCGAATGACATATTTTTACTGCTCCTGAAAATTACTTGATTTGTTTACTATTAGACATAACTCATAATTGAAGTTTTTGATAAGAATGATTCATCATATTAATGATATCGATGCTATTTCAATAAACAAACGAACCCGCACAAAGATTTCTGTGCGGGTTCGTTTCAAATTACGCCACTAACTTTATTAAGATTAAGGACAGGATTACTCCTCCTCATCCTCATCCTCAGAAGTGTCCGAGTCTGCGGAATCTGCGGCTGCAGCACCGCCAGCTTCGCCGCTCGCACCTTCCCC
>JBDHRU010000042.1:0-13955 GCA_039807765.1 Nitrosomonas sp. | reverse complement strand
GTGCAAACACTGGATTTCTTCACGCCAATCGTCGACACGCCGAAGCTTTTCGGTGAAATTGCCGCCGCCAATGCGCTCAGCGATGTTTATGCCATGGGTGGAAAACCGGCGACAGCCATGGGCATTCTGGCATTTCCCTTGGCTGGCATGGCTGAGCATGTCATCGTTGATGTTCTGCAAGGCGCCAGCGATAAGGTTGCCGAGGCCGGAGCCAATTTCGTCGGCGGCCACTCCATCGATGACGACACCCTGAAGTTCGGCTTGTCGGTCACGGGCTTTGTCAATCCGCAGCAAGTATGGACCAATGCGGGGGCCAAACCGGGCGATCACTTGATTCTGACCAAAGCGCTGGGAACAGGGACCTTGACGGCTGCGGTCAAAAGGCAGCAACTAAGAGAAGAAGACATTATGGAGGCATTGCACAGCATGACGGCGATCAATAACGCCATCGAGTGTATGACTCCAGATTTACAGGCAGCAGTGCACGCTGCTACCGACATCACCGGCTTTGGTTTTTCCGGCCATGCCATGCAACTGGCTAACGCTAGCCAAGTGACGTTGCATATCGAAACCGGCGAGCTGCCCCGTTTTGGTAAAACTTTTCATTGCCTGAAGCAGGCTTACCTGACAAAAGCACACCGGACGAACGCGGAATACACCGTACCGCACATCAAGGTTGCAGGTTTGGATGAGCTTCATAAACTGTTGATTCATGATCCACAAACCAGCGGCGGTTTGTTACTGAGTGTGGCACCTGAAATCAGCCAGATTATGCTGCAGGCCTTGCACACCCGGTTCAAGTCCGCTGCGATTGTGGGAACCGTTCATCCTCGTCAAGATAAAGCGGTGTCGTTTGAGTAGCCGGAACATCGGTATTGATGAATTAACAGAATTATTCATCACAGACACCCCGCTGATCGATGTACGTGCGCCTATCGAGTTCGCGCAAGGATCCCTACCCGGCTCTGTCAATATTCCGATACTCGGCGACCAAGAACGTGCTGTTGTCGGCACCACATACAAGTATCAAGGCTCCGAGGCTGCTGTCCGTCTGGGTTATGAAATGATTTCAGGTTTTGTGAAGCAAATCCTCCTGCAACAATGGCTGGATTTCATCCATCAGCATCAGCAAGCTGTGCTGTATTGCTTTCGCGGCGGCAAGCGTTCGCAGATCGCGCAGCAGTGGTTAAAGGAAGCCGGTGTCGACAGGCCTTTGATCTTCGGCGGTTATAAAATGGCGCGTCATTTTTTAATCAATACGATTGATCGATTTAGCGCCAACCGCAAACTGCTGGTTGTAACAGGACCGACGGGAAGCGGTAAAACCAGACTGATTCAGGATATCGGGGATACCTATCCGGCGCTGGATATCGAAGCCATCGCCCGGCATCGCGGCTCTGCCTTCGGAGGACTTCCCGTTTGCCAACCGGCACAGGTTGATTTTGAAAACCGCTTGGCGGTCAATCTACTCAAATTGGAGCGCGGAATACAATACAAACCGGTGATCGTAGAGGATGAAAGCCGGAATATCGGTAGCGTGTATTTACCGACGAGTTTTTTTGCCCGCATGCGCGATTCCGAAGTCATCTGGATCGACGAGTCTTTTGAAACCAGGGTAAACAATATTTTTGCGGACTATATTCTCGACACCGCAATCGGTAAAGCGCAGCAAAGCCGCCTAAGGCGGCGGCAGGCCGTATTATCGGAAGATCAGGGGATTTTGCACGATCAGGCGCTGCGATTGTTTGAGAAGTATCAGCATGCCCTGCAAATGATTAGTAAAAAATTGGGCGGACAAAGATTTCAGGAAGTGTCGAAGGATCTGGAAAACGCTCGGCTGGATTTTCTGCGTATGAATGAAATTCAATCGAATAAAATTTGGATCGAGAAACTTGTAAAATATTATTACGATCCGCTCTACCTCGGCTCACTGCAGCGCCGTCAGATCAATCCCAGTTTTAAAGGCTCAAGAGATGAGGTTGTCGATTATCTTCAGCTCCGGAAACAAAAAGAGTTAAATTTTATAAAGTGTAAAAAATCCACTTATCTCACTGAAAATTGAGAAAACCCCATGAAACGACGAACTTTTTTACAAGCAGCACTCATGACCCCCGTGATTACCGGACTACCGACCTTGAGCAATGCAACAGTTGCGGCGCTGGATGCGGGGTGGCGCATTTTCACGGTAAGCACGAAAGTGGAAATTACCGATCCCGGGAAGGTTTCGCGCGCCTGGATTCCTTTGCCTTATGCGCTCAAGACCGATTGGCACATGCCGCTCGGCAATACTTGGAGTGGCAATGGAAAGATGCAGGTCGTGACCGAGCCGAAATACGGTGTGGAAATGCTGTATGTGGAATGGCAGGAGAACGAAAAAGCCCCGTTGCTCGAAGTTGTCAGTCGTTTCGCCACGCGCGATCGCACCGTAGATTTCTCCGGATCGAATGCTAATATGCCGCCCTTGCCGCAAAGCGAAATCAAACTGTATACAGAACCGACGGAGCTCATTCCAACCGATGGTCTCGTGCGTGAGACCGCACGAGACATCACCCGGTTTGCGGCAACTGACATTGAAAAAGCGCACGCGATATACGAATGGATCGTTGATAATACGTTTCGCGACCCCAAGATAAAGGGATGCGGCCGGGGTGACATTAGAACCATGCTGGAAACCCGCTATTTCGGCGGTAAATGCGCCGACCTCAATACTTTATTCGTAGGTCTGACACGAGCGGTTGGTATTCCGGCGCGCGATATCTACGGGATACGCATTGCACCGTCGCAACAGGGCTACAAGAGTCTAGGACTGGGTAGTGACAATGCCAGTAAGGGGCAGCATTGCCGTGCGGAATTTTTTGCGCAGGGCATAGGCTGGGTGCCAGTCGATCCGGCGGATGTTCGCAAGGTCGTACTGGAAGAACCGCCGGGTAATTTGCAGATTCACGATCCCAAAGTCGCGCTTGCTCGCAAGAAACTGTTCGGTAGCTGGGAAATGAATTGGCTGGCCTATAATACCGCGCACGATGTCGTGTTACCCCAGGCCCAAACCAAACTCGCTTACTTCATGTATCCCAATGGGGAAACCGGTGAGAAAGCATTGGATCAACTTGATTCCGATAACTTCAAATACTTGATTACCGCCCGGCTAATCGAGGTTTGAGCAAGTGCTAGTGATTTGCCGCGCTTTTCCGGTGGTTTCTTTTGTATTTTAAGGCTCGCCAGACTGTTCTGACATCAACCATTTCACGTTGTATCAATAACGTAATCGCAATTTCTTCGATGGCAGCATAGAGACAAAATAAAACCGCTATTCTGAACGGCCAGATCAGCGTTTCAGTAAAAAGCAGGATATAGCTTACTATGGTTACAGCCACTGCAACTTTTACGCTCCATGTGTGATAACTGATGATGGTATGAAATTTAATAATGCTCATGATTACCGGTACAGTAAAACTCGAGACAATGATAATAAAATAGAGCTGTTCTCGTTGTATGATGTCAGGCCATAGTATCCAGGCGCAAATCGCCATGGTTGAATAGATGACAAAATCCCCCCAACTGTCGAGGCGTGAACCCATCGCCGTTATTTGATTCAACCATCGGGCTAGGAAACCATCCAGAACATCCGTAAATACTGCGAGAATTAATATTCCAATGTACCAATCAGGCTGCTTGGTAAAAGCAAAGTAAAACAGAGCCGGCGCCAGTAGTATCCGGACTAGGCTAACCAGATTGGGAAGATTAATGACTTGATCTTTTTTATGTCTCATCGCAGTAACCTTTTCTAAACAGCTAATTAGGCAATTTCTTAAGTACCTGCCAGTGGTAAAGTATATAGGTCATTGCCAGATCAACAATTAAGAAAACAAAAGATAACCAAAGCACTGACGATAACTCCAGATCGAAAGTACGCATCATCATCACTGCTGGTAATAACGATTCGGGCACTTGATCGAGTATGGGGGCCTTGCTGCTAGGTGCCAGTGAGAGGCGGCGCTTGATGAAACTAGATGACAAATCTCCAGCCACGGCGTAACTGGCTATTAGAAATCCAATGACAAAGGGATAATTCATGAATAAAGCGGCTACTGAAGTCATCAATAGAGCCGCAAGAATCCCACGCCATGTTTTAGAAGTACCGAATACCGGATGGTTATCGGGTAATGTAATACCAAAATCAACTGGGGAGTTTAAATGATCGCCAAAGACTATCCGTACTAATACCGGTGCACCGTTTGCAATTATAATGAGCAATAACAATTGTATAAATTCGGCAGTCATCACGGATGGCGAGAATAGTCAGTCTTAGTGAAATTTAATTTCATCTTTGATTGCTGATAAGCAAGAAAATTTCAGAAATCGTATGTCCGGTACTTCACTTAAAGTTCTAACTTATAACATTCATAAGGGGTTTAGCGCGACTAATCAGCGCTTTGTTCTGCACGAAATCAAGAACTTATTGCGGCACATCAATGCCGATATCGTTTTTCTGCAAGAAGTGCTGGGTGAACGTAATAAACCAACCAATCGTTACACAGGCTGGCCCAATAACCGGCAATTTGAATTTCTTGCCGATCAGGTTTGGCATCACTGTGCTTATGGCAAGAATGCCATTTATAAATCGGGACACCACGGCAATGCCATTTTAAGTAAGTATCCCTTTATCGAATGGGAAAATATTAATGTTTCGTTTTTAAAATCGGCTAGCCGGAGTCTTTTACATGGAACAATCCAGATTCCAGGAATTCATCATAAAATTCATATTATCTGCGTGCATCTGGGATTATTCGGATATGAGAGGGAACACCAACTCTCAACCTTGACGGAACGAATTAATTCACATGTCCCGATAAACGAGCCACTCATCATTGCGGGGGATTTTAATGATTGGCGTGGCCGTGCGGAACATTTTCTGCATCATGATCTGGGTGTGAGGGAAGTTTTTAAAATCACCCATGGCACTTATGCCAGAACTTTTCCGGCCTGGTTGCCGGTATTATCAATGGATCGAATTTACTATCGCGGCTTGGGTATTGTGAATTGCAATCATTTGCACGGTCAGCCGTGGCGGCGTTTGTCAGATCATATCCCTTTGCTTGCCGAATTCCGTTTAGCTTAAGCCTGAAAATGCTGTGTAAAACTACTGCACTCGGGTTCGACCATACGGTATTGAAATCAAGCTCAAAACACACACTTAATACTCGTAACTACATTTTTTTCACCTGATTTTGCCTTATTACCACCCTGCTTACTTCCAAAGCAAATTAATGCTTAATTACTGATTCTATTGAATTCTCTTCGGAAATTGATTGTAGAGCTGACTGCGTAATCGGAGCAGGGAATAATTCTGGCTTATGTTCCAGTGCAATATCAAGTACCTGATCTATCCATTTAACCGGGTAAATTGTCAGTTGATTTTTAATATTGACTGGAATTTCAGTCAAATCCTTCACATTCTTATCTGGAATAATGACTGCTTTAATACCGCCGCGATGCGCTGCCAATAATTTTTCTTTCAACCCACCGATTGGGAGCACTTCACCTCTAAGTGTAATTTCACCGGTCATGGCTACGTCCGCTTTGACAGCGATGTTCGTGAGAACTGACACCATTGCAACGCAAATACCAATCCCTGCGCTTGGCCCATCTTTGGGTGTCGCTCCTTCTGGAAGATGGATGTGAATATCATTCTTTTGGTAAAAATCTTCCGCTATTCCGAGCAAATGGGAACGGCTCCGAACTACCGAAAGCGCCGCTTGAATGGATTCTTGCATTACCTCGCCAAGCTGCCCGGTAGTAATGGTTTTTCCTTTGCCTGGCAATACCACAGCTTCAATAGTCAGTAATTCACCGCCAACTTCCGTCCACGCCAGACCAGTAACTTGTCCAACTTGGTTTTTTTCTTCCGCAACACCGTAAGTAAAACGTCTTACCCCTAAAAATTTATCAAGATTGCGAGAAGTAACGGTAATTTTGTTTTTACCTTTTTTCAGCAACATTGCTTTTACTGCTTTGCGGCAAATTTTTGAAATTTCCCGTTCCATTGCACGTACACCCGCTTCTCTTGTGTAGTAACGTGCAATATCCCGTAGCGCGGATTCTGAAACAGTTAACTCGCTTTCTTTAAGGCCATGATTCTGCATTTGCTTGGTGAGCAAATACCGTGTGGCGATATTTAATTTCTCATCCTCCGTATACCCGGAAAGCTGAATCACTTCCATACGATCCAATAATGCCGGTGGAATATTGAGCGTATTTGCCGTAGCTACAAACATCACATCCGATAAATCGTATTCAACCTCGATATAGTGATCGACAAAGGTACTGTTTTGCTCCGGATCAAGAACCTCTAGTAAGGCGGAAGATGGATCCCCACGAAAATCCATCCCCATCTTATCGACTTCGTCAAGTAAGAATAGTGGATTTTTGACACCTACCTTGCTCATATTGTGCAAAATTTTTCCAGGCATGGATCCTATATAGGTACGGCGATGACCGCGAATCTCAGCTTCATCACGCACACCACCCAGTGACATGCGCACAAATTTCCGGTTGGTTGCATGAGCTATCGATTGTCCTAAAGAAGTTTTACCAACACCGGGCGGTCCGACTAAACAAAGAATCGGCGCTTTCAATTTGTTTACGCGTTGCTGAACTGCAAGATATTCAACAATTCGCTCCTTCACTTTTTCCAGACCGTAATGATCTTGCTCCAACCTTGCTTCTGCTGCCCTCAGATCCTGATTGATCTTGCTCTTCTTTTTCCAAGGTAAGGTTACGAGTGCATCGATATAGTTGCGCACCACTGTCGCTTCGGCAGACATTGGCGACATCAAGCGCAATTTTTTTAATTCCGATTCGGCTTTAGCCAATACCTCTTTCGGCATTTGCGCCAATTTGATTTTTTTCTCAATTTCGTCGATATCTGCGCCATCCTCACCTTCACCCAATTCTTTCTGAATGGCCTTTACCTGCTCATTGAGGTAGTAGTCACGCTGACTCTTTTCCATCTGGCGTTTAACTCTACCGCGAATGCGCTTTTCCACTTGCAGGATGTCCAATTCGGTTTCCAATAATCCGAGTAAATGCTCCAGACGTTTGGAAACATCGAATATTTCCAGAACCTCTTGTTTCTGCTCGAGCTTCAATGGAAGATAGGCGGCAATGGTGTCAGCCAATCGACCTGCGTCATCTATTCCTCCTAGCGAAGTAATGATCTCCGGCGGAATTTTTTTATTGAGTTTTACATACTGATCAAACTGATTCAAAATGGCGCGACGCATTGCTTCGATTTCAGGATTTTCCGTGGCATCGGAGTGGATTTGCATCGCTCTACCGGAATAATGAGTATCAGAATCAATTAACTCCTGAATTTGCGCGCGGTGATTGCCTTCAACGAGAACTTTAACGGTACCGTCAGGCAATTTCAGCATTTGCAGCAAACTGGCAATACTGCATACATCATAGAGATCTCCGGGTGCAGGATCATCCTTTGATGCCACCTTCTGCGCAACGAGTAGAATATTCTTATTCGACTCCATTGCCAGTTCGAGTGCTTTAATAGATTTTTGCCTGCCGACGAATAATGGAATAACCATGTGCGGAAAGACCACAACATCTCGCAAAGGCAAAAGGGGCAATACCATCTGTTCAGAATCTTCGACCAATGAAGTCATATTAATCCACTAAAAAATTGAAACTGTTTGGCAAGATATAGGTACAAATCAAAAATACAAGATGGCGATAAAGAGCATACACTAATACTAAGATGCCATCCGTAGCGCGTTTAAACAAGATAAATGCACATATTTTCTTCTCGGGCAACACAAGAACCAGTTAGATCTTTTCAATTACTTAGAACGCTTAGCAACTTTAGGTTGATCTGAGTAAATCAAAATTGGTTTGATATCATCATTGGCTGAATTAAAGTCAATCACCACCTTTGTGACATTCTCCAATGAAGGAAGGTCATACATAATATCCAGCAGTATTTCTTCTAGGATTGAACGTAATCCGCGTGCACCCGTTTTACGAGTCAGTGCTCTTTTTGCAATTGCTTTCAGGGCCGCTTCACGAAACTCCAGTTCAACGCCTCCTTCCATGTTGAACATCTTCCAGTATTGCTTAACAAGTGCATTCTTGGGTTCCGTTAATATCTGAATTAATGCTGCCTCATTGAGTTCTTCCAATGTCGCCACAACTGGCAGTCGACCAACAAATTCCGGAATTAAGCCAAATTTTACTAAATCCTCCGGTTCTACTTGCTGCAGAGTTTTATTTACATCCTTCCGGGAATGGTTTTTTACATTAACACCAAACCCAATTCCGCCTTTCTCGGTACGTGCTCTAATCACTTTATCAAGACCATCGAAAGCACCACCGCATATAAACAGAATATTTGTCGTATCAACTTGGATAAATTCTTGATTAGGATGTTTCCGTCCGCCTTGAGGAGGAACCATGGCAATAGTGCCTTCAATTAATTTCAATAACGCTTGCTGCACACCTTCACCTGACACATCGCGCGTAATGGAGGGATTATCTGATTTACGCGAGATTTTATCGATTTCATCAATATATACAATGCCACGTTGCGCTTTCTCGGCGTCATAATTACATTTTTGCAGTAATTTCTGGATAATATTCTCAACATCCTCACCGACGTAACCAGCTTCGGTCAAAGCCGTCGCATCCGCCATGATAAAAGGAACATCCAGTAATCGAGCCAGAGTCTGAGCCAGCAGTGTTTTACCCGAGCCTGTAGGACCAACCAACAGGATATTGCTCTTTGACAGTTCAATATCATCGGTTTCATCCGATTTTGTTACATTTCTCAGTCGTTTATAATGATTATAAACAGCCACGGAAAGAATTTTCTTCGCGGATTCCTGTCCGATTACATATTGATCGAGTATTTGGCAGATTTCACGAGGCACCGGTAAATTCGATTTGACCAGCTTGGTCGCTTCATCACCTTGCATCTCTTCACGAATGATGTCATTGCACAAATCAATACATTCATCGCAAATAAAAACCGAAGGGCCCGCAATAAGTTTTCTCACTTCATGCTGACTCTTGCCGCAAAAAGAACAATACAGAAGTTTCTCGCTACTAGCTTTGTCTGGCATATCTTTATCCCACCGTAATCGAGTTTAGGTACTCGTGTTTATGTATACAAGCATTCCTTTAATTTGCGCTTTCTTCCCTTTGAGCCAATACCGCATCAACTAAACCATAATTTACAGATTCTGTTGCACTCATAAAATTATCACGGTCGGTGTCTTTTTCCACTTCTGACACTGGACGTCCTGTATGTTTTGCCATAATCTCATTTAATCGAGACTTAAGATATAATATCTCGCGCGCATGTATTTCAATATCGGAAGCTTGTCCTTGAAAACCTCCCAGCGGCTGATGGATCATGACACGTGAATTCGGCAGACAATACCGCTTACCCTTTGCACCTGCGGTTAACAGTAGAGCTCCCATACTGGCTGCTTGGCCGATACATAAAGTGCTTACATCCGGCTTTATATACTGCATGGTGTCATAAATAGCTAAACCGGCGGATACCATTCCCCCCGGTGAGTTTATATAAAAATGAATATCCTTTTCTGAATTCTCGGACTCAAGAAACAAAAATTGCGCAACCACTAAATTTGCACTGGATTCAGTAACAGGGCCAACCAGAAATACAACTCTTTCTTTTAATAATCGTGAATAAATATCATAAGCACGCTCACCCCGTCCGCTGGTTTCTATCACCATAGGAATTAACCCCAGGTTTTTAGGCTCCAGATCACGCATATTCTCAAGCAATTGATTCATTTTAGGATATCCCCATCAGCTCGTCGAAAGTCACAGTTTTATCAATCAATTTTATTTTTCCGAGCGCCCAATTAACTACATTTTCTTCCAATGCTAGCGATTCCGCTTCCTGCAAACGCTCTGATGAAGCATAGTGCCATTTAACAACCTGTTCTGGATTTTCATAACTTTGCGCCGCATCCTCTATGATGCTGCGCACTTGTTCCGGTGAAGCTTTAAGTGTGTGTACCTTTACCAATTCAGCTAAAATCAAACCTAATTTAATGCGATATTCAGCTTTTTCTTTAAAGCGGTCCGATGTCAGCGATAATTCCTTGGTTTTCACTCCTCGCGCTTCAAGATCGCTTTTCGCATTTTGCAGTAATCGTTCTTTTTCTTGATTAACCAATATGCTGGGCGCCTCGATCTGTATAGCATTCAGCAATAACTGCATGACTTGCTCTTTAAGCTTAGCTCTCACTCGCTTGGAAACTTCGCGCTCAAGATCTTGCTGTATTCCTTCGCGTAATTTTTTGAGATCGCCATCAGGAATGCCGAGGGATTTAGCAAATTCTGCATCAATTTTGGGTAGCACCGGTTCTTCCAATTCATTCAATTTGATTTCGAATGTGGCAGCTTTTCCAGCAACATCTTTGCCATGATAATCTTCTGGAAAAACAACATCAAATGACTTACTATTGCCGACCTGCATGCCAATCAGTGAATCTTCAAAATCTTTGAGAAATTTCCCATCCCCCAGTATCAAATGCACACCCTCAGCTTTTCCACCTGCAAAATCATTAGCATCAATTGTACCGTGATAATCAATTTTAACCCGATCGCCTTTTTGAGCTGCGCGATCAACCGGTTTATAGGTCACGCGCTGCTTACATATCATGTCAAGTGTCTTATCGATATCTGCTTCACTTACTTGCGCACTTGGCCGTTCGATACTTTCATTACTCAAATCACCTAATACGATTTCAGGATACACTTCAAACGTTGCGCTCACGGCATAAAGAGAATCGGTATTATCAACTGGTTTTGCTTCAAAACGCGGATAACCCACCACCTGAAGATTCTGTTGCTGCACAGTGTCTTTGAACTCCTTATGCACCGCATCGTTCAACACATCTTGTTGAACCTGCATGCCGTACATTTGAGTCACAATTTTTAATGGAACTTTTCCGGGACGGAAACCATGCAATTTGACCGTTTTCGCTAACCGGTTTAAACGTTTGTCAATTTCATCCTGTAATTTCTCCAAAGAAATTGTAATATCAAAACGACGTTCCAGTGCACTGAGGTTTTCTACATTTGATCCCATTCAAGTTCCCGATTGATTAAATTATTTTTTCAATATATTACGATATCATCCGATGGCTTTTACGCTATTGTCGGATAAAAAATTTTCGATAAGTACAATTTGGTGCGAAAGGGGGGACTCGAACCCCCACACCTCTCGGCGCCAGAACCTAAATCTGGTGCGTCTACCAATTCCGCCACTTTCGCTAATCAATTCATTGTAACGATTATACCTTTTAATTCCCTTAACCGCAGCCGGATCGTTCATTCCGGACTGATTAGCAGAATACGGTTTGCCCGCGAATGTTTTTGCTATCCGGCCCCATCAAATAAAGATAAGTAGCCATTAAATCCTCAGGACGCCGCATTTTTTGTTTGATTTCACCCGGATGAGTAATGGTGCGTTGAGGCGAATTGACGATTCCTGGCACAATAGAATTCATGCGCAAGTTGGGCAATATTTCCCACTCATCGGCTTGTATTTTCATTAGTGCTTGAATTCCTGCGCTGGCTACTGCAAATCCTCCCCAATACGCAGCAGGATTCAATCCGTATGAGCTCGTAGTCATGATCACGCTCGCATCAGGGGAGGCTTTCAATAAGGGCAGACACGCTTTGGTTATCGCAAAAGGTGCAATTAAATTCACTTGGAGCAGTGAACGGAACTGTGCAACCGATTGATGCTCAAGAGGACTCAGGCCGGTCAGCAAAGCTGCGTTATGCAAGATCCCGTCAAGCCGCCCCAGCTGCTCCGTAATTGCTTGTGCTAGTATGGCGAAATCCTTGTCCTCGGCTTTCTCGAAATCGAGCGGATAAATAAGTGCTTGTGCTTTGCCGAGAGCCTCAATCTCATCATAGACAGCCTCCAGCTTCTTAACTTTGCGTCCGTGCAAAATTACGGTAGCGCCGTGATTTGCATAAGCTAACGCTGCTGCACGCCCCAATCCCTGTCCTGCACCGGTCACCAGAATAACGCGATCATGTAATAGATTCGCGGCTGGTGAGTAATTTTCTATTTTGTTCATAGCTTAGAATTTATCACGAGAATATATTTTCAGATAAAAATATAACGCCGGATAAATATCTTTATTCATTTAATCGGAATTCAATCAGCATAAAAAAACAGACTCCAATAAATATTGGAGTCTGTTTGCTATTAAAACACTGCGTGTGATGAGATAACTTTACATGTCCATACCGCCCATGCCACCCATACCACCCATACCGCCCATACCACCGCCACCGGCAGGTGCATCTTCCTTCGGCAATTCGGCCACCATGGCGTCGGTGGTGAGCATTAAAGCTGCCACAGATGCGGCGTTTTGCAACGCTGAACGGGTTACCTTGGTTGGATCCAGTACACCCATTGCAACCAAATCACCGTATTCGCCGGTTGCCGCATTGTAGCCAAAGTTACCTTTACCTTCGGTGACTTTATTGACAACGACCGATGGCTCATCGCCACAATTTGTAACGATCTGGCGTAAAGGTTCTTCCAAGGCACGCAGCACAATCTTGATACCAGCATCCTGGTCATGATTGTCGCCTTTGGTGTTTTTCACAACCGGTGAAGTTCTCAACAAGGCTACTCCCCCGCCCGGAATTACGCCTTCTTCTACAGCTGCACGCGTTGCATGCAAGGCATCTTCCACACGCGCTTTCTTCTCTTTCATCTCCACTTCGGTTGCTGCGCCAACCTTGATCAAGGCAACACCACCCGCTAGCTTGGCCACACGCTCCTGCAGTTTTTCTTTGTCGTAATCGCTGGTCGCTTCTTCGATTTGCGTGCGAATTTGTTTGACACGTGCTTCGATCGCTTTGGCATCGCCAGCACCGTCAATGATCGTGGTATTTTCTTTACCCACTTCGATACGCTTTGCTTGCCCTAAATCGTTGAGCGTTGCTTTTTCGAGTGTCAAACCAACTTCTTCCGCAATTACAGTACCGCCGGTCAAGATTGCAATGTCTTCCAGCATGGCCTTGCGGCGATCGCCAAACCCAGGCGCTTTAACCGCACAGGTTTTAAGAATGCCGCGAATATTGTTGACCACCAGCGTGGCCAGTGCTTCACCATCGACATCTTCCGCGATAATTAGCAGAGGCTTACCTGCTTTCGCAACTTGTTCCAATACCGGTAACAAATCCCGGATGTTGGAGATTTTTTTGTCATGCAGCAGAACAAATGGGTTATCGAGTAGCGCAATTTGTTTTTCTGCACTACTGACAAAATAAGGCGATAGGTAGCCGCGATCAAATTGCATACCTTCGACGACTTCCAGTTCATTCTGTAACCCTGAACCGTCTTCTACCGTAATCACACCCTCTTTACCTACTTTGTCCATCGCATCCGCAATGATTTTACCGATTTCGGTATCGGAGTTTGCGGAAATACTGCCCACCTGAGCGATCTCTTTAGCTGTCGCACAAGGCTTCGATAGTTTTTTCAGTTCTTCAACGGCTGTACCCACAGCTTTGTCGATACCGCGCTTAAGATCCATCGGGTTCATGCCTGCCGCAACATATTTCATCCCTTCCTTGACGATCGCTTGCGCCAATACCGTCGCGGTAGTTGTGCCATCACCGGCCACATCGGAGGTTTTGCTGGCTACCTCTTTCAACATCTGCGCGCCCATATTCTCGAATTTATCTTTTAATTCGATCTCTTTAGCAACTGAAACACCATCTTTGGTAATGGTTGGCGCACCATAAGAGCGGTCCAAAACGACATTGCGACCTTTCGGACCCAGTGTCACTTTAACCGCATCCGCTAGAATATTGACACCGGCCACCATTCTATGACGTGCTGAATCACCAAATTTCACTTCTTTTGCTGACATAACTTT
>JBDHRU010000253.1:0-2891 GCA_039807765.1 Nitrosomonas sp. | reverse complement strand
GCTCGATCATGCTGTGTTGAAATCAGACTCAAAATGCTCATTTACATCTTGTAAACTGCGCTTTTTCATCTGATTTCTCCGTGCCTGACCGTCGCTCGCTATCTTTTTCAGCGCTTCCTTAAGGAAACGCTGATTAACCATTAAAGCGGTGATCTTCACCACGCGAGCAGGAAGTCAATATGAGTAAGCGAGATTATTATCATGTACTCGGCGTCAGCCGTGATGACGACGAAGCGACCATCAAAAAAGCCTATCGTAAACTGGCGATGAAATATCATCCCGACCGGAATGCCGGCGATTTGAAATCGGAAGAGATGTTCAAGGAAGCCAAGGAAGCTTATGAAGTATTGACGGATCCGAATAAACGCACGGCTTACGATCAATTCGGTCATGCCGGAGTGGATGCCAGTGCGGGAGGAGGGGGTGGCGCGCACGGATTCAGTGAAGCATTTAGTGATATTTTCGGCGATATTTTTGGTGGACGCAGCGGGCGCTCCAATGTGCACCGGGGCTCCGATTTGCGCTACAACCTGGAAATTTCCCTGGAGCAGGCAGCACATGGAACGGAAACAAAAATTCGCATTCCTACCATGGAAAAATGCGATGGCTGTAACGGTAGTGGCGCCAAACCAGGTACTTCACCGAAAACATGCCCGACTTGCAACGGCCATGGTCAAGTCAGAATGCAGCAGGGATTTTTCTCCATCCAGCAAACCTGCCCGAAATGTCAGGGCAACGGCAAAATCATTGCGCATCCGTGTACCAGTTGCCATGGGGTCGGGCGAGTTAAACAGCACAAGACACTCAACGTAAAAATTCCGGAAGGGGTGGATGACGGCGATCGCATCCGTATCTCCGGCGAAGGGGAAGCTGGGGTAAATGGTGGGCCGCCCGGTGATTTATATGTTGTGATCCATTTATCCGCACACTCGGTTTTCCGCCGCGATGGTGATAATTTACATTGTGAAATTCCGATTAGCTTTACCGTGGCCGCACTGGGCGGTGAAATTGAAGTACCGACGCTGGAAGGTCATGCCAAAATCAAAGTACCGGCTGAAACACAAACCGGGAAGACTTTTCGTCTGCGTAACAAAGGCATTAAAGGTGTGCGCAGTCATGACAAAGGCGATTTGCTGTGCCATGTCGCTGTGGAAACTCCGGTCAAACTGACCGCGCGTCAGAAAGAGTTGTTAGAGGAATTGGAAGCTATCAGCCTAAAGGACGGTTCGCGGCACAGTCCACGAGCAAAATCGTGGATGGATAAGGCGCGCGAATTTTTCTCCGAATAACGATTTATAAAACTGCCACGGGTTTTATGAATTTAATTATTGGCATAAGCATATAGAATATTCTTGCATTGTATGCCGCCTGTTTTGTTAATTTTGACTGACGTTTAACAAAGAGTTTGCATTGTCTACACAATTGGGTTGGTTTCTAAGTTTATAGTTACTCCTGTGTTCACAACAACTGCTACCACTGAATAAGGGTAGTCACTATAGGATTAAATTTAGGAGCCAATCATATGGCAGCAATATCTTTCTTAGTTAACGGTATAACAACACAACAACAATCAAAACCAATGGCATGGGTTACGATTGAAGAAATGGCAAACGGTTCTTTGTTTTTCAAAGTCAAGCAAGTAGGCGGTGGCATGAAAAATTTGCAAGGGGTGTATTTTGATATTGCCGACGAGAACATTACCAATACCCTGAGAGTGATTGTCGTTTCCAATGATATTAAAGTAAGCGAAGAAGAAGTCAGTTACCTGAAGAACGGCACCGATAACAGTGAAGTCTTAGTAAGCAGCCAAAGCCGCAGTGCTGACCAAAACGCAATAAACAACTATAGCTTTACCTTGCGCAGTACCGCACGTGTGCTTAGCCTCAGCGATTTTCCTCAAATTCAACTGGATTATTCTGGAAACGGCGGTGATGGCAATGGTAAGTCTAACGATGATTTCAGTCACCGCTGGTTATATCTCGGATTGTTTTAAAAGTGAAGCCATCTGAATAATCAGCATCTTACCAAGTATGTTGTGTTGAGCTTCAATACTGTCGGCTTCGCTGGCGGTATTGGATTAAGCGTGGTTACATCGACATGACAAGTTTTCCTGCCGGGTGAGTTTGCTCAAGGAATCGCTGCGCCGCTGCAGCATCCGGAAGCGCAAAGCTACGTGCGATTTTTACTGTTAATTTGTTTTCATCAAATAACTGAGCGCATTGCTGTAATATTTTGCCTTGATGAAGTTTCGCTTCCGCCAATTCCATCAGAACGGGCGACAACATCAGTTCCAGGCTAAAACGCACATTGCGTTTCCGTGCTTCGCTCCAATCCGTGTCCGGTGACGGTTGCAATAGGGTGACGACATCGCCGTACGGTTTCACGCAGCGAAAGCAGGTTTGCAATACTTCGGGACCCACGGTATCAAATGCGATATCCACCCCTCTGCCGGTTGTCCAGCGTAACACTTCGGTAGTTACATCGTGCATCCGGTAGTTGATGATTTGATCGGCGCCCAATTGCCGAGCTAAATCCGCTTTTTCTTCATTACTGACGGTGGTAATCACTTGAGCGCCGGCCAATTTCGCCAATTGGATCGCGGCGTGACCAACACCGCCGGCGCCGGCGTGAATCAATACTGTTTGATCGCTGGTAATACGCGCCCGGTCGTGCAAAGCTTCCCATGCCGTGATAAAAACCAGCGGCACGGCAGCAGCCTGTTCAAACGATAAAGCGCGCGGTTTGAGCGCGACCAACCCGGCATCGACCAGGACATATTCAGCGTAAGTGCCTTGCCGGTCATTAAAGCCAGGTTGTGAGAAATAGACTTCATCGCCAGGGTTAAAATTTTTTACCTGCGAACCGGCGGCTGTCACGATCCCGGCGCCGTC
>JBDHRU010000252.1:0-2931 GCA_039807765.1 Nitrosomonas sp. | reverse complement strand
CTAACAACACTTTTTCCAGTCTAAAAAATACTTTTTTACTTCATCCCCTTCCCTTATTCGATTTTTTTTATCTGTTGGGATTAGAATTTCCCGTCATTTTTAGTAGCATTGATAATGAGCTTTTTGAGCTTGATCTCAACAGTACATACCGGCGTAACAGTCTTTTTAGAGTTTTCCTGACGATGTATAAATTTAAATTTGGAATGGAAAGCTTCATTTAAAGAAAGAGATTGTTTTTTCAGTTCAAAATATAAAGCATATTGTCATGAATGATACTGTTGAGTAATAAAGATATCTGACGTAATTCTTCAATCACAATAACGGTCTTGAAATTGATTGATTCAATTTTCAGTGACACTATCCGGTATACTTAAACCTTATTTATTTATCGATTAAATTATGAGTGAATATCTTTTTACTTCCGAGTCTGTTTCTGAAGGGCATCCCGATAAGGTCGCCGATCAAATTTCCGATGCTGTATTAGATGCAATCCTAAGTCAAGACCCTAACGCGCGGGTTGCGTGCGAGACACTTTGTAGTACCGGATTGATTGTATTATCGGGTGAAATAACGACCCATGCATCCGTTGATTACAACATCATTGCGCGCGAAACCGTTAAAAACATCGGCTATACCAGTTCGAATATTGGTTTTGATTCGACCACATGCGCGGTTCTGACCGCATTCAACAAACAATCCCCGGATATTGCGCAGGGTGTCAGTCGCTCCAAGGAAGAAGAAATGGATCAAGGGGCGGGTGACCAAGGTCTGATGTTTGGTTATGCGTGCGATGAAACACCACAATTGATGCCTATGCCGATTTTTTATGCGCACCGCTTGGTTGAGCGTCAAGCCGAGTTAAGGAAAAAAGGTCAGTTGCCTTGGCTGCGGCCTGATGCCAAATCGCAAGTTTCGGTGCGCTATCAGAGCGGTAAACCTCAGCAAATTGAGACGGTTGTGATTTCCACGCAACATGATCCGGATATTTCGCATGCGGCATTGACCGAAGCGGTGATTGAAGAAGTCATCAAACCGGTACTGCCTGCCTCGATGATCAGTAATCGCATTCAATATTTGGTCAATCCGACCGGGCGGTTTGTTGTCGGTGGTCCGATGGGGGATTGCGGGTTAACCGGTCGTAAGATCATTGTCGATAGCTATGGTGGCGCAGCCCATCATGGTGGTGGTGCATTTTCGGGTAAAGACCCATCCAAGGTGGATCGGTCGGCAACTTATGCCGGACGTTATGTGGCAAAAAATATCGTGGCCGCAGGAATCGCCAGTAGATGTGAGGTGCAAGTTGCTTATGCCATTGGCGTTGCGCGTCCTGTTTCGCTGATGGTCAATACATTTGGTACTGGCAAAATTGCCGATGAAAAGATTGTGCAATTGATCGAGAAACATTTTGATTTACGCCCTCGAGGCATTATTCATGCACTCAACCTGTTGCGTCCTATTTATGCTAAAACAGCAGCTTACGGACATTTTGGACGCGAGCTTCCGGAATTTACCTGGGAAGCTACCGAGAAGGCTGCGCAATTGCGTGCGGATGCCGGTCTCTAAATTTTTAGCGATCATTGCCGACATTAAATGCCTTAAATCGTTTTTCCCTATGGTGAGGAGCGCTGCAGCGGCTGGTTCCGCGAGGCTCAGCATAGGGGGTATTGTCACAACGGCGCTCGTTCATATTTAGGAGAAGTTTATGAACGCTGTGCTTAACCCCAATTTTACCGACTACAAAGTTGCCGATATTTCATTGGCGGAATGGGGGCATAAGGAAATCGCCATCGCGGAAACGGAAATGCCCGGATTGATGGCATTACGTAAAGAATATGCCAGCAAAAAACCATTGGCAGGCGCGCGCATTGCCGGTTCTTTACATATGACGATTCAAACGGCTGTGCTGATCGAAACACTGGTAGCCCTTGGCGCCGAAGTTCGCTGGGCTTCCTGTAATATATTTTCCACACAGGATCATGCAGCTGCGGCAATCGCTGCCAGAAATATCCCGGTATTCGCCTATAAAGGTGAATCTCTCGAGGATTACTGGGAGTATGCGCATCGGATTTTTGACTGGACAGCCGGCGGGCAATCGGTTGGAGCCAATATGATCCTGGACGATGGTGGGGACGCAACATTATTGCTGATTCTAGGTGCAAAAGCAGAAAAAAATCCTGCGCTCATTGCCAATCCGGGTAATGAGGAGGAAACCGCATTATTTGCCTCTATCAAAAAGAAATTAACATCCGAACCTAGCTGGTATTCCAAAAATCTTACCCAGATACGCGGTGTAACCGAAGAAACTACGACCGGGGTGCATCGTTTGTATGAAATGCAAAAAAGTGGCGAATTACCATTTCCCGCTTTCAACGTCAACGATTCCGTCACCAAATCGAAATTTGATAATCTATATGGCTGCAGGGAATCGCTGGTCGATGGTATCAAACGTGCTACAGACGTCATGATTGCTGGAAAAATCGCTGTGGTTTGCGGTTACGGCGATGTTGGCAAAGGTTGTGCGCAGTCATTGCGCGGTTTGGGTGCAACCGTCTGGATTACGGAAATCGATCCCATTTGCGCTTTGCAGGCAGCAATGGAAGGTTATCGCGTGGTTACGATGGACGATGCCTGCAGTCAAGCGGATGTTTTCGTTACCGCAACCGGCAATCTGCGTGTCATTACGCATGATCATATGTTGAGCATGAAAGACCAGGCGATCGTTTGCAATATCGGCCACTTCGATTCCGAGATCGATATCGCATCGATACAAAAATACCAATGGGAAAATATCAAACCGCAAGTGGATCATGTCATATTCCCGACCGGGCGCCGCATTATCGTGCTGGCGCAAGGCCGGTTGGTGAATCTGGGATGTGCTACCGGACATCCTTCGTTTGTCATGTCCAGCTCGTTTACCAATCAAGTATTGGC
>JBDHRU010000251.1:0-2965 GCA_039807765.1 Nitrosomonas sp. | reverse complement strand
CCGGATAACGTTTTTTGCACGCGGATGATCTCGCGCTTGCTCTCAAAATCGAAATCCACCGACCAGTAATCGATCCAGTCGGTCCAGTGGCGCGTCAATTGCTCGCGCGTGACGATGCCATCCTTATCCTTGCTGACTTTGACGATCTGGCCTTTCTCCACGACGATCTTGCTGCCCTTGTTTTTCAGCGTGGTTTCGGCGTTGGCGATGGAATCCTGCGAATAGAACACCGAGAAATCGGTCAGTTCGACCGCCACGCGAGCGGGCGCACCGCGCTGCGCCCCTACGATATGCGGTTTAACTTCGATGAACGCGACGTCGTGGAACACCACCTGGTTTTTTTCCACCGCGCGTTTGTCGAACACATCGGCGGGGATGTATTTCGGCGCGATGTCGATGCCTTTGGCGCGCGCGTCGTCGAGCACGTTCGGAAACAAGCCCATTTCAAACTCGAAGCCGAGGATGTCGACTTGGTGATGTGTTTCTTGCGGCACTCCAAGATGATTTCCTCGACATAAAGCCGCGTCACCGGCAGGTTGACCGGCCCGACCGCGACCAGACGCGCGGCTTTCTTGCCGTGAAAACTGCTGAATCCGGTGATTTTCTCCGCCTGATACGCGTGCAGAATCAGCGCGAGAAACTCGGCTTCCCGGGCTTCGAGCTGCTGCTGCTTTTCCACGTCGCGCAAGTTCGCATTGACTCCCAGATAATGCTGGCGCTCGTACTTGCCCAGATTGAGGATCTCGAACGCGCGGTAATCCCTGCCTTCCGCCTTCAATTGCCGCTGCACGCCGATCATGCGCTTGCGTGTTGTATGGACGGCGAACTTGCCCAAATCGGTGGCGATCCATTTGCGCCCGAGCTTCTCCGCCACCGCCGTCGTGGTGCCGGAACCGCAGAAGAAATCGGCGATCAGGTCGCCTTCGTTTGTCCCCAGCTTGATAATTCTTTCTAATAATTCTTCCGGTTTTTGTGTGGCATAGCCGGTGCGTTCAAATGCTTGAGGTTGCACGGTATTAATATCGAGCCATAAATCTTGTAAAGGAACGCCGGGCATCTCATCAAGATAGCGCTTTTGTTGAGGTACTGTATTTGGTTTTGTCTGAATAATTCGGCCTTGTTGATAGAGTTCTTCCATCTTTTCGCGACTGAATCGCCAGAAACGTGTAATACCAAGAAATTCATAACTCGGATTACCTTTACTTGCTCCACCAGGGCCTGTTATGTCGCTTAGGCGATATTTTCTACCTGTTTTCGGTTCCACATGTTTATAAAAGGCATCTACATATTCTTGCGAATAAGGCTGGTACTGCATATTCCATGCGAATTGCTCTGACTTTGAATACAACAAAATAACATCATGAATTCGTCCCATATGTTGTGAGCCTTGCCCAATATCACTGTGTGCAGTTTGGCGCCGCCAAATAATCTGATTGACAAAATTTCTTCGATCAAACACTTCGTCGGCGGCTAACCGGACATGTTGACTGATGTTCCAGCCCATATGCAAAAAAAGTAAACCATCCTCCGCCAGCAAATCGCGCATCAGCACCAGCCGCTCGTAAATCATGCTGATGAACGAATCCGCGCCTTTGCCCCAGGTGTCGCGGTAGGCAATTTCTTCTAGGATGTTGGGTTTCTTGGTGAAGGTGTCGCCGCCGATTTCGATGTCCATCGAGAAATCCGCGCCGACGTCGAACGGCGGGTCGATGTAGATCAGTTTCAGGCCGCCTTGCTGTTCGATGGCTTCGCGCAGCGGGCCGTTTTTCAGGCTGGATAGAATCAGCTTGTTGTCGCCCCAGATCAGTTTGTTGGTCCAGCCCTTGAGCTGCCTCCCGCGCGGATCAAGATCGAACAAGCCCGGTTGAATCGCGGTATCGGCAAGTTTCTCGGCACGCGGCTCGTCAACCTGTTCGATGGTCTGGAACGGCAACACGATGTTGCACACCTCGTTGCTCTTGCCGTTCCACACCAGTTCGACCTCGCGCTTGTCGTCGAACAGCAAGAAACGGTATTTGTCCGGCAGCGGCTTGTCCGCTTCCAGCAACTTGATAATGTCGCGCTTCTCGTGGTCGGTAAGTTTCACGGTCAGTTATCCGGTTAAATCAAAAACAACAACCCTAAGCCAAGCCCGACGACGGTCGCCAGCATGCCATAAACGCACAGTCTTGCCAGCACCGGGCTGCCGATGAAAAAAATCAAACCGAGTTTGAAGCCGACGTTGGAAATGAATGCCAGCGAGATAGCGGTGATCACTTGCGCGGCTTCCAGTTTGCCGTGTTCGTAAAAGTGCAGACTGGAAAGTGTGATGGCAGCGGTATCGGTTAGGCCGGAGACGAGTGCGACGGCGTACAGTCCGCTACTACCGGCGATATCGGACAGCCAGGCGGAAAAAAGCAGCACACTGCCGTAAATCAATCCGAAAGCGGCGGCGGCGCGAATTTCCGCGGGGTTTTTGATTTCCGGTAAGGTCACTTCGTGTTGCTGGTTCAGCTTGCGCCACCCCAACGCCATGACGGCCACACCAAATAGGAAGCCACTGCCGAGCACCGGAATCAATTGCGGCAATATGGCCGTGGAGGCAACCGCGCTGATTATGGTTAAGCGCAGCAACACGGTCAGATTGGCAATCAAAATGACCACCACGGCAAGGTGCGTGAAATCTTCGTTTTCCACACTGCGGCGCGCGTACACCAGCGTGGTGGCAGTGCTGGACACCAAGCCGCCAAATAATCCCAGTATGGCGCCATGACGTTCGCCGATCAGCCGCATGGCCACGTAACCGATCAAGCTGACACCCGAGATCAATACCACCATCAGCCAAATCTGATAGGGATTGAGGGCTTCGTAAGGACCCATATTTTTGTCCGGCAAGATGGGCAAAACGATGAACGTCAGCACGCCGAATTGCAGCATGGAAATCAAATCCCGGCGGCTGAGCTTTTCGGTGATACCGTGCAATTCC
>JBDHRU010000250.1:0-2998 GCA_039807765.1 Nitrosomonas sp. | reverse complement strand
TTACTGCTCGGCGGCATCGCATCGACCGCAGCCGGTGTTTGCCCGGTTTCGGCTACCGAATCGGCTTGATTCATTTGTGTAATTAAACGCTGCGCGGTACGGTAAGCCAGCAATAATCCCGCGCCAGCGATTGCTGCTGCAGCCCAGATTCCGGCACTGGCGCTGATGATTGCCAGCACGATGATCAGCAGCACAATCAGAGCCAACAAAAGATAGGGAATGAACGGGTAGCGTTTCAGCAAATCCAGCAGCCAAGCCGGTATATTTTTCGGTTGCATATCTTGCGACAGATTATCCAGCGACGGCAGCGTATCGGGGATCACATGCGGCGGTGCGGCGGTGACGACACCGTCGTTGACGCGTGTGATCAAATTGTTGGGATGGATGCGCTCGTCAAAAGCCGAGAGCTTTTGCAAGCGGCCGTTCGGGTGCAACATGCGCCGCAGCGGCGCGGAGGTCAATGCGGGCGTGACCAGGCTTTGCTTGATTCGATGAGAAACCGTCACACCTTGACTGATAACGCGCTTTTGCACCGGTGCCGTCATGAACAGCACCTTATCATGGCTGATTTGCTGCAGCGGCAGCACTTGCTTCTGATACCAGCTATTGGCGGTGATCTTGGCGAGTTGCGCCAGGCGGATTTGGCGGTTGGCTTCGAGCACTTCGCCAACCTGATCCCACGCCGCATCCATGTATTCCTCCTGGTTGGCGATGATGACGTCGGTGCCGAAACCGGCAGCGCTGCGCCAGCGCGGGTCGAGGTTGAGCTGGTGCAGCCAATTTTGATTATTGGGTGTATCGCTGCCGTCGGCTTCTTTCAGTACGCGATTCCGGAGCGCATGCCAGCGGCCGTAAATCGGCGGCGTGATCAGCGGGTCGGGGTCGGCCTGAATTTCTGGCGGCAAATCGGTATTCTGGTGAGCCGCATCAGCGGCGAGGCGGGCGTAGTCATCGGCGAGATTCAGGAATGCCGCCAATTCCTGCTGAAAAACGTGCGGATACGGCTGATCCCAATTTTCCCACTTGGCGATTTCCTGCTCGGCTTCCTTGCTCAGCGGTGCGAGCAGCGCGCCGCCGAGTTTCAGCACGCCTTCAAGATCCGGATTTTGGATGCCGCTGATGTTGGAACCGGGGTTTTGCACATCGATATCGCGGCGTCCCACGCGGCTGTCCGCCGGTTTCGGTTCGAGCAGGCGCACCAGGTATTCAAAATCGCCTTGCGAGCCGGTGCGGAAAAACCAGCGGTAATAAACCGGGAATTGCGTCGGCGCCGGGCGGCCTTCGCCCCATGCCGAGAATGTGGCGTGCGGCGCATCGTCGGGGTTCATTCCCAGCCCAGCCAGACGGCCGGCTTCAAAGGTGGGGATCAGAAACGCGTGATAGCGCTCGTTCGGAGTCAGTTTGCGCGGGCAGACGATGCGTGAATAGGCCTCGTCGGCGTTTTGCGCGAGCACGCTTTGAAGTTGCGACAGCGCATTGTTGATGTCGGGTGCTTGCGGTGCATCCTGGCTGCCGGCGATATTTTTGTTGACGTGCACATGCGCCCACGCCCATAGCTCCTCGGCTTTGGGGAATACCGCTTCCAGCGGATTGGCCTTGATGTCGATGAAGGGCAACGGCTTGCCAGATATATTGCCGCCTTCGGCAAACTCGGCTTCGGTCAATACGATCAGTGTGACCCAGGGCCGTAACCGCGATCCCGCCGGTGCGGCGGGGGTGTAACGCCAGGGAAAATCTTCGTCGTAAAACTCGATATGGCAGAGATAATTCGGTTCGAAGTTGGTGATCCAGTTGAGCGGTTCGGTTTTGATCACCGCGCGCGATTCGATGCCGATGATATCGCCGGGGCCGTAGAGCGCGACATCCTTGCTGACCGGAGCGGCCACATCGCCGCCTTCGCCGCCGCTGCCTTTGATATTCAGACTGATGGCGATACTGGCGCGTGTTTTGACCGAAGCATCCAGATCCGCCGATTGGATATTATTGGCGACGCCCTGCCGCAGCCACGGTAGAAAAGTATACGTGCCGATTGCCATTATGCCGCCTCCTGCAGGGGCGCGGCTTCCGCGCTGGGGATCACGTGCAGACTGTCTTGCAGTCCAGGCGACTGGTTCACTTGTGCACGTAGAAAATCTTGCGCTTGCGCATGCGATGCAAAATAAGCTTCTTTGCTGTGCGGGCTGTTGTTCATCGTCGAAGCGACGACGTAACCGGTTTCTTTGACGACGATTTTCTGCTCGACTGGTGCTTTTTGTGCTTTGTAATTAGCTGAGAGCGCCGATTTCGATGCCGCGTTGCGGCCTAAAAAATGATTGAATAATTCGGCGCCGATGGCGACAAAACGGATCAGCAGCGAAATGAAATTGTTATCGATGATATTTTGTTCGTAACGCACCACACGCTTAACCGCCGCGGACGATTTCAGTTGCTGATTGCTCACCGACAGTTCGATACCGGCATTTTGTTTTTCGTAGGAGGGCGCACTTAGTTTGTTGGCGTCGCTCAAGTTTTTATATTGCGCGGTGGCAAACTGTTCCTTGGTATCCGCAACTTTGGCCAAACCGGTATCGATGACTTCGACAGTCAACCGTTTGGCATCTTTCGGTTTCTGATTGCCGACTTTGTCGAGATCCAGATCGAGCGGAATGGCGCGCTGGTTGACACGCAACACGCCGACCGGATGCAGAATCAAATCGTTGCCGCTTTCGATTGTGCGCAATGACACCAGTAGTTGGTTGGAGGTCGGTAATTCGGCCGTCCAATTATCCAGCTTCTCGAATTCCGCCGTGATCAGCGGCATGATGTCGATCGCCGGTAACGTGGTGTTTTCGTCTTCACCCCAGGTGTGGCTGAAGGGTACGTCGATATCCCAGAATAACAGCGAGATGGAGCCTTCGCCCTCGATGTGCCACGGCGATGTACCTTCGAGTTCGCCGCGCATATGCACGCCGAACAAGCCGACACCGAAGACTTTGACGTCGAACGATGCGGAAATGCT
>JBDHRU010000041.1:0-14508 GCA_039807765.1 Nitrosomonas sp. | reverse complement strand
CAAGCAATCCTATTCAGTGATGATGCCAGTAGCGCCGGTATAATTCCCGCCAACTTTCGGCCGACCACCCACTTTCCGTAAAACGCAGCAGAGTCGCACCGTCCCTATCACTACGCAACAACCTGCTATCTGCACTAAGATAGCGAGCCTCCACAGCTTCATGCGGATGACCATAGCGGTTTAGATAGCCAACTGTAAAAATAGTCAGTACTGGATTCACTTGATTTACAAAATCCGCAGTCGAGGAAGATAAGCTGCCATGATGCGGTGCGATCAGAATCGTTGCCGCAAGTTTATCACTGGCGCGGTTCAGCAATGCTTGCTCATCTTTACTTTCGATATCAGCTGGTATCAAGATACTGCCATGCATCGATGAAATCTTTAATACACAACTGTTAGCATTGATTTTGCGTTGCCGGTTTGCATAATCCTGCGGCAATGGATGCAATAATTCAAAATGCACGCCATCCCAATTCCAGGATTGGCCGTCGCGGCATTGGGCTTTACGGGTTGCAGCATGCACTATGGGATGATCGTCTTGCAACGACGACAGCAACAATTCTATCGGCATTTCAGTCATGATCGACAAAGCACCACCACTATGATCGTTGTCCGCGTGCGATACAATCATGACATCCAGCCGCCGCATACCCTCGCCACGCAAGTAAGGCACGATCATACGCTTACCGCTGTCACTATCGCCGAATCCAGGGCCGGTATCAAACAACAGCACGTGATGCTCAGTGCGCGCCACGACCGCCAATCCCTGGCCGACATCCAATACCGTCAGCCATAACTCACCAGTTCCAGGTTGAGGTGGCGGTACCCAGAACAACGGTAATAGTGCAATCATTCCCAGCCAGCGAGCCGGAAAACCGGCAAAGAAGCCTCTCCCCAAACTCCCCGGTAACAACATCCACAAAATCCCAGCGGCAGCCACGATTACCGTCCACAGCGGCGGCGTATGCTGCTGCCATACGGCTTGCGGGAAATCGCTCAACGAGCGAAGAATCGTCATCAGGAAGCTTAATAGCGTGTGCGCCCAAGGCAATACAAAATCAAACAGCGGTATCGCGGCCAGCAATGTGAGCGGCACAACCGCGAAACTGATCAGCGGTATGGCAATGGCATTGGCAAGCGGCGACAGCACCGGCACCTGCTGGAAGAAAACCAGCAACAGCGGAATTAATCCCAAGGTGATTGCCCATTGAATCCGCACCCAGCCGGTAAGCCAGTGGATTTTTCCAATCCGCCCCACTGTGATCAGCATGATAATTGCAATGGCGCCGAATGACAGCCAGAACCCGGGCGCATTGACAGCCCATGGATCGAGCACAATCACCCAAAATAACGCCCACGCCAGCACTGCCGTTGCCGAGGTTTGCTGTCCTCTCCATAGTGCAACCGCCACCACGGCGAGCATGTAGAGCGTCCGTTGCGCCGGGATGGCAAAACCGGACAGTACGGTATAAGCAAAAGCCATCAGTAATCCTGCGACAGTAGCAGCTCGATACGCCGGTAAACGTAACGTCAAATAGGCACTCCAGCGCCATAACCAGAAAACCAGCGCAAAAACTATACTGGAGATCATCGTGATATGCAAACCGGAAATCGCCATCAGATGATTGGTTCCGGTGCGGGTAAAAACTTGCCATTGATCGCGTGGAATAACATGTTGATCACCGATGGCCAGAGCTTGCAAAATACCGATGTAGGCTTGACCGGATAAACTTGCGGCAAAACGATGCCGGATTTCTTCGCGGACCTGCTCGATCCAATACGCAGGCGATGGAGCCCGTGCCAGCAAACGCTGGTTTTCAGCGGAAGGATGCACATAACCGGTTGCACGGATATTACGCTCCAATGCCCATGCTTCATAATCGAAACCATGCGGATTCAAATTGCCGTGCGGCTGTTTCAGCCGCACCGTAATGCGCCAGCGTTCTCCCGCATGGAGCACCGGCCAAGCCGTACCACCCGCTTCCACCGGTCGCGCTTTGAACCAGGATAATGCCAAATGTCGGGGAATCACCGCACCTTCCGTGAGCACCTGCTCCACATCAAAGCGGAAACGGATGCCGTGATCGCTTTCCGGTTGCACACTCGCCACAACACCGGTAATCTGAATATCTTTGCGCTCCCAGTCGTGCGGCAAGGCATCGGACAAGCGCCATTGAGCAAATGCGGCAGCCCAAGCGAATCCTATTCCCAAACAAAGCAACCATACTAAGATTTTACTCAGCACGATAAACTTCTTTGCTGCAAAACATCGCGCTAATCCGATGATGATGGCGATCAAAACTAAAATCCAGATCAACTCAAATGGGGGTAACTGCGCTTGTTGCTGTAACAAGCCGGCACCTGAAACAAATGCGAGTATATTGAATCTCACTAAAAAACCCGCTTAATCTTCAAGGAGAACCAATCGGCGCTCCAGTACTCTTATGCGAAACAAGAAAATCTCCTAACATCTTTCCCGGCAAATCTATTTGTAGGATTTTTCTCATAAAATTAGAGCGTTATGGTTTGTCATAATTTGATAGTATAGTAATGTATATTCTTAGTAGACGTTTTATGGTTAATCGGCTCAACCGCAATAAGCTCCAGTAACGCAAATGTGAGCAGGAGGAAGCACCATGACGCAAACTGAAGAGCAGCGAAGAAAAGATGATGATATAAGACAAAGTAAAACCGAGCTATTGAGCGAATTGCAGATTTCTCACCGTGAGTTGGAGTTGCAAAATCGGGAGCTCCTTGAAACGCAATTGCTTTTGAATCAATCATATAAACGTTACGCGGATCTCTACGAATATGCGCCGGTTGGCTTCTTGACCTTAAACAATACCGGACACATCTTATCGCTTAATCGCGCGGGCGAAGAATTGCTGAGAAATAACCGGGAATTCTTGATTGGCAAACTATTCACTGATTATTTTTTCGATATAGATCATCAAGCTTTTACTCAGTATTTGCAAAAAGTTTTCACTACCTCCGGTAAAACCGCAGTCGATCTGAAAATCAAAAATGCTGCGGAATATCTCAGTCATATCCGGCTGGAAAGCACACTGATGTACGATAGCAGCACATGCCTAATGATCATGTCCGATATCAGTCAGCTAAAAAAAACAATTCATCTCAACCGCAGTTTGTTGCATGAAAACAGGCGGCTTATGAAAGAATTGTTCCATATTCAGGAAAAAGAGCGACGATTGATCGCACGCGAATTGCACGATGAATTAGGACAATGGCTAACGGTTATCCGCGTGGAAAATGAAGTCATTCTGAACAACACATCGAGCGACTCAATGGCCGCCATCAGTGCGCGCGCCATCAACGAATGCACTCAGAAAATGAATAAAATAATCCACGAAATTCTGCATCAGTTACGACCTGTGTTACTGGATACGGTAGGATTAATCGATGCTTTATCGGAACTCAAGCGACAATGGTGCGCACACCACCCGCAGATTATTCTCAAACTCAAATTGAATGGCGAATTGGATAAACTGAGCGAGTCGATCAACATTGCGATATACCGTATCGTGCAGGAAGGTCTGACCAATATTTACAATCACGCGGAGGCGACTTGGGCACAAGTCATTCTTAGCCGCGAGAACGGTATTGAACCTGCGGATGATCACCTGCTACTCACCATCGAAGACAACGGTAAAGGCTATAACACCCATCAGCAATTTCGCGGCCTGGGATTACTGGGTATGCGCGAGCGCGTCATTGCCATGAACGGCACATTGTCGGTTCGCAGTGCATACAATGAAGGCACGGAAATCAATATCAAATTGCCGATAGAGCATTCAAACTATGACGAAACCAATCTGTATCCTACTGATTGATGACCATCCCGTAGTACGAACTGGGTATCGCCGATTGCTTGAAAGTACGGCGGATATCTGTGTAGTGGCAGAAGCTGATGATGGTGAGTCAGGTTATCAACAATTCTTGGAGCACCAGCCTGACGTCACCATTTTAGACCTGAATATGCCCGGTATCGGCGGCCTGGAAACAATCCGCCGCATCAAGGCCCAAAGCCCTGCTGCGCACATCCTGGTATTCAGTATGCTGAACAATGCCACTATGGCGCAACATTCTTTAAAGGCAGGCGCCACCGGATTTCTCAGTAAGCAAAGCGGGATCGGAGAAATGATTCAGGCCGTCCGGCAAGTTAACGCAGGAAAAATTTATATTGAATCGGAATTGGCCGCGACACTGGCACTTAATGCCGCGCGGAAGGAGACTTGCGAAAGTCCGCTGGATATACTCACCAAGCGTGAATTTCAAATATTTAAATTAATCGCGGAAGGAAATTCCAACACGCAAATCGCGGAAAAGCTGGCTATCAGCCCCAAGACCGTGGGTGTTCACCATGTCAATCTCATGCGGAAATTGCAATTACAAAATACCACACAGCTTATCCGTATGGCGATCACTAACGATGTCATCCAAGCATAGCTTTATCGTATAGCAGAAAAACATACAAAAGAAAAAACCGCTCAATCTCGGCAAGCCCTACCCTGTTTATCAAAAATACATATCCATGGAGTACGGCAAACTATCGAAAGACAACACGTCGTAACCTAGAAAATGACTGCCCACCGCTATCACTTTATTCGTTCATGATCAAGGCTTTCGAGCATCGATACCAATCCCGCCTCATCAAGGATAAGCACACCCAGATGTACGGCTTTGTCATATTTACTGCCGGGATCGGCGCCGACGACGACATAATCGGTTTTCTTGGAAACGCTGCCGCTGACTTTGCCGCCCAGCGCTTCGATTTTTTCTTTCGCCTCCTCGCGACTCATCGTCGGCAATGTTCCTGTCAGTACAAATGTTTTTCCACTTAACGGCGCCGCGGCAGCGATTGAAGCCGGTTTTCCTTCGTGTTCATCCCAGTGCACGCCACTGGCGCGCAACTGTTCAATCACTTCGCGGTTATGCGCTTCGGCGAAGAAGTCGGCGATACTCTGGGCCACTACCGGACCGACATCAGGAATTTGTTGCAAGCGTTCACTATCGGCTGCCATCAACCGGTCCAAACTGCCCAAATGCGCCGCCAAATCCTTTGCGGTCGCTTCGCCGACATTGCGGATACCAAGTGCATAAATAAATCGCGCCAATGTAGTGTGCTTGCTTTTTTTGATCGCGTTGACGATGTTGTTCGCCGATTTATCCGCCATGCGCTCCAAATTCGCCAGTGTGGCGATTCCCAGTCGATACAGATCCGCCGGTGTGCGCACGATCGCTTGCTCGACCATTTGCTCGACCAATTTCTCGCCCAAACCTTCGATATCCATCGCACGGCGCGAGGCAAAATGCAGCAGCGCCTGCTTACGTTGCGCCGGACAAAATAAGCCGCCGGTGCAACGCGCCACCGCTTCGTCCGGCAAACGCACCGCTTTTGCGCCGCACACCGGGCAATGCGCCGGCATGGTAAATACCAAAGCATCCGGCGGACGTTTTTCCACTACCACCGCCACCACTTCCGGGATCACATCGCCGGCGCGGCGCACGATCACGGTGTCACCGATGCGCACATCCTTGCGCGCGATTTCATCGGTGTTATGCAACGTTGCATTGGTCACGGTAACACCGCCGACAAACACTGGCTGTAAGCGCGCAACCGGCGTCAGCGCACCGGTGCGGCCGACCTGTACATCGATACCAAGCAGTTGCGTCATCGCTTCCTGTGCGGGAAATTTATGCGCGATAGCGAAACGCGGTGCGCGCGAGACAAAACCGAGTTTCTCTTGAAATACCAACGAATTGACCTTATACACTACGCCATCGATGGCGTACGGCAGATCGTCACGCTTGGCACCGATTGTCCGGTAATACTCCAGCAATCCCGGCAATCCTGTAACCACTTGGCATTCTTTCGATACGGGAAAATGTAACGAAGACAGGTAGCGCAGCATGTTGTGATGTGTATCCTGCAGCAACTGTGCATCATCGCATTGCCCGATACCATAGGCGAAAAAAGTAAGGGGCCGGGTTGCTGTTATGCCGGGATCCAGTTGACGCAACGAGCCTGCAGCAGCGTTACGCGGATTAACGAATTCTTTCTCGCCTCTCACCGATTGCTGTTGATTCAACCGCAGGAAATCTTTTTTCAGCATCAATACTTCGCCGCGCACTTCCAGCAATACGGGTGGGTTATTCAGCGGCAACTTTAAGGGAATCGACCGGATCGTTTTCAGGTTCAGCGTAATATCTTCGCCAGTGTAGCCATCGCCGCGCGTTGCACCGGTTTTAAAGACACCATTTTCGTAGCGCAAACTAACCGCCAGACCGTCAAATTTCGGTTCGGCAGTATATTCCACGCAGTCGACGGACAAACCTTCGCGCGCACGCCGATCGAAGGCTTCGACTTCGTCGTCTTCAAACGCATTACTCAGCGACAGCATCGGAATGTCGTGCGTAATTTGCGCGAATGCCTTGAGCGGTGCGGCACCGACGCGTTGCGTCGGTGAATCGGCGGTAATCAGTTGCGGATTATCCTGTTCGATTTGCTGCAATTCGCGCAGCAATCGATCGTATTCAGCGTCAGGAATGGAAGGATTATCGAGCACATAATAACGGTAATTATGCAGCTCGATCTCTTTTCGCAATGCTTCTGTGCGCTGTTTTATTTTCTCGATATTTTCAAGCATGCTGAAATTATAGCGAATCGCGGCAAGCTGCAGTTTCAGTTATTAGTGAAAAATCCTTTATACTGCGCACTCTATCAAAACCCCTCGAGCGACATCCCAATGTCTTGATAAGCCATGAGTGACAATAAATTAAAAATCCGCATTCAAATCCAGCAACCGCAGCCACAAGCCATCGAATCGCTTTATCCCGAACCGAAGATTACGTACGAACAAACATTGGATTGGAATAAAATCGTCATCGCAGCGCTGCTCATGCTATCCCTGCTAGGCTTGGCCGGCTATTTACTGTTTGCTGGCGATGACAGCGAAAAACACACCGGAGAAAAAATTCCGGCGGATAGTTCAACCACTTCAATCCCCGGAAATACCGTACTGCGAGAAAAAGCCGAACCGCAACTCAGTCTAGTAGACAGTACACCCGGGATACAGTCCGGTGAGCTGGTAAACGCACAAAAACCACCACTCGAACCTGTCAAACCCAAGATTGCGAATAACGTAATGAAACCCATTGTGATACCGGCCAGAAAACCATCATTCAATTCAACGACCAACCCATCCGATAGCGCTGGAAAAAAAATCCCTAAAACGGCTGCACAAGATAAACCGCAAGAATCAACCGATCAGGCGGAGGTTGTCCGGGCGCAATTGAGTCATGCCATCGAAGCGCGTGAACCGGTCGATTCCATCACCACAGTGCATCTACAGCCGGGAGAATCCAAACCCATTTACTTCTATCTGCATTTAAAGAATCTGCAAGGAAAAAATGTCCGCATCGACTGGTACTACAATAACAAATTGGATTCAAAATTGAATCTGCGCGTACACAACAACAATTGGCGCACGCACGCCAGCAAGCAACTGGATCAGCGGCGCCTCGGCGCATGGCGCGTTGAATTGATCGACGAATCGGGCAATCGACTGGCAACCCGCGACTTTACCGTCACTCAACAATAAAGCTTATTCACCTCTCATCCGCATTTAAGGATTTAGCTATGAAATACTGCAGCCATTGCAGCGCCGCCGTTGAATTGATCGTCCCGGAAGGTGATTCGCTGCTGCGCTACGTATGCACTGTGTGTAAAACCATTCACTATCAAAATCCCAAAATGGTGGTCGGCTGCATTCCGGAATGGGAAGACAAAATTTTATTGTGCCGCCGCGCCATCGAACCGCGTTTGGGCTGGTGGACTCTACCGGCCGGTTTTATGGAAAACAGCGAGACACTGGCGCAAGCGGCGGCGCGCGAAACTTTGGAAGAAGCCAACGCGCGCGTGGAAATCGGCGATTTATACGCGGTGTACAGCCTGCCGCATATCAGCCAGGTTTATTTCTTATTTCGCGCACGGTTGCTCGATCTCGATTTCAAACCCGGCATCGAAAGCCTGGAAGTCAAGTTGGTTTCCGAGCATGAAATACCCTGGGAGGAAATGGCGTTTCGCGTCATCCACGACCCATTGAAGCAGTATTTTAAGGAACGTAGCCAGGGAAAACTGGGGTTTCATATGGGTATCATTGATAAACCATCCGGCAATTCCTGAGCGAGACCATTGTTTTCTTGCACAAAAAACCTAAGGTTTTAGATTCCCCGGCAGCGCGTTATAATATTTATTTTTCCAGACTTCAGACTCCTATGAAGCATTTATTCGGGTTATTGTTACTGTTTTTCGCTTTCTCATCGGTATCCGCCCAACCGCAAAATATCTCCGTAGCAGCCAAAGCTTATATGCTTTCAGATTTTCAAACCGGTCAAGTATTAGCCGGTCAAAATGAAGATGAACGCATAGAACCGGCGTCATTGACAAAACTCATGACGGCGTATGTGGTGTTCGCTGCGCTTAAACAAAAACTGCTGGCGTTGGATCAAGCGGTTCCGGTATCCGAAAGCGCCTGGCGCATGATCGGTTCCCGTATGTTCATAGAGCCCAATAAACCGGTAACCGTGGACGAGTTGATTCGCGGCATGATCGTTCAATCCGGCAACGATGCGTGTATCGCTTTGGCGGAAGCAGTTGCGGGCTCGGAAACCGGATTCACCGATCTGATGAACAAAGAGGCTGTCCGCTTGGGAATGAAAAATACTCATTTCACCAATTCGACCGGCTTGCCCGATCCGGATCATTACACCACGGCGCATGATCTGACACAGCTGGCAACGGCGATCATTCGCGATTTTCCGGAATTTTATCCGCTCTATTCGCAAAAAGAATATACCTACAACAATATCACACAACCGAACAGAAACCGGTTGTTGTGGATAGATCCGCATGTCGACGGCATGAAAACCGGATGGACCAAAACTGCAGGTTATTGTTTGATTACTTCGGCAATTCGCGATAAACGGCGACTCATTTCAGTCGTCATCGGTGCGAAATCAGCCAATGCGCGCAGTCAGGAAAGCCAACGTTTGCTCAATCATGGTTTTCAATTCTACGACACGCTGCATTTATACAAAAAGAACGATTCGCTGACCACCATCCATCTATGGAAAGGCGCGCGCAGCGACCTAAAAGCCGGATTCGACCGCGATGTTTATTTCACGCTGCCTAAAGGCCAGGGCGACAAACTGAAAGCCACCATGGAGTACAAGCAACCTTTAATCGCTCCGGTGCAACTGGGGCAAGAAGTAGGCACGGTGAAATTCACGCTGGACGACAAAACCATCGAAACCTACCCGTTGGTTGCGCTGGAAAAAGTCGATAGCGCGAACTTCATCGGCCGAGCTTGGGATAGTGTAAAATTACTTTTTAATTAATCCAGTCTTAACCCATTACGGAAGGTTTGCATGATATATCTGAACGGTAAGTTTATGCCCATTGAGGAAGCATGCATTCCCGTACTGGATCGCGGTTTCATTTTCGGCGACGGCGTATATGAAGTCATTCCGGCTTATTCGCGCAAATCCTTCCGTCTCGGCGAACACCTTAATCGATTACAGCACAGTCTGGATGGCATTCGCCTGAAAAATCCATTCAGTAACGACGAATGGAAAAATCTGCTGGAACAAGTCATCGCAAAAAATGACGGTGAGGATCAATATCTTTACCTTCACATCACGCGCGGCATCGCCAAACGCGATCATGCGTTTCCGCTCAATGTGCCGCCGACCGTTTTTATCATGAGCAATCCACTGCTACCGCCACCGGCAGAACTGCTGGTCAGTGGCGCTTCGGCTATCACCGCACTCGATAACCGTTGGATCCGCTGCGATGTCAAAGCCATTTCACTACTGCCGAATGTGCTGTTGCGGCAATTGGCGGTGGATGTACAGGCGCTGGAAACGATCCTGATTCGCGACGGATTCCTAACCGAAGGCGCTGCCAGTAACATCTTCGTGGTCAAAAACGGTGTGCTGCTGGCACCCCCGAAAAGTAATTTGATGCTGCCTGGTATTACATATGACGTGGTGCTTGAATTAGCTGCAGCGAATCGCATTCCACACGAAGTCCGTGATATCTCTGAAGTGGAAGTACGTATGGCGGATGAAATCCTATTAACTTCCTCGACCAAGGAAATCATGCCGATTACATCATTGGACAATCAACCGGTAGGAAAAGGCAAACCTAGCGAATTGTTCGCGCGCCTACACGCATTGTATCAGGACTATAAAGCCACGAACATGCGCGGTCATTCCTGCGGCTGCTCGCATTCGTAATCGGCGGTTTCAGTTTACCGATGTCAGAACAACCTTCGCTGATCGAATATCCGTGCGATTTTCCCATCAAGATCATGGGCAAGGCACAGCACGATTTCACACAGATTGCGCTGGCAATCGTTAAGTATCATGCACCCGATTTTGATACCGCCACGATGTCAGTCAAAGCCAGCAAGAACGGCACTTATTTAAGCCTTACCTGCACCATTCGCGCGACTTCCCGCGCGCAACTGGATGCTTTGTACCAGGCTTTATCGAGCCATCCCTTGGTTGCCGTGGTGTTGTGATCATCCACGATGCAGAAACTTTCCCCATCTGTTTCTACGCCGCAGCATTTCGTCGTCAAAACACTGGGATTATGCGATTACCAGTCAACCTGGCAAGCGATGAAGGATTTCACACATAATCGCAACGAACAAACTCGCGATGAAATCTGGTTACTGCAGCACCCGCCGGTTTTTACCCAAGGCATTGCCGGTAAACCCGAGCACTTGCTGCACAATCATGGAATCGCCGTGATTAAAACCGATCGCGGCGGCCAAATTACTTATCATGGACCGGGACAAGTCATCGCTTACGTACTGCTGGACATTCGCCGCTTGAAACTCGGTGTGCGCGAATTGGTCAGACGATTGGAAAGTGCCGTGATCGGCGTGCTAGAAGACTATCACATTAAAGCTGCCGGTCGCGTTGAAGCTCCCGGGGTTTATGTGGGGAACGCCAAAATCGCATCGCTGGGACTTAAAATCAAGCGCAGCTTCTGTTACCACGGCATTGCGCTGAATGTGGATATGGATTTAACGCCGTTTTTGTACATCAATCCCTGCGGTTATCAAGGTTTGCAAGTCACGCAAACCAAAGATCTGGGCATTCCCGACGGCGTGGAAATTCTAGGTGCCAGACTGGCCAATCAATTACAAGAACAACTCCTCAAGAAAACAATCAACGGAACACTATGACCATCGATACCCGCCAAAAAGGCGCCGACAAAACCGCGCGCAACCCCATCAAAATAGCACCGCAATCGCGCGACGATCTGCTGCGCAAACCTTCCTGGATTCGCGTGCGCTCACCGAACAGCGAAAATTACTACGAAGTCAAACGCTTGTTACGTGAACATAAACTGCACACCGTTTGCGAAGAAGCATCCTGTCCCAACATCGGCGAATGCTTCGGCAAAGGCACCGCCACCTTCATGATTCTCGGCGATTTATGCACACGCCGCTGCCCTTTCTGCGATGTCGCGCATGGCCGGCCCAAACCGCCCGATGCCGACGAACCGCTGCATTTGGCGCAATCGATTGGCGCCATGAAATTACGCTATGTGGTTATCACCAGCGTAGATCGTGACGATTTACGTGATGGCGGCGCACAGCATTTTGCCGATTGCATCCGGGAAATCCGCACGCATTCACCGCATACCAAAATCGAAACTTTGGTGCCGGATTTCCGCGGTCGCCTCGAAGTAGCTTTGGAGAAACTTGCCGCCTGCCCGCCAGATGTTTTAAACCATAATCTCGAAACCGTGCCCAGATTGTACAAACAATGCCGCCCCGGTGCAGACTATGCGAATTCCTTGAAGCTGTTGAAAGATTTCAAAGCGCAATTTCCACACATTCCAACCAAATCGGGCTTGATGCTGGGGTTGGGTGAAACCGATGAAGAAATCCTGCAAGTACTGCGCGACTTACGCGATCACAATGTAGAAATGCTGACCATCGGCCAATATTTACAACCCAGTGTCGGTCATCTGCCGGTCATGCGTTACGTTACACCCGAAGGCTTTAAAGTATTTGAACAAGCTGCTCTGGAAATGGGATTCAGCCATGCCGCCTGCGGCCCGATGGTGCGTTCCAGCTATCATGCCGATCAACAGGCGCATGAATCGGGCTTACTCTAAGTTAATCAAATAAAGTTAATACAGCACGACCGAATGTGGCAGTTTTTCAGAGCTTCCCCAGGAAAATACTGATTAATTGGCTATACGAGCAAATCACTTTGTTGCACGGTACTCGCTTCCTCACCTATTTTTTTGATAGGTCTCGGTGCTGCATTCCATGTGCCTCATACTTCATCTCGTCCACCGAATTAACCCGCGCTTCCTTCCTTAGAAATTCTTACACTTCCCTATTTATCGTCAAATCCTATAAAGGTTTGAATAACTCATCTTCTTATGAAATACTCTGCGAATTTTTAATCAATCTTGCTGTAAATGCTCCTGCGATTTATTATAAAAATCCGCAACATTCCAAGGAAAATCGCTTATGACCAGTCCGTATCGCCAGCATCGCCGCATACTTCTCGCCAGTTTGGTTGGTACGGCTGTCGAATTTTACGATTTTTACATTTATGCGACGGCGGCAGCGCTGGTGTTCGGACCGCTATTTTTCCCGGCCAGCTCTGAGGCTGCGCAGTTGATGTTGTCGTTCTTGAGTTTTGGTCTTGCATTTATCGCGCGCCCGTTTGGAGCAGTATTGTTCGGTCATTACGGTGACCGGATCGGCAGAAAATCGACTTTGGTGGTATCGCTGCTGCTGATGGGCGTATCAACGCTGCTGATTGCGTTCCTGCCGACGTATGCCATGGCCGGCTGGATTGCGCCGTTATTGCTGTGCATTCTGCGTTTTGGTCAGGGGCTTGGTCTTGGCGGAGAATGGGGCGGCGCGGCGCTATTGGCGGTTGAAAATGCGCCGCCGGGCTGGCGAGCACGGTTCGGCATGGTTCCGCAACTGGGCGCGCCGGTCGGTTTCCTCGCCGCCAACGGGCTGTTTTTATTGCTGGGTATGGGATTAAGCGAAGCGGACTTTGCCGCATGGGGCTGGCGCATCCCGTTTCTGGCAAGCGCCATTCTGGTCGGACTCGGATTATGGGTGCGCTTGAAGATCAATGAAACACCCGAGTTTGTGCAAGCGCTGGCAAAAGATTCGCCGATCCCGGTTCCGATCGGGGAATTGATCCGCAATCACGCGCTCGCGGCTTTTGCTGGCACTTTCGCGGTAGTCGCCTGTTTTGCAATTTTTTACCTTTCCACCGCGTTTGCACTCGCACACGGCACAACTACGCTGGGATATGATCGCGAAACTTTCCTGGCTGTTCAGCTTACCGCCACCCTATTCCTTGTGCTCGGCATTATCGCCGCGGGCGTGCAGGCCGACGCAAGCAGCTCGGCGCGGGTGCTGACATGGGGGTGCGTCGCAACCATCGGCATGGGAATGATGTTCGGGCCGCTGTTGGGTTCCGGGTCGCTGTGGTTGGTATGGATAGCGTTGTCGTTCGCGCTGTTCGTGATGGGTTTTGTTTACGGCCCGCTCGGCGCTTGGTTACCGTCACTGTTTCCACCCCGGGTGCGCTATACCGGCGCATCCGTGGCTTTCAACGCCGGTGGCATCCTGGGTGGAGCGGTCGCCCCGGTTGCCGCACAAGCACTGAGCGAGTTTGGTGGCACAGCCATCGTCGGCCTCTATCTGACGATGGCGGGAATGTTCAGTCTGACGGGATTGCTGCTGGCGCGGCGGTATGAGGCGTGATAAAACAAGTTGTCTCAACCATGCAGCGACGCTCACATGATAAATCTGAACCAGTGCGAACTTCCGGCCTCAAACTCAGCGTTATCATCGTACACAGGAGTTTCAGACCATGACCGCCAATATACCCAGCATAATTTTATTCAGTAGCGGAGTGGCAACGCCGCTTAAATGCGGCCCCGGAGTCTTCGGCATCCTTCCGCACACACACTAAAATGCCGGAATCGGTATTTTCACCGTTCAAGCATCGCATTTTTAGCATCCTCTGGCTGGCTACGCTGATTTCGAATATCGGTACGTGGATGTTCAATGTTACTTCCGGCTGGATGATGACCGCACTGTCGCCCTCCCCCCTGATGGTTGCTCTGGTGCAAGCGGCAACAACGTTGCCGATTTTCCTGTTTGCTCTACCGGCAGGCGTGCTCGGCGATCTTTTTAACCGCCGCAAGTTGTTATTCTGGACACAGATTTTCCTGGCGGCCATACTCTTTATTTTTACCGCGCTGCTTTGGACGGGTATCACCAACCCTTGGCTACTGTTGGCATTCACTTTTTCTATTGGAGTCGGAACTGCCTTTGCGTCACCCGCCTGGCAAGCGATCGTACCGCGCCTGGTGCCGCGTGACGAACTGGCGTCCGCCATCGTCTGGAACGGTGTGAGTAT
>JBDHRU010000040.1:0-14535 GCA_039807765.1 Nitrosomonas sp. | reverse complement strand
GCCTGGTTGCATTCACATCTCAGCCAGCAGTCGGCGGATGATCCATCGATACTATCGGTAGGTTTGGATGTTACTGAATATAAACGTGTTGAGGGGCACCTGGCTTGGCTGGCGGATCATGATCCGTTGACCAATTTGTATAACCGGCGGCGTTTTAGCGATGAATTGGAACAAGTGCTCAGCCGCGCGGAGCGTTACCGCCATCCTGGCGCGTTATTATTTTTCGATCTCGATCGCTTTAAATACATCAATGATATCAGTGGTCATCATGCAGGTGATACGCTGCTGAAAATGGTGGCTAGCATGCTGTCTCAATCCATTCGCGCGGATGATATCACCGGCCGTTTAGGCGGTGATGAATTTGCGATCATTTTGCCGGAAATTAATGTCAATGGCGCGATCGAGGTGGCTAAGAAAGTTTTGGATCAACTGAGTCAGGCGCAATTGACCATTAATAATCGCACACATAAGATTTCAGCCAGCATCGGTATTGCCCTATTTCCCGAACATGGCGCCAATATTCATGATCTACTGGCTGCTGCGGATCTGGCCATGTATCAGGCCAAGGAGGCGGGGCGTAACGCCTGGTACTTGTTCTCCGATAAAGACCGCAGTCTTGAACGCATTCACACGCTGGTGTACTGGAAAGAAAAGATCGAGTATTCGCATTTGCATGATAACTTCATGCTGTATCTACAGCCGATCATGCAGGTAAAAACCAAAGAGATTTCGCATTATGAAGTGTTGCTGCGGATGCAGGATAAGGATGGCTCAGTACTATCACCCGGCGAATTTATTCCGGCGGCGGAGCATACCGGATTAATTCATGCCATCGATCATATGGTGTTGCGTAAAGCCATCACGCAGGTGGCCAAAATTTACCAAGCGGGCTTTAAGGTGAGTTTCTCGATCAATCTTTCCGCGCATGCTTTTAACGATCCCGAGCTGTTACCGATTCTTAAAGAAGAATTGACTTCGCAACAGATGGATCCGGCCAGCGTGATGTTCGAAATAACCGAAACCGCAGCACTGGAAGATTTACCCGGTGCGCGTAGTTTGATGATAGAAATTAAGGAATTAGGTTGTGGATTTGTATTGGATGATTTTGGCGTCGGTTTCTCTTCTTTTTATTATCTGAGAGAGCTGCCGGTTGATGTCGTCAAAATCGACGGTTCGTTTATCCGCAATTTATCCGAAAGCAGCGATGATCTGATTCTGGTCAATGCGCTATGCAGCGTGGCTCGTGGCTTCGGTAAGAAAATCACAGCTGAATTTGTCGAAAGCGCCGAAATATTGTCGCTCATCGAAAAGATGGATATTGATTACGTACAAGGGTACTACATTGGAAAACCCGCGCCGGCCAGTGAGTTCTTCTTCAAGTAGGAAACCGCGTTTCCATTAATATTGTTAAATCCTTAAATACAGTATGCTGGTTTTTCGGAGCATGGGTTAATAGATTATTTAATCAATTCAGAAATCCATCCGGCCAAATCCGGTTTAACCACCACCAAAATGACTACTGCAAATAAAATCAACACCGGAAATTCATTAAACCAGCGATAAAATACGTGGCTATGCTGATTGACGTCGTTCTTAAACGCTTTGACGTATTGTCCACAATAGTAGTGATAATAGATCAAGACCGAAACCAGAGCGACTTTGGTGTATAGCCAGCCACCGGAAAAACCGTAGCCCATCCATAACCATACCCCGAAAACCACAGTCAACACGGCGCCAGGAGTCATGATGCCGTAATAGAGTTTACGTTCCATGATTTTGAAACGCTCTTTGCCGGGTTGGTCTTCGCACATGGCGTGATAAACGAATAAGCGCGGCAGGTAAAAGAGTCCCGCGAACCAAGTGACCATGAAAATGATGTGCAGTGATTTTATCCAGAGCATGACAGTATGAGGGATGGATGGAAAAGTTGCTATGATACTGGGCTTGGATTATCAGCGCTATCCCCAGGAACTTGGGGTGTATGTGCAACGCAGGCAAACAAATCCGGAACGGGAGAAGAATGAATCCGCATTACCAAAATTTAGTGCAAAGACTTGAAGAAATTTCTCATTTAAGTGGCGCTATGAGCACGTTGGGCTGGGATCAGGAAGTGATGATGCCGCCGGGGGCCGCTAATGCGCGCGCCAAGCAAATTGCCGCACTGGCAGGGGTAATTCACGAACGCATGACCGACCCTCGACTGGGTGATTGCTTGAAGGAACTGGCAGCAATGGGATGCGCCGGTTTTTCTGAGGTGGAACAGTGCAATATTCGTGAAGCCCTGCGCAGCTATGAACTGGAAACCAAAGTGCCGAAGCGGCTGGTGCAGGAACTGGCGGAACTCAGTTCGCGCGGACATGGTATCTGGGTTGTGGCGAGACAGAAAAATAAGTTCACCGATTTTGCACCGGTATTGCAGCGTTTTTTACATCTGAAAAAAGAATGGGCGCAGCATGTATTGCCAAATCTTGATCCGTACGATGCGAATATCGATCTGTTTGAACGCGGCACGACGATGCGTATGATCACACCGGTGTTTGAGCGATTGAAAGCGGAATTGATTCCATTGATTCAAGCTATTCAGAATCATGCGGTTCAGCCGGATACTTCATTCTTGCAAGGACGATTCGCACTGGATAAACAGGAAATGCTGGCGCGCAAAATCAGCCGCGATATTGGTTTTGATTTTGAGAAAGGCCGTATGGACGTATCGGTACACCCGTTTTGCGGTGGCAGCCATCCAACCGATGTGCGCATCACTACACGTTACAGTGAGCGTAATTTTATTGAATCGCTATACGCCGTAATTCATGAGACAGGACACGCGCTTTATGAACAGGGGCGACCCTATGAGTTAGGTGATTTACCGGTATCCGAATCGCTGACGATGGGTATACATGAATCCCAGTCGCTGTTCTGGGAGCGCATGATCGCGCAAAGCAAGCCGTTTTGTCAGCATTATTTCGCTACGGTCCGCGCTACGTTTCCGGAAAATTTGCAGCATGTCACCGCGGATTCTTTTTACCGAGCGATCAATATCTGCAAACCGGATTTTATTCGGGTTGAAGCGGATGAAGTGACCTATCCGTTGCATATTATCCTGCGCTATGAAATCGAAAGAGGATTGTTTGACGGTTCGATACCGGTTGATGATTTACCACTTATCTGGAATGAGTTGACACGAAAATACTTGGGAATCGATCCACCGGATGACGCACGCGGTGTGCTGCAGGATTCACATTGGAGTAGCGGCGCGTTCGGGTATTTTCCTTCGTATACCTTAGGGGCGATGGTTGCATGCCAGCTCTACCAAACACTGCTGAACGAACAACCCGGGACTGAGCAGAACGTCGCCACGGGTAACTTTGTACCGGTTAAAAATTGGCTTAATGAAAAAATCCATCGTCAAGGCAGACTCTACACACCGCAGCAACTGGTTGAGCGTGTAACCGGTGAATCGTTGAATCCGGATTATTTCATTGATTATCTGCAGAATAAGTATCGCGCTATTTATCAGCTTACTTGAAATCGAATCGACTGACTTTATTGCAGATAAGGTGTTTGTTGTGTTTCTTGGATCGATAGGGAAGCGGGGGGCTTAGAAATGATGGAGGCGGTGACATTTCATACAGCTCAAACCCAGCTCCGTTATTCAGGAATATAAATCAAACTATTTTTAAAAATCTGCCCGTGAATTTCTACTCTGTATGTTCTACAATCGCGAAGCAGCAATGATTGCCTTTTTTGACAATACATTCCTTGTGTTGGATATCGGCTCTTAATAAAGTGGACAGGAAACTTAGATCGAGTGCGCAAAATCTCTGATGTTCTTCAGCCAGTTGATAATAAATACAATTATTGGCGATAATCTCGGTAGAATTCTCCAAATCCTGCCTCACGCTGGCATCATAGCCCAGTTCGGACATAATCGCCGCCGCTTCACGAAGTTTATTGGCCGGTGACGATTGTCTCGCCATGCGATGTTCGAACTCTCCCGCCATTTGTTTTCCCAATGATTGCAAGCACGCTTGCAATTCCTGCTCACCTAGATTTTTGTCAACCCAGGAAAACAACAATTTCGCGATGGATGAATAGCGTCTTTGAAAAAGCTCCAAACCGCTCGACGACAGCGAATAAATTTTGCTGGGCCTGCCACCGGTACTTTCCCGCTGAGTGCTTTGGATCAAACCGTTACTTCCCAAACTGGAAAGATGCTGCTTGACCGCGTTGCGGGAAATGGATAGTAGCTGTGACAATTCATCTACTGTAAGTCCGGTGCGGTGACGGAGCAAAGCCGTGACCAATGATTGCTGACTCTGGCCCAGAAAGGATAGTGATGGCATTTAACTACTTGAAATGGTTGATCTAGTCAGTTTTGACATATTTGTATTGCAAAAGTTATAAAATCTACAGTAAAGTAGAAGTCCTGACATTATAAGGAAAGGAGAAGTGAATGCTTACATATTTAGTCATTGTTTTAGCAATCGCGGCCGTTGGCGGTGTCGTATTGGCCCTGAAAGTATTTGCCGGGCAGCTGGCGCCGTGGTCTTTGTCCATTGTGCATGCATTGCTTGGAGCGGCAGGTTTGGTCATGTTGATCATGCTGGTTCTGGAAGGCTCGGGAGACACGCGCTTGACAGCTGCATTGGGTTTACTCGTGGTGGCGGCATTGGGCGGGTTCTATCTGGCTTCTATTCATATCAAAAATAGTGTTGCACCTAAAAACATCGTGCTCATTCATGCAGGTGTAGCGGTGGCGGGTTTTCTGACGCTGCTGAGCATGTTCATTTAGTTAACAAAGAAGGTAAAAACTATGAAACACCCTATCCACCCAATGCTGGTTCATTTCCCGATAGCAACCTGGTTTCTTGCGACCATCGCTGACATTGTCAGCTTATTCGCCAATGAACAAGCCGGTTGGGTAGCTGGGGTGTTACTGGTTACCGGGACAATCACCGCGTTGCTAGCCATGATGACCGGCCTGCTGGAGCTTGGAAAAATTGACCAGCAAAATCCAGCAATGAAGATAGCCAATCAGCACATGATACTGATCTTGATCAGTTGGTCTTGTTATGCAGTCAGCTTGTTTTTGCGTCTGAACGGTACTCAACTCGAACAGCCGGGACCGGTTGCCATCGCTTTATCGGTTATGGGATTTGTTTTCCTTTGCAGTGCGGGATGGCTGGGAGGGAAGTTGGTATACGAATACGGGGTTGGCATGCAGCAGAAAAATCAAGAACGCTCCAAATAACCGCCTACCATCTATTATTTCGAAAATAAAAGCATTTTTCGGTGAGTTAATGTAAAAAATTCTCACCGCGTCTGAAATGACTACTATTCTTCAAAACCACGGCTGATCAAATCAACCGGTGCGACTACGGTGCTTCGTGTAACTTTGCGCACGCTCTATTCGGCAGGGTAGGCAAGGTTCGTGCCATTGTTGTCATTATTTTGCGTAAAATTCAGCTAAAGTACGTGGAGGATCGGGCGGTAGCAGGGAAAGTCCTGTTATATTGCGCTTGATTTCAAACCGGCAATTCAATTAAAAGTTTGGAAATTTCATTCTCATGATGAATACTCATCAAGCAGCGCAAATACTCGAAGCAGCCGAGTTAATTCATTCCGAGCAAACTGTTGTGCAAGCGCTGCAATGTCTGGCCGCCGATATCACGCGCGAATTATCGCATCAGCAACCGCTGATTTTGTGCGTGATGACAGGGGCAGTCATTTTTACCGGACAATTGCTGCCGCAGTTGCACTTCCCACTGGATTTGGATTATGTGCATTTGACGCGCTACGGCGATGCGCGAAAGGGCGGGGATATTTGCTGGCGCATCGAACCCGGGGAAAGTGTCAGGGATCGGGTTATTCTGGTGCTGGATGATATCCTCGATGAAGGCATCACCTTGGCCGCGATCCGTGACAAAGTGTTGGAGAATGGCGCAAAAGCATTTTATAGTGCGGTTTTTGCCGAGAAAGAAACCGGTCATTCCAAACCGTTCAAAGCCGATTTTACCGGCTTGATGGTGCCGGACCGGTATGTATTCGGTTTTGGCATGGATATACAGGGTGCGTGGCGGAATCTGCCCGCGATTTATGCAGTGAAAGGCTGAAAACGGGGGAAGCAATGCTGGCAATTATCGGTGGCAGCGGGTTGACGCAATTATCCTGTCTCGAAATATCGCACCGGCAAATCATCCGCACGCCGTACGGTGAACCTTCCGGACCGCTGACATTCGGCAAATTGCATGGTATGGACATCGTATTTCTGGCGCGCCATGGCCACGGTCACACGATACCGCCGCACGCGATCAATTATCGTGCGAATTTATGGGCGCTGCATTCGCTAAACCCCGCGCACGTTATCTCGGTGGCTTCGGTCGGCGGTATCCGCGCCGATCTGGCGCCGGGCAAGCTGGTGGTGCCGCACCAGATCATCGACTACACCCATGGACGCAATTTCACATTTTTTGAAGGAAAGGATCAACCGGTGACGCATATCGATTTTACCCTCCCGTATAGCCAGCAGGCGCGCGCGTTGTTGTTGCAAGCGGCGAGTGCAGCCGATGAAGCTGTTTTTGACGGCGGTGTTTATGCCGCAACCCAGGGACCGCGGCTTGAAACCGCTGCGGAAGTCAATCGGCTGGAGCGTGACGGCGCCGATATAGTCGGCATGACCGGCATGCCGGAAACAGCTTTGGCGAGAGAACTGGGTTTGAGTTACGCCACCCTCGCGGTGATCGCCAACCATGCCGCCGGACGCGGTGCCAATGTGAACGCCATACCGCTGGAAGAAATCTATGCGGTTCTGGAACAAGCGATGGTGCGTGTCAGAAACATCTTGGAACATGTGGCGGGTTGCGATGGCTATTAGATCTGTACTGAGAATGGGCGACCCGGTGCTGCTGCAAACCGCCAAACCGGTCGAGCGGTTCGATACTGCCGAGCTGCATGAGTTGATTCAGGATATGCAAGATACCATGACGTATCTCAACGGTGCCGGTTTGGCCGCGCCGCAGATCGGCGTAAGTCTGCAAGTGGTGATTTTCGGTTTTGATCAGAATCCGCGTTACCCACATGCCGAAGAAGTGCCTTTCACTGTGCTGATCAATCCGCAATTGATACCGCTGGCGGATGACAAGGAAGACGACTGGGAGGGTTGTCTCAGCGTCCCCGGTATGCGCGGCATAGTGCCACGTTACAAGCAGTTGCGCTATCACGGCATGGATCAATACGGTAAAACGATTGACCGCAGCGTCAGCGGTTTTCATGCACGCGTGGTGCAGCACGAATGCGATCATCTGCAAGGTATTTTGTATCCGATGCGTATTGAGGATTTTCGCTTGTTCGGGTTTACCGATGTGCTGTTTCCGGAGCAGGGGATTGTGGACGATTAGATGAGTGTAATTTGAAATATTGAGAAAATACAAAACGATTTACGTGAATCGATGAATTATTTGAAGTGCGGACTATCACAGTGAATTAAAGCGGCCGGCTGCGCGATAATCTTTTAAGCAATCGCAGAAGTATCAATTATTTGACTGGCGGAGGGGAGTTTATGGATACCGCGGAAAATACACTTTGGTACAAAGATGCCATTATTTATCAACTGCATGTACGTACGTATTGCGACAGTAACGGCGATGGCATCGGCGACTTTCCCGGTTTGGTCACCAAGCTGGATTACTTAAAAGATCTCGGCATCGATACACTGTGGCTATTGCCGTTTTATCCATCGCCATTGCGCGACGATGGGTACGATATTTCGAATTACCGCGATGTTCATAACCATTACGGGACGTTGGCCGAGTTCCGGGTTTTTTTAAAAGAAGCGCACAAACGCAATCTGAAAGTGATTACTGAATTGGTGATTAACCATACTTCAGATCAGCATCCGTGGTTCCAAGCAGCGCGCGCAGCACCACCAGGCTCTGCCAAGCGTGATTACTATGTCTGGAGCGAGACCATCAAGAAATACGAAAATACCCGTGTCATTTTCACCGATACGGAGAAATCGAACTGGGCCTGGGATGAGATGGCAAAGGCATATTACTGGCACCGTTTCTTTTCCCATCAGCCGGATCTCAATTTTGCCAACCCTCACGTTATGAACGCAATACTGCGTGCCATGCGATTCTGGTTTGACTTAGGCGTGGATGGCATGCGCTTGGATGCCATTCCGTATCTGTGCGAACGCGAAGGAACGCATAATGAAAATCTGCCCGAAACCCATGCCGTCATCAAACATCTGCGTGCAGGCTTGGATCGGCATTACGTCGACCGCATTTTTCTGGCCGAAGCTAATCAATGGCCGGAAGACGTGCGTGAGTATTTTGGCGACGGTGATGAGTGTCACATGGCATTCCATTTCCCTCTGATGCCGCGTATTTTCATGGCGGTCGCGCAGGAAGATCGTCATCCCATCATTGAAATACTGGCGCAGACTCCGGAGATACCGGCGAACTGTCAATGGGCTATTTTCCTGCGCAATCACGATGAATTGACGCTGGAAATGGTGACCGACCGGGAACGTGATTACATGTACGGAATTTATGCTGTCGATCCGCGCGCGCGGCTTAATCTGGGCATCCGGCGCCGTTTGGCATCGCTGATGGGCGGCAGCCGCGCCAAAATAGAGTTGCTCAATAGCTTGCTGCTGTCGATGCCCGGTTCCCCGATTATTTACTATGGTGATGAAATCGGCATGGGCGACAACATCTACCTCGGGGATCGTAACGGTGTGCGCACACCGATGCAATGGAGCCCTGATCGCAATGCCGGATTTTCCAAAGCCGACCCGCAGCGGCTTTATCTGCCGCCCATCATGGATCCACTCTATGGCTATGAAGCCGTGAATGTGGAAGCGCAAAGCCGCAATGCCAGCTCGCTGCTGAATTGGATGCGCCGCTTGATCGCGACTCGTAAAGGACATAAAGCCTTTGGCCGCGGTACCATCAAATTTTTACATCCGGGTAATCGCAAAATACTCGCCTATTTACGCGAATATCAGGAAGAAAATATTCTGTGCGTAGCCAATCTTGCGAGCAGCGCGCAACCTGTCGAACTGGATCTGGCCGCATACAAAGGCCGCGTTCCGATTGAGCTGATTGGAAGTACCGCTTTTCCAGCCATTGGCGAATTGCCTTATCTATTGAGTTTACCAAGTTACAGTTTTTACTGGTTTCGATTGGCCACCGATGTGGCAGCGCCTGTCTGGCACATCGACAAGCTTCCCCGGGAAATGTTGCCGGTATTGGTTTTGCCTGAGGGACTGCTTAGTGCATTGATGGCCGAGCCGGTTGGCAAAGTAAGCGATCTGCTGACGCGTAAAACCCGCATACAACTGGAGACGGAAATATTGCCACCGTTTCTTGCCGCGCAATACTGGTATGCCGAGGCGGAACATTCGATTACGCAGCTTGAATTGGATTTGCAACTCAGCGATGTCTGGAAAACTGCGGAAGGGCAGGGATGGTTGCCGCTACTGATCAAACTTACACCGGATAGCGGTGCGGCGCAGACCTACTTCTTACCGTTGGGCTTGATGCTCGGCGAAGCGGCGGAACAGCAATACCATGCGATGTCGCCTTGGATGCTGGCAAAAGTCAGGCAGCATGCGCGCGAGGGCATACTGTATGATGCCTTGGGTGAAGATGCATTTTGCTGTTTCTTGCTGCAGGCTATCGCGGCCAACCTACGCTTTCTCTTCGCCGCCGGTGAAATGGTGTTTTCCAGCACTCCGGCATTTCCTGATCTGCCGGAAACAATCCCTGTGACGCGCCCCCGGCTCAAGCAAAGCAATACCACCATCGTGTATGGCGAACAACTAATTCTCAAAGTTTACCGGCGGGTGCAGGAAGGTATCAATCCTGAACTGGAAATGGGCAGGTTTCTGACTGAAATTTCACCTTGCCGGTGTGTGGCGCCTTTGGCAGGAACTTTGCAGTATCAGGCCGCAAATGGCGCGACCGCCATTGCCGCGTTGCATGGTTATATTCCCAATCAAGGTAGCGCCTGGGACTATACCCAGGATTATCTGGATCGCTATTTCAAACTATGCGCCACGGAACCCGATCATGCGTGTGAGCCGGAAATACATGCCGGCTACTTATCGCAAATGGAAATGTTGGGGCGGTGCACTGCCGAGTTGCATCGGGCATTGACCAAGATTACGGGAGATCCGGCATTCGATCCTGAAACGCTGACAATCAGCGAAGTGGTGGCGCACGTGGAGCAATTGCGCACCGATCTCATCGATACTTTTAATCAACTCGAACGAAAATCCTTCGAGTTGCCCGAGTCGCTGCAGACTGTTTGTGCACGCCTGCTCAGTTTGCGCCAGCCTGCATTGGATCGTTTCGCGGGCGCGCAAGGCGATGAATTTTGCGGGTATAAAAGCCGCATCCACGGAAATTATCACCTTGATCAAATATTGCTGGCTCATAGCGATTTCATAATTACCGATTTTGAAGGCGATCCCGGGTTGCCGCTCGAACTCCGCCGCGCTAAACAGTCACCCCTCAAGGATGTCGCGGGAATGTGCTATTCACTGCGTATGGCTGGCACACTTGCGGTAAAACGGCATTTCACTGAAAACCGGATGCTCCGTGATTTATTGGAGAGCCGCGCGCTGCAATGGCAAAGAGCGTCCATCGGTAGTTTTCTTTCGGGTTACCGCATGACTATGGCTGAAATCGATTCTTATCCGACCGAACCGGCGCAATGGCAAGAATTATTCATGCGATTTCAGCTCGAGAAGATGCTCGCTGAAGTGAAAAAAGTACTCGACGGCGATGCAGTGATGCTGGAGAGTTCGGTACTCGTGTTACTCGACCTGTTTGATCAGGTCATGGCAGGTGCGGAAAATAATACCGACATCTGACCGACTTCACTCCTTACAGTAGCGCTATTGATAAGGAAAAATATGAAACGACAACACGCTATGCCCTTCGGTGCCGAGTTTACGCAAACCAATCAGGTGCGTTTCCGCTTATGGGCGCCTTCAGCCGTCCGGGTTTTTCTGCTGATCGGCGATGAAGCACCTGTTTCCATGCACGCGGAGGAGGAGGGCTGGTATGAATGGATAAGCCCGCAAGCGCAAGCAGGCAGTCGCTATCGATACCAAATCGATAACGGGCTTTGCGTGCCCGATCCCGCCGCGCGCTATAACCCCGATGATGTGCATGGAGCAAGCCAAGTTATCGATCCGGCTGCATTTGATTGGCAAGATGATGACTGGTGCGGCCGGCCATGGGAAGAAGCCGTGATTTACGAAATACATGTGGGTACTTTCACGCCTGAGGGGACTTTCGCAGCCGTCGAACAACGCTTGGATTATTTGGCGGCGTTGGGTGTGACCACAATCGAACTCATGCCGATAGCCGATTTCCCCGGGCAACGCAATTGGGGTTATGACGGTACTCTGCTATTTGCACCGGATAGCGCTTACGGAACTCCGGACGATCTTAAGCGTTTGATACAAAGCGCTCACCAGCACGGACTGATGGTGTTGCTGGATGTCGTCTACAACCATTTTGGGCCGGAAGGTAATTATCTTCATCATTACGCCCTACAGTTCTTCAATGACCAATATCACACCCCCTGGGGCGCGGCGATCAACCTCGATAGCGACGATTCAAAGACGGTGCGCGATTTCTACCGACATAACGCACTCTATTGGCTGGAAGAATATCATTTCGACGGGCTGCGGTTGGATGCCGTACATGCGATGCACGATGTCGGTCACCCCGATTTTCTTGAAGAGTTGGCGCAAACCGTACGGCAAACCTTCGCTGCGCAACGTCATATTCATCTGATTCTAGAAAATGATCACAATACTACACGCTATCTGACGCGTGGACGGAACGGGCAAGTTCTTGGTTACAATGCGCAGTGGAACGACGATGCGCACCATGCCTATCATGTTTTACTGACGCATGAGAGCGATGGTTATTACACGGATTATGTCCATGAGCCGATCCGTCATCTCGGGCGCTGCCTAACGGAAGGATTCGCGTATCAAGGTGAAATTTCCGCTTATCGCAACGGCAAGCCGCGCGGTGAGTCAAGTGCTTTTCTCCCGCCTACAGCGTTTGTCAATTTTCTTCAGAATCACGATCAGATTGGTAATCGTGCCATGGGCGAGCGTCTGGTGACCTTAACGACAACCGCGGCGTTGCGCGCCGCCATCGCTTTATTCTTGCTGTCGCCTGCCGTGCCGTTGCTGTTTATGGGAGAAGAATGGGGCGCACGTGAACCGTTTCCCTTTTTTTGCGAATTCAGCGGCGATCTTGCGGCAGCGGTGACGCAGGGACGGCGCAATGAATTCGCCCGTTTTGAGCGTTTCTATGATCCTGCGGCGCGCAATGCGATCCCGGATCCTTGCGCCGAGTCCACTTTCAAGCTGGCCAAGCTGGATTGGCGGATGCAAAAGCAGTTGCGTAGCCGCAAATGGCTCGAGCTGTACCATACATTGCTGGAAATCCGTCAATGCATTATTGTGCCGCGTCTGTATGGCGTGCATGACGGTCATTTTGCAGTGCTTTCGCCGTATGCGTTGCATGCCGGCTGGTCACTCGCAGGTGACGCGCGATTGTCGGTCTATGCCAATTTGGGCGCAATACCGGTGAGCTTGACCAGCTTGCCGCAAGGCAAGGTATTTTTCAGCAGTGAAGAAAAACCGGAGCAAAGCCTATCATCCGGCATCCTGCCCGCTTTCGCTACTGTCTGGTATCTGGAGGAACATCATGGCTAAATCCGGAAATGAAGCCAAGCTCTTGGCGCAACTGAGCGAGCTGGCGGGCATATTGCCGGAGTACACCGATAACTGGCAACAGCGGCATATTGCTTCTGCGGCAACCCAGCGTCTGTTATTGACCGCCATGGGATTCGACGTTTCCACAGCGGAAAAAATCACGACCGCCATCCGCGAGCACAAACTGCGCCCTTGGCGCTGCATGCTTGAGCCGGTATCGGTCGTGCCCTGGCATACGCCCTGGGTGCGTCTGGTTACACCGAACAGTTGTCTTGACGATGACTGGGAATGGCGTCTGGATCTTGAGACAGGTGGTAATCTGCAAGGTCATTTTCGTCCTCGAGCGCTGCGCAAAATTAACACTAGAAAAATCGAGCGCGTTGCGTATACTGCTTGGCGTCTGGATTTACCGAGGTGTCCGGTACCAGGCTATCATCGTCTGACGCTATGGCGTTGCGGGGAGCCTTGTGTGCAACAGACTTTCATTGTTACCCCGGTTACCTGTTATCAACCCGAGGCGGTTGCCCGCACTGGCCGTGTTTGGGGTCCCGCCATCCAGCTCTATGCCGTAAGATCGGAACGCAATTGGGGCATGGGTGATTTCACTGATCTGCGCAAACTGCTGGAACAATGGGCGGCGCAAGGCGCGGATGTCATCGGTATCAATCCGCTGCATGCGCTGTTTCCGCATAATCCGGAACATGCCAGCCCGTATAGCCCTTCCAGCCGCTTATTCCTGAATATTCTTTATCTTGACGTCGAAGCGGTTGCCGATTTTCATGAATGCGATGCGGTGCGCGCCATACTGAGAACGCCGGAGTTTCAAATCCGCTTGGAAGGATTACGGGCAGCCGCTAAGGTCGATTACGCCGGTGTCGCCGCGCTCAAGTTGCCTTTGCTGGAAAGGTTGTTCCAGCATTTTTTGACACAACATATTGCGGTAAACAGCGAACGCGCCGTGGCTTTTCGCGCTTTCCAGGCGCAGGAAGGCGAGCATTTGTACCACCATGCTTTATTCGAAGCGTTACAAGAATACTTCCATAATCAAGATCCCGGCATCTGGGGTTGGCCGGTATGGCCGGAACCATACCGCCAATTCGGATCGGATGAAGTACGTGCATTTGAACTGCAACACCGGGATCGCATCGAATTTTTTGCGTACCTGCAATGGCAGGCGGATTTACAATTGGGTGCTGCCGGATGGCGCTCACTGGAATTAGGGCTTGGCGTGGGTTTGTATCTGGATCTGGCTATTTCGGTGGACGGCAACGGGGCCGAAGCTTGGGCCAATCAGGCGCTTTACGCAATGGGCGTTGGAATAGGAGCGCCGCCGGAGCTGAATAATCAGCTCGGTCAGGATTGGGGATTGCCGCCGCTCGTGCCCGATCGCCTGCGCGAAGCGGGCTATGTGCCGTTCATTGCAACGCTCCGGCACGCGATGCGGTATGCAGGCGCCTTACGCCTCGATCATGTCATGGGATTGATGCGTCAATATTGGATACCGGCCGGCCTGATGCCTGCGGAAGGTGCTTATGTGCGTTATCCTTTTGCGGATCTGCTCGGTATTCTGGCTCTGGAAAGCCAGCGTAATCAATGCCTGATCATCGGTGAAGATTTGGGGACTGTGCCAGCGGAGGTGCAGGCTGCTTTGCCGCCATCGGATATTCTCTCTTACCGGTTGTTGATATTGGAAAAGGATACAGCCGGCAATTTCATCGCGCCGCAGAATTATCCCGCCCAAGCGCTTGCCGCAGTGACAACGCATGACTTGCCGACGCTGC